>NZ_JNJM01000002.1:0-323084 GCF_000701645.1 Oribacterium sp. FC2011
AAATGCTGATTACCTGAAATTGAGTCAATGTAACCTGCCAATCAGGATGACTCAAATGCTGGTAACCGGAATATGGGTCAATGTAATGCCTTGTTCACTGCGAAAATAAGGTATACCGGCTGAACTGTCATCATATGTAGCATAACGTGAGTGATATCCGATAAAACCTCTTGTGATATTCGGTGAAGTTTGGCATCATAGTTGTTGTAAATGCTTCCTGCCCCGGCGGCGGGATAAAATATATATTTAAGTGAGAAGCGGGGGGTCTAAGCATTAGCCGGAAACGGCACCCGCGGAATGGGGAGTTATATGAAAAAAACATTAATGATAATGTCGGGAGTTCTTTTACTTTCTCTTGCAGCCTGCAACGCAAATAAGGTTCCGGAGGCTACAAAGGAAGAAACAACCGAGGCTCAGGAAAGAGAGCTGGTGGGAAGCGCGGAAGGTTTTGGCGGAACCATTACCGTGACACTCACCATGAAGGGAGACGACATCGTTAAGGCTTCCATAGAGGGTAATGATGAAACCCCGGAGGTTGGCGGCGCAGCCCTTCCCGAGCTTGAGAAGCAGCTGGTTGAAAAGGACGGCTATGAGATCGACGGAGTTTCCGGAGCTACCTATACTTCGGAGGGTGTTATGAATGCCGCAAAGGATGCATTGGGACTCTTTGATGCAGAGGAGCCAAAGGAAACCACTAAGGGCTGATAAGTCAAAGCTGTCATCTTCTTCGATCAGAATTTGAGAAGCCAATCGCACGGCAAAATAACGTTTTTACGGAGATAACTTGAAATACTTTGAGAAGTTTTTATCGTCGCACGGCTAGAAACGCTATTACAGAGTTATGATCGTATAGCGTCTGAATGGAGAGTCATTCCTCATGGTTTTTAGTTCTACATTGTTTTTATTCGGTTTCCTGCCACTGACACTGGCAGGTTACTATTTGTGTCTGTTTTTAGATAAAAAGATATTTAAGGACCGTAAGATCTTCGGTAATTACTGGCTGCTTTTTATGAGCCTTATTTTCTTTGCGTGGTCGCAGATCGGCTACGTTTGGATCATAGCTGCAAGCATACTTATAAATTACACAGGTGCCTTGCTCATTTATTCAGGCAGGGAAAAGAATTCGCTGCCTGATTCCGCAGTACAGGTACGAAATCCTATCGGCCTTACGGCAGAGGATTCCGCAGTACAGGTACGAAATCAACGTAAAGGCCTTAAGGTGAACAAGAGGCCGGAGAAGCTGTTTCTTTTCCTTACGGTTGCGGCAAATCTTCTGCTGCTCTTTTATTTTAAATATTTCGATTTTACCATTGCCACTGTCAATCAGATCTTTAAGACAGGTTTTTCGCTCAGAAATATAGTTCTTCCTATAGGTATAAGTTTTTTCACCTTTCAGGCAATGTCCTACACCATCGATGTGTATCGGAACAAGGCGGGAGTTCAGAAGAACCCTTTTAAGCTTGCTCTTTATGTAATGCTGTTCCCTCAGCTCATTGCGGGTCCCATCGTGCGCTACACGGATGTGGAGGCGGAGATCGATGAGCGAAGTGTCAGTATCGATGATTTTTCTGACGGCGCAAGAAGGTTCATCATAGGACTTTCGAAGAAAGCCCTGATAGCCAATACCATGGCGGTTACCGTGGACAGCATTTGGGGACAGGGCATAGAGAACAATACAGTTGCCATCGCCTGGCTTGGTGCCATAGCCTATGGGCTGCAGATATATTTTGATTTTTCAGGTTATTCGGATATGGCCATAGGTCTCGGAAGGATGTTTGGATTCCATTTTCTTGAGAACTTTGATCTTCCTTACATTTCAAGATCCATAACTGAGTTCTGGAGGCGCTGGCACATTTCGTTGTCCAGCTGGTTCAGGGATTATGTGTACATTCCTCTCGGGGGAAATCGTAAAGGAACGCTGAATACCTACAGAAATCTTTTTATCGTCTTCCTCCTTACCGGCATCTGGCACGGGGCTGCCTGGAACTATATCTTCTGGGGGCTCTGGCATGGGATGTTCATGCTTGTTGAGAGGGCATTCAGGAAGCCGGGTGGAAGTACTGCAGGACATGTAAATGTATCAGTCATTGACACCGGATCACGGGGCAGAAGTGGACCAGAGGTATCACAGATGTCAAAAGAAAACGATGTTTTTGAAAACATAAAAGTATTGATCCGCCACGTATACACACTGCTTGTAGTGCTCATAGGCTGGGTATTTTTCAGAGCCGGATCACTATCCGAAGGTTTGTGGTATCTGAAGACTATGCTGGGTCGTGCCCTGGGGCAGACTCCGGGATATAGTGTGATGTGGTATCTGGATGGCTGGACGGCATTTATTCTGGTGGCAGGCATTGCTTTATCCCTGAATATTCCGGGATTTTTGCTTAGGAAGACAGGGTTTGAAACTGACCGCATACTGAATATAAAAGTGAAGAAATGTGAGGAAAGAGAAGTGCAGGGCAAGACAGAGGTTAAGTCCGAGGTTAAGTCCGAGGTTAAGTCCGAGGTTGAGTCTGAGGTTGAGTCTGAGGTTGAGTCTGAGGTTGAGTCCGAGGTTAAGTCTGAGGGCAATCCGGCTGTATGTACTTTTGCGAGAGACATCGCTCTGATTTTGCTGTTATTGTTATCAGTTATGCGTATAGTTTCCGGAACCTATAACCCGTTTATTTATTTCCAGTTCTGATAATTCAGGATAGCGTTCAGGGATAGTTTCGATGCATGATGCCTGTTTCATCAGTAGCCTAAAGGCATTATAGAAAAGGAAAGGTTTTCCGGTGGAGAATAAAAAACATCTGAAAAAACAGAATATAGTTTTTGCGGCAGCCTTCCTTTTGGTGCTGTTTATACCTCTTGTTACGGTGAACAGGGAGAATGGCGGTCTGTCCCGGGATGAGAACCGGTATCTGGCGAAGAGAGCAGCCCTTGTGAAGGATGACGGAAGCCTGAACGAAGCATTTGCCTCAGACTTTGAGAACTGGATCAATGACAACATCGGGCTCAGATCCGTGCTGGTCAGGCTCAATGCAGGGCTCCAGTACAGGGTGTTCGGGAATCTTTCTTCTGCGGGAACCGGCAGCTCCGATTTTTATCTGGGGCCGAAGGGAGAGTTCAACTATGCAGAAAAGGAAATGCTTCTGGATTATCAGCACAAGAATCTTTACTCACAGGAGCAGCTGGATGAGACCGCGGCGGCTTACCAAAAGATAAAGGATACTTTGGAGGCAAGGGGCATAAGATACTATTACATGCAGTGCCGCGATAAGCACAGCATTTACCCCGAACAGTTCATGACCTCCGTGAATCAATACGGGGATGAATCTCTGGTTGACCAGGTCATGAAGAGCCTTAAGGCAAATACTACAGTGGATGTGATCGACACTACAGAGGTTCTGAAAGAAGGTAAAACAGAGGGTGAGACCTTCGGGCGATACACAGACCCTTCCCACTGGACAGAGTTTGGAGCATACCTCGCTTACCGGGAGCTGATGGAAGAACTGAACCGTGGAGTCGGTGAGGCACTTTCATACAATAATGAAAGTACGGGTAATTCCGGAATATTGTTTGATGTTTCCGGGGACGTTTCGCATTTAAATACCGGTTCAGTTTCTGAGGTCTCAAAGCAGGTCAAGGATAATGTTGTAGAGCCGGCGACAAAGTATAAAGTGTTGGAACCGGAGGACTATGACATTGAACTGAAGGATCAGGGAACGACTCTTTACGGCGGAATCCATGAGATTGACGAGCAGCCAGGTTACGTTATAAAAAATCCGGGAGCTGTGGAGGATGATCTTCAGATAACTCCTCTTGAGGGCACCGGCCACAGGATATTCACCTGTGAAAATGCCGGAAATGACGAAGTGGTTCTCATCATCGGAGACTCCTACGTGGAGAATTACATCCTGGATGACATTGCGGAAAGCTTCGGAAAAACCATATTTGTCTGGGGAGATTACTCTGACAGATTCATGGAGTTTATCGAGCTTTACAAGCCTGCCATAGTGATCAATGAAAATGCCGAACGCTGCAGCTACCGCTTTCCGATGATAGTCAGGATGGCGTCGGAAATTTCAGCTTAGAACGAAAGACTGTCGCCGAAGCGATGGTCTTTTTATTTGGGAGTTATCCACCGGGAACGGCTCTCGCCGGAGAGAATCGTCCCCTGTGGATTTCTTTAGCACAGTGTGCATATTGCTATAGTTTATGAAAACTCGTAAAATGTTAGGGTCAACTGAATTGTCAGTAAAAAGCGAAAGGATATAGAAATAATGGATCTTTTTGAATATATGGCGGAGAAGAATAAAGAGGATGAAGCTCCTCTTGCTTCACGTATGAGACCTCAGACTCTTGATGAAGTGGTGGGGCAGGAACATATCGTCGGCCCGGGAAAGCTGCTCTATCGTGCCATAAAGGCGGATAAGCTGGGCTCCATTATCTTTTACGGACCGCCGGGAACCGGAAAGACAACATTGGCAAAGGTCATCGCCCATACCACAAGCGCGGATTTTGAATCTGTCAATGCAACTGTGGCCGGCAAAAAGGACCTTGAAGAAGTGGTGACGAAGGCTAAGCAGAATCAGGGTGGCTATGGCAGAAAAACCATACTGTTTGTAGACGAGATACATCGTTTCAACAAAGCCCAGCAGGATTTCCTCCTTCCCTATGTTGAGGACGGCACGGTCACGCTCATTGGTGCCACAACAGAAAATCCTTACTTCGAGGTAAACAGCGCTCTCATTTCCAGGTCAAGAATCTTTGAACTTAAACCTTTGTCTCAGGAAAATGTTGCGACCCTTATAGACAGGGCTCTTTCAGATTCCGTAAAGGGAGTCGGGTCTTTTCATGCATACATTGACGATGATGCGAGAGCATTTCTTTCCGACACGGCAAACGGAGATGCGAGAGCTGCCCTTAATGCCATCGAGCTTGCGGTTCTCACCACTGACAGGGAACCCGACGGACGTATCCATATAACTCTTCCTGTTGCAGCAGAATGCATACAGAAACGGGCTGTCAGATATGATAAGGACAGCGACAACCATTACGACACCATTTCGGCCTTTATCAAGTCCATGCGGGGCTCTGATCCCGATGCGGCGGTTTATTATCTTGCCCGCATGCTGAAGGCCGGAGAAGACATTAAATTCATTGCGAGACGTATCGTTATCTGTGCTTCTGAGGATGTGGGTAATGCTGACCCACAGGCACTGGTAGTGGCGACCAATGCATTTCTGGCTATTGAACGTGTGGGGATGCCGGAAGCCCAGATCATTCTTTCCCAGGCCTGTACCTATGTGGCGTCGGCTCCAAAGAGCAATGCCTGCTGCGTGGCGATATCCGAGGCAATGTCCGAGGTGGACAGAAGCGGAAATCTTCCCATACCGCCCTATCTTCAGGATGCCCATTATCCTGCAAGCAGCAAACTCGGCAGGGGAATCGGATACAAATATCCTCATGATTTTCCCGGAAACTGGGTGGAGCAGCAGTATCTGCCGGACGCCATAAAGGATGCGGAATTTTATCATTATCCTCATAAACATAAAAGATGAGAGAATCCTTGCGGATTCTTTTGAAGCGCTCAAAGCCGGATTTTCACTTTTTTTAATAAAGTGTTAAGAGGTTTCGGGTAGAAGTGAAACTTCTTTAGTGCTATTTTTATTATCACCTGGTCTGTGGGATTAGTTTCCCGGGACCCGGAAATAAGAAAAAGAGGAGAATAAAAGTGTGGTTATGACCTTTGGGGCTTAATGCATCGGGGATTGTGACACACGGAATGGAGAAACATTATGAAAAAGTTTGTTTATACAGCAATGACAGTTCTGGCAGTTCTTTCTCTTGCTGCCTGTCAGGGTGGAAAAAAAGAGGCAGCAGAGACTACTGCTCAAGCAGCTACTGAAGATAATTCAGGAATAGGAGTTGACGGGGATTCAAGTGTAGCAGGACCTGTTGACATATCAAATATGCAGAGTTTCCAGGCTACAGTGCAGAAACTGGATGGTAAGAATCTTACAGTTGAGTATGTTGATGGTACAAGTTTAACACTGGATACAACTGATGCATTTGTAAATCCTGCATGGGAGCTTATGCCCGGTGATGAAGTCGAAATCTTCTATAATGGAGACGAGGGCTCCGATATCCCGGCTGATGGCGCAAAGGTGGCTGAGGTTGTTATGTCGGTTCCTTATGAGTATGTTTCTGATGATTTTTCAGCAGAGCCTCAGGTTTACGGCGAGATAACAAAGCTTTCGGATGATTCCATCACAATAAGAGAGGATGAGGGTATAAACACTGATGACGGTCCTCAGGATGGAGTTGAGTATACTTTCAAGATTCCTTCATATGCCACAACCATAGGAAAAGCCAAGGTTGGAACTTATGCGCAGGTTCTTTATCTCGGAAAGCTTTCATCCGATGATGCCAAAGCATACCGCATCTGTACAGAAGACAAGCTTGAAGGTGATGAATCAGAGGTTTTTGAGATCAAGGGAACTCTTGCTCAGTTCAAAGACGGTATCATCTACCTTAAGACTGATGAGGGTGAGGTTTTCTGTTTCACTATAGATGGTGATGAGAAACTGGCAAAGGTTGCCGCTGATTCTATCGACAAAAAGGTTAAGATCAGTTACACCGATTCTATCAGAATGAGAGTTTCTACTTGTGACGGAATTAAGTTTGTGAAGTAATAAAAAAGCCGGAGGGCATCCATTTTTAAATGGATGCCCTCCGGCTTTACAAAAGTACTATCAAAAAATACAGGTGCCTCGCTACTAATCACTGAAATCTGCGTCTAGCGCGATGTATAGTTTGTAGTTCGGATATACTTCCCGGATCTTGTCTGATATTTCTTTCAGGATTTCTTCCTTATTGTTTGCCTTAAAGCTTATAACCATATCGAAGGTTATGTTTTTCAGTTCTTCGTCAACATAGAAGCCATGCATCTGAAGCACATATTCATGTGACAGTACGATGTTTCTGCAGGTTTCCATCATGGCGTGAGCATTATCATCCTTCGTGTTAATGGAATAAACGCTGACACCCTCAAGCATCACCTTATGTTTCTTATAAACCTCTCGACGGATATTTCTGGTGAGTCTGTCTATCTCTCCGGCAGTCATGGTATCAGGTATTTCAATGTGTACTGAACCTACGTAGGTATCGGGACCGTAGGCATGAAGCACCAGATCATAGGCTCCGTTTACTTCAGGAAAGCTAGCGATGGTCGCTTTGATGGCCTTTGTAAAAGAGGCATCTGCTCTTTCTCCGAGTATCTGGGATACCGTATCCTTGAGCATCTCTATACCTGATTTTATGATCACGATGGAAATAATGGCGCCGAGCCAGGCTTCCAGGGAAATGCCTGAAGTCATATATATGGCGGCAGCAACCAGTGTCGATGCAGAGATGATGGAATCAAGGGTTGCATCCGTTCCCGAGGCTATGAGTGCATCGGAGTTTACTTTCTTACCAACACTCTTTACATATCTTCCCAGAATGATCTTAACTACCACAGCGGCGGCAACTATAACAAGTGTGACCGTACTGTAATCGGCTTTCTCAGGAGAAAGGATCTTCTTTACCGATTCCACAAAAGATGTGACGCCGGCATAGAGAACGATGACAGAGATGATGGTTGCACTAAGGTACTCAAGTCTTCCGTATCCCAAAGGATGTTTTCTGTCGGGTTTTCTTCCGGCAAGTTTTGTTCCTACTATGGTTATGACCGATGACATGGCATCGGATAAGTTGTTGACCGCATCAAGCACGATGGCGATGGAGTTTGACAGCACACCGACTACCGCTTTAAAGGTGGCGAGGAAAACATTGGCAACTATACCTATGATACTGGTTCTAACGATGACGCTGTCTCTGCTTTGCTCTGTATTTTCCTGTGACATTAATCTGATCCTCCCCATAAAGGTATAGTTATCTCCGTTTATGTCTGACATACCGATACAGATATATCCGGATTCCTATATCCTTTTATTTATTATCTCAAGATATGTTAACCTAATCGGAAATGTTTTGTAAATAGTTAAACTGAAAGCCTACCGCTTCACAAAGAGCGGATCAGGGGCTCTGGTACTTCCGGAGCACAGCTACAGCTTCGACTACGAGCTAGAAGAAGATACTCTCAAGGTGGATTTCGAGAAGAGCAGCCTCAGGGACTCAACCTTCGAGGTATCTATCGTGGACGGAGTCATGAACCTTCAGTGTCTGGATGAGTATTTCGAAAACGAGTACGAACTCCACAAGGCAGAAGACTGAAAAGTGAATAAGTTATAAAAGAGCCTAAAAAGACAACCATGTTATTCTGTGACTACACAGAGTATATGGTTGTTTTTTGCAGTTGCAGATTCATAAGCCTTTGGGTTTCTGAATCACTTAAAGCTATTATGAATTTTTGCGTGGTATTGACAGAAATTAATATAACATGTATGATTTCACACGAATATTCAAAAGCCCCATATCTATGGGCGAAAAGATTTGAACTATCTTAGTTTCAATTATCTATATTTATATCTTTAAAGATATCCCTATTTTATTTTTTGATCAGGAGTTTATTAAACGAACTTTTAATAAATGCTTTTGATTTTGATGCTATACTAAAACTATGTGAAGGATCATAAATGAAAAACGAAAAAATGAATAAAGGACTGTTGGACAGTCAGCTGATACTCGATGAAAAGAAAAGGCTAAATGAGCAGCGGATAGGAAGAGAAGAACATAAGCGTGAGCAAATTGCAGAAATGCTACAGGATGGCAAAACACCGGAAGAGATAGCATCTTTCTGCAAGTATCCCATGAAGCTTATAGAGGAAGTACAGAATAGTATGATGTCAGTTAAATGATACATAATTCTCGCATGATCATCCATTTTTTTGTATGGGAATTATGATAGTATAAGCACATAAGAATATATGTATGTAGTGAGAAGAGGTGCAGTAAATGTTAAAGACTGTCGGACTTGGCATTCAGGATTATGAGAAGGTCATAGAACAAAACAATTTCTATATTGACAAAACAAAGTTTATATCTGAGTGGTGGAGAAGCAACGATGATATAACTTTGATCACCCGTCCGCGCCGTTTCGGAAAGACATTGATGCTGAGCACAGTGGAGAAGTTCTTCTCGATTAGACAGGGAAACAATGAGGAACTCTTTAGGGGATTAAATATTTCCAAAGATACAGAAATGATGGAGGAGTGTGGCAAGTGGCCGGTACTCTTTGTTTCATTTGCCGGGGTTAAAGCAGAGACATATCAAGGTGCTTTACAACAGTTTAACTGGCTTTTTACTGAATGGATCGCACGAAATAACTGGCTCAAGGATAAAATGAGTGATAAAGACCAGGATTTTTACAAAAAAGTAAGTTACGACATGGATGAGAAAACAGCCGGTCAATGTCTTAATACTTTTTGCCGATGGCTTTCAGATTACTATGGTAAAAAAGTCATGATCCTGATCGATGAATACGATACCCCAATGCAGGAAGCGTATGTAAACGGATATTGGGACGAGCTGGTTGGATTTATGCGGAACATGTTCAACTCTACACTTAAAACAAATCCTTATCTCGGGAAAGCGCTTCTGACCGGTATCACGAGAGTAAGCAGAGAGTCTTTGTTTTCAGATTTAAATAATCTACAGATAGTAACTATTTCATCAGATATGTATGCAGACTGTTTTGGATTTACAGAAAAGGAAGTATTTGAATCTTTGGACAGTTACGGATACAGTTCCGAAAAGGAAAAGGTAAAAGCATGGTATGACGGGTTTAAGTTTGGAAACACTGAGGATATCTATAATCCATGGTCTATTATTTCATTTTTAAAAAAAGGAAAATATGAGCCGTACTGGGCCAATACAAGTTCAAACTCACTTGTATCAAAGCTTGTTAGAGAAGGAAGTGTTGAAATAAAGAAGGCTTTTGAAGAGCTGCTTAATGATGGAGTTATACAAACGAAAATTGATGAACAGCTTGTCTATGGTGAGATGACCGGAAATAAGAATGCCATATGGAGCCTTTTATTTTCAGCAGGATACCTAAAGCCTGTTACGATTGAAGGCGAAGGAAATATGGCAGTATATAGCCTGAAACTCACAAACCACGAAGTAAAGGACAGCTTTAGTCTGCTTGTAGAGAGATGGTTTGAAAATGAAGGAGAAAACTACAGTTATTTCGTAAAGGCCCTTCTGGAAGGCAGTATCGATGACATGATGGATACCATGTCGGAAATCTGTGAAAGTATGATCAGTACTTTTGACGGAAGCGGCAAGGCAGCCCCTGAAAACTTCTATCATGGCCTTGTGATCGGGCTTCTTGTGGAACTCCGTGACAGATATGAGATAAAGTCAAACCGTGAGAGTGGTCTCGGACGTTATGATGTGATGCTCCGCCCGAAAGATAAAAAGGATAATGCTGTGATCATCGAGTTTAAGTCAAAACGCAGAAGTGAAAAGGGCAAGACACTTGATGAGCTCTGCGATATGGCATTAAAACAGATCGAAGATAAAAAGTATGAGGCAGAGCTGCTGTCCGCAGGATATGAAAAGGAAAAGATAATAAAGCTTGCCTTTGCCTTTGAGGGAAAGGAAGTTCTCATAAAAAGGGATTAAAGATATAAAAGCTATAAAAAACGGTTATGCCTAATCTGCAAAAACTGCAGTGGGTATAACCGTTTTTTGAAGTGAGTAAGAAAATGAGGGAGGTAGTGAATTATGCGTTTTATATTGCAATTAACATGTTGTTTTTTGTACAATCAGAAAAATTGATGCGCATTGGAGCAGTAGGAAAAAGGAACCGGATAGATCTGCATCTGTATGTCAGAGATAAACGGTAAAAAACTTACGTTTATAGAGGAGGACCGGGTCGGGACATGGAATATAAGTGGGAGGTATTGTTTGATGAGGATGTGCTTGAAAGAGGCTGGAGTTATTATAAAAAAGGTCATGTAAAGGGATTTGCAGCTTCAGGTAACAGTTGTATAGCAAGAGTTATCGGAACGAAGATGTATAATGTCAGGATCATGTATCCGGATACTGTTAATATGAAGATGAGTTGTGACTGCCCTTATGCGAAAGACGGAAATTTCTGTAAACATGAGGCGGCAGTTCTGTATTATTTCGAGCAATCCAGAACAGTAAGTTCACAGTGGAGCAAGTCACTGAAATCAAACAAGGGTAACACATATTTTAATGTAGAAAAAGTTCTTGAAGGCTATAGCGTTAAAGAGGATGACATTAAAGAAGCCCGTATGATGATCAATAAAGGTGAAATTAAAATCATCAAAGTCGATACTATGTACCTTCGGTCAACATCAGGAGAAACCCGGTTTGCTATAGATGTCATAGGAGAGTGCACATCAGGACGTTTTGGTTCTTTCGATGTGAGGGTGGTGTTCACAAAAGATAAGTTACTTCTTGACGATTGTGCCCGTGATGGAAGCGCGTATTACAGCTATTATTCTCACCGTAGTGTGTGTGCACATGTTTTGGCGCTCCTGATTTTTGCTGATGACTATATCGCCAAGTACAATCCCGGCGACAGCACGGATCTCCATGGTGACAATGTCCTGAGGGCCTATCGTAAGATGCTGAGTAATCAGATCATCGAGGAAAAAACTCAGAAGAAAAATATTGTAAAGATCGAGCCAAAGCTGTCTTTTGGAAGAGATGCTGACAGTGACCTGTCACTTTCCTTCAAGATAGGCATTGAAAAACTCTATAAATTAAAGAGCATAACCAATCTTGTTGAAACAAGAGAACAAAATGGAACTCTAAAACTTGGAACCAAGAACATGATATCCTTCATGGACTATGATTTCGATGAGGAATCAAAAAAGTACTATGAAATCATAGAGAAGGCCAAAAGTGAAGTAGATTATATCTCACAGAAGATCAACAATCTGAGATACTACTATGGCGATAATATAACATTAAAGGATAAGGTTGATTTAACTCCTGAAATCCTCGATATGTTTTATGAGTCAACAAAAGGTAAAACTATCGATATCGACGGAAGTCCTATTATAAAGAGTATAAAGGTAACAGAGGGTAAGTTAAAGGTAACAGTTGAGATAGAACAATTAAAAGGTAAAGACAAAAAATTTGCCGGACTGTCAGTATGGGTGGATATCCCATATATAATGAAAGGCACGAACAACAGCTACATCCTGGATGAGGAAAATGCTGTATTCTATAAAGTTGACGAACTTTCACCTATGGTAAACATGCTTATAGAAAGTGTGAAGGATACTCCTGACATGTCCTTTACTATAGGAAAGAAAAAGCTTTCGGAGTTCTATTACAGATTTCTGCCGAAGCTTCTCGAGTGTCCGGAGATAGAGGTGGTGGAAAATGGCAAGACGCCGCTCCAAAAATATCTTCCGCCTGAGTGCGAGATAGTTTTCTATATGGATGCCAATGAGGATTTCATCATAGGAAAAGTGCAGGCCAGGTATGGCGATGAAGCAATCCATCTTCATAAGCTCACGGATGCAGACTTTCCATTTCCGGAAACCAGAGATATGGAGTATGAACAGAATGCTGTAAATACTTTAATGAAGTATCTCCCTGACGTAAGCTCTGACAACGAGACATTTGCCTGCGAAAAAACAGGGGAGAATACCTTTGACCTTTTGAACGAAGGTATGAAGGACATGATGGCCATAGGCGAGATTCATGCCAGCAAGGATTTTGAGAAACTGAAAATCCGTAAAGCGCCGGTAACGAGAGTCGGAGTATCTGTAGAAAGCGGAATTCTGAATCTGGAGATATCTACCGATGATATGTCGGAAGAGGAGCTTCTGGAGCTGCTTGAGAGTTACAGAAAAAAGAAAAAGTTTTTCAAGCTGAAAAATGGCGATTTCATCAGACTTGAGCAGGATGACACCATAGAAGAGCTAATGGCTACCATGCAGGCCATGGGAGTAGATGCGAGAGATTTCACCAAAGGTAAACTGCATTTGCCCATGTATCGTGCCATATTTGTCAACAACCTGCTGGAAGAGCATGATGAAATTGCGGCGGACAGAGACAAGAACTTCAAGTCACTCATCAGAAATTTCAACACGGTTAAGGAAAGTGACATCGAGGTTCCGGAAAATCTCGCCAAGGTTCTCCGGGGGTATCAGATATATGGATTTAAGTGGCTGAGTATGCTGTCTGAGCTTGGCTTCGGGGGTATTCTTGCCGACGATATGGGTCTCGGTAAAACGATACAGGTTATAGCTCTTCTGCAAAGCAGAAAAAACCTGCTGGAGAAGGAAGGCAAGAGGTTAACTTCCCTCATCGTATGTCCCGCATCACTGGTTTATAACTGGGAGGAAGAGTTCAGGCGATTTGCACCTTCTGTGGAGGTAAGGGCCGTTGCGGGTACATTGGCTGAGAGAAAGGCTATACTGTCTCAGGAGGTTCTGCCTGAGGTGCTGGTCACATCCTATGACCTTTTGAAACGGGATATCGGAGCCTATGAAGGAAAGAAGTTTGATCATGAGATCATCGATGAGGCACAGTTTATAAAAAATCCTAAAGCTGCTGTATCAAAGTCGGTGAAGGTTATAAATGCAGAGCATAGATTTGCACTGACAGGTACACCTATCGAAAACAGATTAAGTGAACTTTGGAGCATCTTTGACTATCTCATGCCGGGTTTCCTCTATACCTATGACCGCTTCAGAAGTGATTTTGAAAATGCTATAACAAAGTATAAGGATGAGGAAATCACAAAACAGCTGAAAAACATGGTAGGACCGTTTATCCTTAGGAGACTAAAGGAAAATGTGCTGAAGGATCTTCCGGATAAGATGGAGGAGATTCGTTTTACAAAGTTTGATGCTGCCCAGAGAAAACTCTATGATGCTCAGGTCACTCATATGAAGAAGCTTCTGGAAAGCGAAGACTTTAAATCCGGTAAGGATAAACTCAAAGTACTGGCGGAACTCACAAAGATCAGACAGATATGCTGCGATCCGGAGCTTATCACAACCGGCTACACAGGCGAATCTGCCAAGAGAGAATCCTGCCTTGAACTGATCGAAAGTGCCATAGACGGAGGACACAAGATCCTGCTCTTTTCGCAGTTCACTTCCATGTTTGGACTTTTGGAGCGTGATCTCAGGGAACGCGGCATAGAGTTTTATAAGATCACAGGAGAAACCAGGAAAGAAGAGAGAATCAAGCTGGTTCATGCATTTAATGATAATGAAGTCCCGCTGTTTCTCATTTCTCTAAAGGCAGGCGGCACAGGACTCAATCTGACCGGTGCCGACGTTGTCATCCACTATGATCCATGGTGGAATCTTGCTGCTCAGAATCAGGCAACAGACCGTGCCCACAGGATAGGTCAGACCAGAAAGGTTTCTGTATTTAAACTGATCGTTAAAGGCACTATAGAAGAGAAGATAGTTGAGATGCAGAATGCCAAAAAGGATCTGGCTGATGCGATACTGAGTGGAGAGAATGAGTCACTGATGAATATGAGCAGGGAACAGCTGATGGAACTCCTGGGATGAGTATTTCGTATAGCAGTAGAAAAGAGGATAAAAATGAGATGTGTAGTTCAGGTTGTGCAGCATGCAGCTGTCACAGTAGATAATGAAACAATTGGTAAGATCGGACGGGGATTTCTGATATTCCTGGGGGCTTCGGATACAGATACCGAAGAAATGGCGGATAAAATGGTGAAGAAGATCTGCAGCCTCCGGATATTCCCGGATGAAAACGGAAAGACAAACTGCTCTCTTTCGGATGTAGGAGGTTCCGTACTTGTGGTCAGCCAGTTTACACTGTATGCCAACTGCAAAAAAGGTAACCGCCCAAGCTTTATCGAGGCCGGAGCCCCCGACAAGGCGGATGCCCTTTATCAGTATTTTACGGAACGCTGCAAGGATTACGTCCCAAAGGTAGAACACGGTGAATTCGGTGCCGACATGAAGGTAGAACTCCTGAATGACGGTCCCTTCACTCTGATGCTTGATTCAGACCAATTGTTCAAATAAAAAATGGTAACAGAACGTCTAAAGCTAGCTATATATGAGCCGGAGGGCATCCATCTAAAACCGTCTGAACGACCCGGTTTTAGATGGATGCCCTCCGGCTTATGTCCAGGCTTGGACTGTTTTCATTTAAACTGGTTTATCTCGCTGTTATAGTGATAATCAATCACCGCAAGGGACTTCACTATGCTGTCCTGATCGACATCAAAAGCCTTACAAAGACTCTCGAGCGAATCATAATTATCACGGAGCTGAGTATTGATAAAGCTCAAAAGCATAACAGGATCTTTTGGAATTGCCATTTTAAAAACCTTCTTTCATAATTATTTATCAGCAACCTTCAGGTTATATCGGTTACTGTTTAGTTAATCATTTTCTGGCCGTAGCCAACCCCCAAACCGGTCGTAGCCAACCCTCAAACCGGTCGTAGCCCCCTGAACTTTTCGGACGATTATATATCGTTAAGGTTGTTCAGTCAATTTCCTTGTCTAAGGCTTATCAAAATTATATAATATTTTTAGTTTTGTAACGGTTCAGACAGGGTATATGTACTGCAGAGTCTGACCCGTTGACTGGAATTTCAGGAGGTTCGACATGAAAGACGATAATTGCATTTTTTGTAAACTGGCAAATGGAGATATACCCACAACAACCCTGTATCAGGACGATACATTCAGAGTGATCTTTGATGCAAACCCGGCATCAGACGGACACGTGCTCATCATCCCAAAGGAGCACTATCAGGACCTTACAGAGCTTCCTGACAATATAGCCTCAGGGGTAATGCCTCTTGCCGGAAAGATCGGAACAGCCATGAAAAAGGCTATCGGCGCTAAGGGCTTTAATGTTGTCCAGAATAACGGAGAAGCAGCAGGCCAGACCGTAAACCACTTCCATACCCACATCATCCCACGCTACGGCAATGCTGATGAGATGGTTCTCTGGAAGCCCGGAAAGACAGCTCCGGAAAAGATGGCTGAAATCTGCGATAAGCTCGTAAAGGCACTTTGATTCCTGAGTCGTTAAATCCCAGTCTATCTGGCCGGACGTAAACGGCATGAAAAGCGCTTATAAAGGAGCTGATCAGATCTGAATCTGTATATCAGATATCAGGGCTCCCAAAAGCAGCATTAATAAAGGAGAACAAAATGATCGGTAAAGTAGTACTGACCGGTGGCGGAACAGCCGGTCACGTCACTGCCAATATAGCCCTTATCCCCCGGATGAAGAAGGATGGTTATGAGGTCTATTACATTGGCTCCTATGACGGAATTGAAAAGAAAATGGTAGAGGCCGAAGGCATTCCCTACACCGGTATATCCACAGGAAAACTTCGTCGATACTTTGATGTTAAGAATTTTTCCGATCCCATAAGGGTTCTTAAAGGCTACAATGAAGCCCGAAAGGCTCTGGAGAAGATCAAGCCCGATATAGTATTCAGTAAGGGCGGTTTTGTTGCGGTTCCCGTAGTTTGGGCGGCCCGCAGTCTCCATATCCCTGTTGTGTCTCATGAGTCAGACATGACCCCCGGACTTGCAAACCGCTTATGTGCCAGGGCCTGTGACAAGATCTGCTGCAATTTCCCGGAAACTCTTAAGAAACTTCCTGAAGGTAAAGCAGTTCTTACAGGCTCTCCCATCAGAGAGAAGCTTCTCATGGGTACCCGTGAGGAAGGGCTTGAAATGACCGGATTTGACGGAAAGAAGCCCGTGCTCATGATCATCGGAGGCTCCCTCGGTTCGGTTGCCATCAACAATGCGGTACGAAAACTGCTACCAAGATTTCTTGAGGATTTTGATGTTGTTCATGTATGCGGCAAGAACAATTTAGACAACAGCCTTAACGATACAAAGGGCTATAAGCAGTATGAGTTCCTGACTAATGGACTCAGGAACCTGTATGCTCTTGCTGATGTTGTTATCTCAAGAGCCGGTGCCAATGTTATCTGCGAGCTTGTGGCACTGAAGAAGCCTAACATTCTTATCCCGCTGCCTCTTGATGCAAGCAGAGGCGACCAGATTCTGAATGCCGAATCCTTCGAAAAGCAGGGTTTCAGCTTCGTGCTTGACCAGCATGAGATGGAGAAAGACATTGACCTCCTGTACAATGCGGTACATGAGGTGCACCTCAAGAAGTCGGGCTACATCATAGCCATGCAGAACTCGGATCAGGGCAACGGTGTTGATCACGTGCTTCAGGTTCTCAGGGATGTGGTTAAGGAAAATCAGGAAAAGAATTCTTAATAAGAGACGACTTAAGATCTGCAGTCTAATGTCAGGTTTCAGCAGCGAAAAATATGTATTTACAGAGCCGGTCAGATTGGCATCTCTGTGACAGATATAAACAGGAAACCACACATTTTTAGAGGAGAAAGGTGAATTGCTATCATGATTGGAATAATTGGCGCAATGGATGAGGAAGTTGAGAAGCTGAAGGCGGATATAACCGATGCTGTAACGGAAGAACATAACGGACTCACATTTGTAACGGGAAAGCTCAAGGGCAAGTATGTTACGGTTGTCCGTTCAGGTATAGGCAAGGTTAATGCCGGCGCCTGCACAGCCGTGCTCATAGACCGTTACATGGTGGATCATGTTATCAACACAGGTATCGCCGGATCTCTCGATGCGCACATTGACATCGGTGATATCGTGCTTTCGGAGGATGCTGCCCAGTATGACATGGATGCTGTAGCTTTCGGTTATCAGCTTGGTGAGATTCCCAGAGTGGGAACACTTTCCTTTAAGGCAGATAACAAGCTTATAGCATTGGCTGAAGAGGAGAACCGTAAGGTGAATCCCGACATTCATACATTCATAGGTCGTGTGTGTAGCGGCGATAAGTTCGTTTCTGATAATGACACAAAGGAGTGGATAGTTAAGCATTTCCAGGGAAAATGCTGCGAGATGGAGGGCGCTGCCATTGCCCAGATTGCATGGCAGAACAAGGTGCCGTTCCTTATCATAAGAGCCATTTCTGATAAGGCAGACAATTCCGCACAGGTGGATTATCCGACCTTTGAGAAAAAGGCAATTGAGCATTGCGTGAGACTTACTGAGGCTCTTGTTGAAAGACTGTAAACATTATTCCTCTATGACTTCAATCCTCAGGTAGTCAAAGCCTATGGGCTCAACAAAAGAATCAGATCTGAAGGCAGTGATGGATTTTCGCTTGAATTCGTTTATGTTTGACTGAAGCCAGATGGGTACGGCAAGATCCATATACTCACAGATTTCTTTAAGTGCAGTGAGGACACGGTCCGTTCTGGACACAGAGTTATCCTCCTGCCTGGATACGCATTCCCTTATGATCTGACCATTTCTGTATATTGAGCCGCTCATTCTGAACATGAGATCCTCCTTAGGGCAGCCAGTCTGATTTATATTTTTCAGATATCATGGCTTTAAAACTTGTCAACAGATGAATAGAATTTGGTTTTCACTATAGTCTATAAAACCAGGCTTTGCAATGCTGCAAAAACGAAAAAAATACAGTTGTTAATATTTAATTCACAAAAATATTCTATGATATTACCAGTTCATAACGTGACGATCGGGAGGCAAACATAATGGGAATGGAAATAGATAATCCCCAGGCATTTTTGGATGATGCAAAAAATGCGATAACAGAATATCAGAATATCTGTAATCAGCTCACAAGTCAGATAGATGTGGAAAAACAGTCAGCTGCTGCACTTGATGATTTCCGGAAAAGCATTCAGGATAAGATAGACAAGACCCTGAAGCAAAGAGGAGAGGAGCTGACCGAAACTCATGACAAACAGATAAGTCAGGTGGAGGCAAGTCTCAAGAAGAAACAGACTGAAAGGGAAAAGGCCAGGCAGGAAGGCGTTAAGGGCCGTATAAAGAACGAGACTGAGCCGAGACGCATTGAGATCACTGAGCTTAAGCGTCAGCTTGCGGCTATAGTTAAAAAGGATAATGCTCCCTTCTATATGAAGTGGCCTGTCTTTTATACATTATTTCACCCATCAGGAATAGCGGAGTTTATCTGCTTTTTGACAGTGTTTATACTCATTTTTGCATTTTTGCCATGGGGGGCATTTTTCCTGATACCGAAAAGACGGTGGATTTATCTGGTGGGGATCTATCTCCTGGATATCATTATTTTCGGAGGTGTCTATGTTGCCATCATGAATGTTTCCGGCAGATATGCGGACACAGTCCGTCAGGGCAGAGACATTTTAAACCGTATCAAGACAAACAGGAAGATCATAAAGAAGCTTGAGCACAGTATCCGAAATGATTCCGATGAGGCAGTTTATAATCTTAAGTCCTTCGATGATGACATCGCTAATCTTCAGCAGCAGAGAAGTGATATCATTAGCCAGAAACAGAGTGCACAGAACAACTTTGATACGGTTACCAGAAATATCATAATAGATGAGATAGAGACAGCCAACAAGCCGAAGATGGATGAGCTCCAGCAGGCATTTACGGATGCCACGAATCTTAAAACAAGTCTTGAGTCGCAGGAACGTGAACTTGCCCTTAATCTTTCAAAAAACTATGAGCAGTATCTCGGAAAGAATCATATGAATGCTGAGGATATAGATAAGATCAAGGAGATTCTTGAAACCGGAGGAACAACCTCAATCATTGATGCCGTGACTAAACTTGACCATCCTGAAAAGGAAGAATAATTATTAAAAGCCTGATATGACTCGAAAGAGCAGCATATCAGGCTTTTTTATTTTGGGAGTTATCCATCGGGGCGGTTCCCGCAGGCGAGAACTGCCCCGATGGATTCAGATTCTTCCGTATTTCGGCGAAAAAGATTTTTTGCGAAAAACTTAATTTTTTTGTTTTTTTGCCGAAATAGACGTATAGGTATGTCGGGTTCGAATAGTAGAAGTCCCGATTTAGAATTGAAAGGAACGGATGTCAGGTACGTGCGTTTGCCGGTGAATATATGGAAAGCAATCTGAAAGTAAAATACTTCGACGAATTGTTCAAGGTCTTTACCAATCAAAAAGAAGGATGGTACGCGTTTTATTCGGATTACACCACAGGAAAAGTATGGTGGTGCGAAGAAATCGTAGAGTATCTGGGACTGACTGATCAGGTGATGGATGAAGCAGAAGCGCTGAGTGAGTACATCAGTCTGATCCATCCTGATGACAGGGAACAATTTATATCGGAATCCATCCGGATGAAGGCCGGAGAGATAGATAAGCTTAACCTTCCCTACAGGATCATGAATAAGGATGGAAAATATGTAACAGTATCCACTTATTCAAAAATGCTGAGAGAAGATGGTGAACCTGTGTTTTATGCAGGTATCGTTGTGAATTACGAAAAGAGTAATCTCGTTGATGCCACCACAGGACTCTATACCACCACCATGATGATGGAGAAGATGAATGAGTACAATGCCAATGCCAAGCCGTATTTCATCATGCTCCTGAGTATCAGGGATTTTGCATCCATCAATAATAATTACGGCTACATGGAAGGAAACCGTGCACTCCGTGTGATAGCCGATATCATGATGCTTAACAGAAACGGTGCTGATGTCTATAAGCTTGAAGGAACCAAATTTGCCATGCTGAGGGCCTTTGAGGAGGGAGATGAGGAACTAAAGACCTTTGGTTCAAAGGAATTTGAGAATATCCGTAACAGGCTTCTTAAAGGTATAGAAATAAAAGGCAGAAATGTAGTCGTTGATATATTCGGAGGCGGTGTTTATACAGATGACGCTTCTATCATGCCGGATACAGTTTACACCAGTGTTCTCTTCGCACTTGCAAAAGCAAAGGACAATACCAGTGCCACAACTCTTAATGTTTTCAACCAGACCTTGCTGGTGAGAGATTCACAGAGGCTTTCGCTTTACAATGCCATAAGAGAATCCATCATGGACGAATGCCAGGGCTTCTTTATGGTTTACCAGCCTATTATCGGCAGAGGCTCGGGAAAGCTTGTTGCCATGGAAGCTCTCCTCAGATGGTACGGAGATGAGTATGGCCAGATATTCCCGGGAACATTTATAGAATGGCTGGAGAAGGATCCTATATTCTTTGATCTTGGATCCTGGATCATCAGAAAGTCTCTGGAGGATGCAAAGAAAATCATAAAGGTGATACCTGATTTCAAGGTCAACATAAACCTTGCATATCCTCAGCTCGGAAGGGATGATTTTGAACTGGAACTTAAGAAGATAGTTGAAGAGTCAGGAGTTCCTCCCAGGAATATAAGACTGGAGCTTACGGAGAGATGTAAGCTTCTGGATGTCAATCTTCTCAGACAAAAGCTCAAGTTCATACAGGATATGGGAATGCAGACTTCATTGGATGATTTCGGAACAGGCTATTCTTCCATAAATCTCCTTTTTGATCTTCCTGTTAACCAGATAAAGATCGACAGAAGCTTCATTCAGGATATCGACAAGGAAGAGCCAAAGAAGGTAATGCTTAAGGCTATAGTTGACTGTGCAAGAATCCTTGGAGCACATGTGTGCGTTGAGGGGCTCGAGACCAGGGAGATGGTAGACTACGTATGTGATAACTTTGATATCACAAGTATGCAGGGCTACTACTACTCAAAGCCTATAATGCTGGAAGATTTCCTGGATAATATGCATAAGTGGATGTAAAAACAAGGCTGGAGCCCTCGGGCTCCAGCCTTGTTTAATTCGCGATTCACAGTTCAATCACATTGAATTTATCTTTTGCTTCTTTCAGCATCCTGCGCTCGCGGGTGTGGCAGGTGAAGAGAAGGATCTGGCCTTTGTGGATGTCCATGATGAAGTGGAGGGCGGAGTTCAGACGCTTCTCGTCATACATTGCGAAGGAATCATCAAAGATGAGAGGAAGCCTGCTTTTTTCCGAATCCGTCTGAGAAACCGGCAAAACAGGAAAATCTTCATCAACATCTTTTTTTTGCATGAGACGGGATGCTGCGAGTCTCAGTGCAAGGTAGATCTGATCCATGGTTCCGCTGGAAACATCCTCTATAGGAACAAGCTTTGTAGGAGTGTTCATAAAGATATCCAGATTCTGGTCTATCCACATGGAGTCATAAACTCCACCGGTTATGCCTGAGATAAGGTCTCCGGCTTCCTTATTGAGATGATGTCCGAAGCTGGATCTTATGGATCCTTCAAGCTCTGTCATGGTTTCGTATGCGAGATTTACCGCATCGATTTCTTCTGTTATGGCATCGTTTTCGCTGATGGTGTGCTTCAGCATCTCAACGCGGTTTTTGACATTAACGAGATGCTGTAACTTTCCTTCCAGTTCCGTTTGCTTTTCGTTCTGCCGCTGGAGCTCCACATCATATTTACGCTCATTGTCATTTAGTCCCTGGATCTCCTGAGTGAGTGCTTCAAGGGATGCTCTGTTTTCGTTGAGTTCACCGCTTACCTTTAAAAGCTCATCCATGTGTTTTTCAAAACTGTCCATGGCTCTATCGCTTATTTCTGGGCTTCCGAGAAACTTTGAAAGTATTCTTGCCAGCTCCAGATTGGAATTGTTGAGATTCTTTTTGCCGTTCCTGTTGTTATTCACAAATACTATTCCGAGTATCAAAGTAAGAACAAAGAGGAAAGTGAATATGGCTACCGGGACTGTTGCTCCGAGTAAAGCATTGTCAACAAAAGCTTTGAATGCCGGAATCTTCTCCGGAGTGAGCCTGAAGAGGGCGGCAACATTATCCGAGCCTGCGCAGGCAAACAGTATATCCAGTATAAGACTGATTACAGCGACCGCAAAACAAACACCGGGGATGATATACTTTTTCGGATCCTCGTCTCTTTCCTGCTCTGCCACATAGGTGTTATACAATCTTATTCCCCGGTTAAGGGTATACTGGATTTCGTCTTCGTTTTTAAGTCCTGCCTGCTGGAGGACGGCTTCCTGGCCGGCTACCTTTTGAATCAGCACTTCCTTCTTTGTCTGGAGGTCTACCTGATCTGTGCGGGCCTCTGTGCGGAGGTTCTGGTATTTTCTGAGCTGGTTTTCGTACTCGGGCTGCTGGATATCCCGCTCAATGTTTCTGACCTCACCTATGAGCTGGGCATAGGTTTTTGCAGCATCCGGAACAAGCTTGGATTCAAGCCTTGTCCTTTGTTCATCAAGGATAGACAGGGCACCCTCACTGTCCAGTGAGATATCGCCTGTGGCATTTAAGTTCCTGATACAGGATTTCAGCTCATTTATCATTCCGCGGCTTGTGGCACTTCGGAGCTGACCTATGGAAACCGTATTTTCAAAAGCGGTTTCCGAAATGCCTTTCAGCATTGTGTTCAGCCAGAGCTCCGGATATTCAATATCTTCACCGTCGGTTTCGTTATAGATAGACAGGAGATCCTGGTTAAAGTCTCTGGATATCAGATATTTCTTTCCCTCGTACTCGATCCTGAG
The DNA here is from genome assembly GCF_000701645.1 of Oribacterium sp. FC2011. NCBI lineage: Bacteria > Bacillati > Bacillota > Clostridia > Lachnospirales > Lachnospiraceae > Oribacterium > Oribacterium sp. FC2011. Next base: position 23,380 of record NZ_JNJM01000002.1, read on the forward strand.
CTGTCCGCTGTAGTCCTCAGGATAATCCCAGGACTGGTATTTTTTGGAAAGTGGCTTTCCGGAACGCCTTCCCAGACCGTAGAGCATGGCCTGGAGAAAAGAGTGCAGGGTTGATTTGCCGGCCTCATTATGACCGTAAATTATATTCATACCATCTTCAAGATGCATGTCAAAGTTATGGAATTTACCAAATCCATCGATGTGGATGTCAACAAAACGCATGATCACTTACCACCCTTCTGAGATTTGAGTAAAGCGTCTATACCGTAGTACAGAGCCTTCTTTTCTACATAGCTCATGTCATCGGGATCGTCCCGAAGAAGCTTTCGTATATAGAAACCGATCAGATCGGAGGGATGTTCTTTGTAAAGAGCGGCAAAATCATACTGTGGCTCTGAATCATCCTGAATGTTTACGATCCTGTAATCGTGTGTAAGAGAAGACAGGTCGAAGCGGACTTCAGGGGCATGCTTTCCGGTGATGCGGAGCATGTAAATGTTGTGTACTCCGCCGGCTTTTATCTTGTTTAGAATTCTGCCCACAAGAGAATCGTTGGTTGTCTTATCATTAACCGAAAACTCAAGAGGAATGTATGAGATCTGTGCGGTTTCCATGAACTCCAGCTTCTGTACCTTATGGGTTATGGGGTTAATGTCTCCAAAGTAAAAACCGTGAGGACCGGTTTCTGACATGTCCAGAGGTTCGGGAGAACCGGAATAGACAACTCTTCTTTCAATTACCTCAACAGGTTTATGAAGGTATCCGAGAGCAATGTAGTCAAAGGGAAGTTTCTCGAGAGTTTCCACATCCACCGGCATATGATCATGATCGCCTCCATGCGCAAGAAGTATATGGATGTGACCGTCATTTTCAGGTTCGATGGTATCTATGACCGTTTCTTTAAGTTCCCTTGAGTGATAGGAAAAACCATAGACCCTGGTGTTGATGTCATCAAAATAGACCGAATCCGGTTTTTCGCTCAGGATCCAGTGTACATTCGCGCTCCAGTTGAAACTTAACAGAGCAGAGTTTGAGCTTATACGGTCATTTTCGCCTGAAATGATTACGACATGTGTGGATGGTATGGAACCGAAAAGATAGTTGAGTTCCTGAAGATCCTTGTTCATGGGCTGGCGATGAAACAGATTGCCGGAGATGAAAAGACAGTCAACGCTGAAGTCACGACATTTTTCGATTATTCCCCTGAAAGTGGATTTAATGTCATTGGCACGATCCTTGCCCCAGGAACGATCCGGGTCCGGCGTCATCCCCCAGTTAATATCCGATGTGTGTATAAAACGCATTTGATGCTCCTACCTATTGGTGCCTGCCCCCGGGCAAACATCAATATTCCCCTAAAATCGATATATAGTACTATTTTAACTTAAAAATATTAAATAAAAAAGAGTTTTAAATAAAATGAAAAACTATAGAAATAGCCGGAAGGCATCTGTTTTGATGCGTTAAGCTTCGGCGTGAAAAATTAAAATCGGACCCCCCGGTGGTTCTCAGGGATCCGATTTTATATTTTACCGCTGAAGCGCCCCGTATTTAAACAGATGCCCTCCGGCTATTTATCAGATGTCGCAGTTTCCTACTGTTCTTGGGAATGGAAGTACGTCACGGATGTTCTGGACACCGGTGATGTACATAACTGCTCTCTCGAAGCCAAGGCCGAATCCGCCGTGGCGTGTTGTACCGTACTTACGAAGGTCAAGATAGAACTTGTACTGATCCATCTCCATACCCATCTCTTCCATACGCTTAACCAGCTTGTCGTAGTCTTCCTCACGCTGTGAACCGCCCATGATCTCGCCGATTCCGGGAACAAGACAGTCAACTGCAGCTACAGTCTTTCCATCAGGATTCTGCTTCATGTAGAAGGCCTTGATATCCTTTGGATAATCTGTTACGAATACAGGCTTCTTAAAGTGTTTTTCTGTAAGGAAACGCTCATGCTCGGTCTGGAGATCAACGCCCCATGATACCTTGTACTCGAACTCGTCATTGTGCTCTTCAAGGAGCTTTACTGCATCTGTGTAAGTGATGCGGGCGAAATCAGAGTTCATAACGTGTGTAAGACGCTCGATAAGGCCCTTATCCAGAAATTGGTTGAAGAATGCCATCTCTTCGGGAGCATTCTCAAGAACATACTTGATGATGAACTTGATCATGTCCTCTTCACAGGCGATAACGTCATCAAGATCTGCAAATGCCATCTCCGGTTCGATCATCCAGAACTCTGCGGCATGGCGCTGAGTGTTGGAGTTCTCCGCACGGAATGTAGGACCGAAGGTATAGATATTTCTGAAGGCCTGTGCATAGGTCTCACCGTTCAGCTGTCCTGAAACTGTAAGTGAAGTCTTCTTTCCGAAGAAATCCTGTGAGTAGTCGATCTGACCATCGATTTCAGGTGCGCCGTTGATGGGAAGAGTGGTTACCTGGAACATCTCGCCTGCACCCTCGGCGTCAGAAGATGTAATGAGAGGTGTGTGAACATATACGAAGCCCCTCTCCTGGAAAAATACGTGAATGGCATAAGCAATGAGTGAACGTACACGGAACACTGCCTGGAAGGTGTTGGTTCTCGGACGGAGATGTGTCATGGTACGAAGGTACTCAAGTGTATGTCTCTTTTTCTGAAGAGGATAGTCAGGAGTTGTAGCACCTTCAACCGTAACCTCTGTGGCCTGGAGCTCGAAAGGCTGCTTAGCCTCCGGAGTTGCAACGATCTTTCCCTTTACGATAGCTGCAGCGCCAACGCCGAGCTTTGCGATCTCCTGGAAATTGTCCATGTCATCATGATAAACCACCTGAAGCGGTGAGAAGAAGGTTCCGTCTGAGATAACAAGGAAACCGAACTGTTTTGAGTCACGGTTTGATCTGACCCAGCCGCCTACGGTGACTTCCTTGTCGTAGAAGGACTCTTTGTTTTTGAATATTTCTCTTAAAGCAGTAACTTCCATAGTGAATGTTCCTCTGTTCTTTCTTTGGTAAAATAAATAATTAAACATTATACTTTAAAGACTTTGGGTTTTCAATGGTTCACGATGTGGATTTTGGGAATCCCACCGGGGCGGTTCTTGCCGGCGAGAACCGTCCCCCGGTGGGATTCCTGTTACAAAATGAATCGCCAACCCGTATCCATTGTCTGGCGAAAAATTGCACAAAAATAAAAACAATTTTCTCCGGAAAACAAATAAAAAAGCAAAATATCGGAATCATTATCATTATTTGCCAAAAGCGTAAATGAATATACATTGGCTATAGTAAAAATCACCATTTTTGTGTTAACAGAGTATAAATCAGGTGCTATAATAAAAAGAGCTTGAATACAATTAACACTTAACTAACACTATGAAGTGATGACGTGATTAAAAAAGAAATGATCGCCATGCTGCTTGCTGGCGGCCAGGGTTCACGCCTTGGCGTACTTACAAAGAATGTCGCAAAGCCTGCAGTTTCTTTCGGTGGTAAGTATTCTATTATTGACTTCCCGCTTTCTAACTGCATTAATTCCGGCGTTGACACTGTTGGTGTACTGACACAGTACAAACCATTACGTCTTAATGCCCACATCGGAATCGGTATTCCATGGGATCTTGACCGTAACAGAGGTGGTGTAACCATTCTCCAGCCTTACGAGTCCCAGACCGGAGCAGACTGGTTCTCAGGTACAGCCAACGCTATCTATCAGAATATCGAATATATCGATAATTATTCACCGGATTATGTTCTGATCCTGTCCGGAGATCATATCTACAAGATGGATTATGAAGTTATGCTGGAGTACCACAAAGCGATGAATGCTGACTGTACCATCGCTTCCATGCCGGTTCCTATGGAAGAGGCAAGCCGTTTCGGTATCACAGTAACAGATGAAAACAACAGGATCATTGATTTCCAGGAGAAGCCAAAGGAGCCTAAGTCAAACCTTGCTTCCATGGGTATCTATATTTTCTCATGGCCTATCCTTAGAGAAGCTCTTATCACAAACAAGGACGTTCCGGGTGAGGATTTCGGAAAGCATATCATTCCTTATCTTTTCCAGGGCGGAAAGCGTATATTCGCTTATGAATTCAATGGTTACTGGAAGGATGTAGGAACACTTCAGTCCTACTGGCAGTCCAACATGGAGCTGGTTGCCATCATTCCTGAGTTCAACCTTTACGAGGAGTACTGGAAGATCTATACAGATACCAAGAATCCTGCACCTCAGTTCATTTCTCAGAATTCACAGATAGAGAGATGTCTCATTGCAGAGGGCTGCGAGATCCACGGAGAGGTTCATAATTCGGTTATCGGTGAAGGTGTTATCATCGAATCCGGTGCTGTTGTTACCGATTCTGTTATTATGTCCAATGCTGTTATCGAGGCTGGCACAAAGATTGACAAGGCCATCATTGCCCAGGATGTAAAGATCGGAAAGAATTGCGAGCTCGGTGTCGGTGAGTATGCACCAAGTGTTTATGACAGTAGAGTATATGATGCTGAACTTGTAACTGTAGGAGAAGGTTCTGTGATTCCTGACAATGTTAAGGTCGGCAGAAACACCGCTATCTATGGCGTGACAACAGCGGAGGATTATCCTGACGGATTACTCGCAAGCGGCGGAGCAATCATTAAGGAGGACGGCGAGATATGAGAGCGATAGGTATTATTTTAGCAGGTGGAAACAATAAACGTATGAGAGAGCTTTCCAACAAGAGAGCCATCTCAGCCATGCCTGTGGCAGGTTCATTCAGAGCCATCGATTTTGCACTTTCCAACATGTCCAACTCACATGTTCAGAAGGTTGCGGTATTAACACAGTACAATTCAAGATCACTTAATCAGCATCTGTCATCCTCCAAATGGTGGGATTTCGGACGTAAGCAGGGTGGACTTTATGTATATACACCGACCATTACGGCAGAGCACAGTGACTGGTTCAGAGGAACTGCTGATGCGCTTTACCAGAACCTCGAGTTCCTTAAGTCATCACATGAGCCATATGTTATCGTTGCAGCAGGTGACGGTATTTACAAGCTTGATTACAACAGGGTGCTTGAGTATCACATCGAGAAGAAGGCTGATATCACAGTGGTTGTTAAGACCATGGAGCCCAATACCGATGTGTCCAGATTCGGATGCGTTAAGCTCAATGATGACGGCCGCGTAGTTGATTTCGAAGAGAAGCCTATCGCTACAGATGCCAATACAATTTCCTGCGGTATCTATGTAGTGCGCAGACGTCAGCTTATAGATTTCCTTGAGAAGGCTCATGAAGAGGATCGTACAGATTTTGTTAATGACATCCTTGTTCGTTATAAGAATGTAAAGAGGATCTACGGCTACAAGATAGAGACTTACTGGTCCAATATCTCTTCTGTAGAGTCCTACTACCAGACAAACATGGATTTCCTTAAGAGAGATGTACGTGATTATTTCTTCCGTACATTACCGGGAGTTTATACAAAGCTTGAGGATAACCCGCCTGCAAAGTACAATCCGGATTGTAATGTAAGACATTCTATCCTTGCCAGCGGATGTATCGTAAACGGTACAGTTGAGAATTCTGTTCTTTTCCGTAAGGTATATGTAGGAAACAATTGTGTGATCAAGAATTCAATCATTCTTAATGATGTTTATATCGGAGACAATACAGTCATTGAGAACTGTATCGTTGAGAGCAGAGATACTATCCGTGCCAACACCACCTATATCGGAAGCCCTGATGACATAAAGATCGTTGTTGAAAAGAATGTAAGATATCAAATGTAATAAGCGCTTTTTATGACAACAGAAGGGAGCAGGTATGCAGGTAACAGACGTGCGAATCCGTAAGGTGGATAAAGAAGGAAAGATGAAAGCCATCGTTTCCATAACCTTTGATAACGAATTCGTGATCCATGACATTAAAGTGATAGAGGGTGAAAAGGGGCTCTTCATTGCGATGCCGTCAAGAAAGACTGCTGATGGAGAGTATAGAGATATCGCTCATCCTATTAAGTCATCCACCAGAGATGCCGTTCAGAGTATCATCTTAGACAAGTATCAGGCGGAGATGATCAGCGAGGCAGAAGGTTTTTGATCTTAACTGACACGGTTAAAGAGAGAAGGTAAAATCGGAGTCGTTGCCTTAGGGCGGCGACTCCTTTTCCTTGATTTGCAGCAGTTCAGTCGGTGGACCGGGGGGCGGTGGTGTGTGGACCACTAACCCCGTCCCCCCGGTCCACCGACTGAGCTGCTACGTAAAAACAGCATTGGAGGAAAACAAATGTATCTAATTGCCGGTCTCGGAAATCCTGAGAGAAAGTACGAAGGAACCAGACATAATGTTGGCTTCGAGGCAGTGGACGCGCTGCTTGATAAGCTTGGCGGAGAAAAACTCAATGAAACCAAATTCAATGGTGCATATACAAAAGTAAGATATAACAGTGCAAATGGAATGGAGCAGATCATCATCGTGAAGCCCCTTACCTATATGAATCTTTCGGGAAACTGCATAGCACCACTCGCTAATTTTTATAAGATAGAGCCGGAACACATAATTGTGTTTTCCGATGATATCAACCTTGATGTGGGCCGTATGCGCATAAGACCGTCAGGCTCAGCCGGAGGTCATAACGGACTGAAATCCATCATTTCGTCCCTTGGATCCGAAAAATTCGCAAGAGTCCGTGTGGGAGTGGGAATGAAGCCGGACAATATGGATCTTGCAGCCCATGTTCTTTCGAGATTCGGCCAGACTGATGAGAAGATCATGAAGGAGATGTATGAAGAGGCTGCAAATGCGGCTCTCGATATAATCGATAACGGAACAGAACATGCAATGAATAAATATAACCCCATGAAGCTTTAGGATGATTTAGATCTCATAAGCATTTCATCATGGATTTTGAAAAATGACATGGGGTGCAAAAAAAGAAATGTGTTTTGACAGGAAAACTCTGAATCAGGGATTCATGGATCAGACTTTGGAAAGGGTAGATGTATGCCGAACCCATTTTTAAGAACAAAAACCTATAGTGAACTGGAGAAGGCTGTCAAGGATGGCAGAGGGCCTCTTGCAGTAACCGGAACCGTGGATACTGTTAAGGCGCAGATTCTTGTTTCACTTAAGGGCACTGTGGGTAATGCTGAAAAAAGTGAAGACGGAAAACCCCGCAAAAGCTGGAAGCTTCTGGTTGTCAGGGACGAGCAGAAGGGCAAGCAGTTTGTTAAGGATATACATGCTTTTTCCGGGGATGCCTGGTATTATCCCGCAAAGGACTTTTTGTTTTATCAGGCGGATACTCAGGGAAATCTTATAACGAGACAGCGTGTAGAGGTGCTTAAGCATCTTATGGAGGATGAATCCGGTGTTGTTGTTTCGTCAATTGACGCACTGATGGATAAGGTGCTGAAAAGAGAAGAATTCACAGAATCGGTTCTCGGCATCCGGCCCGGTATGATCGTGGAGATGGAGGCATTATCCCAAAAGCTCACTGAGCTCGGTTATGAAAGAATGGCTGAAGTTGAGTCCATGGGAGAGTTTTCCGTGCGGGGCGGTATAGTCGATATATATCCTTTTACAGCGGAGAATCCTGTACGAATCGAGTTCTGGGATACCGAAGTTGACAATATCCGTTCCTTTGATGCGGAAAGTCAGAGGTCTATAGAGAATCTTCAGGAGGTGGAGATATATCCGGCTTCCGATAGGGCCTCCGGAGGAAAGAACAAAAAAGAGAGGGAAGTCAGCCTTCTTGATTATTTTGACAAAGATACCCTGATCTTCGTGGATGAACCGGATCGCCTTAAAGAACGGGGACAGATGGTGGAAACTGAGTTCAGGGAAAGCTTTGAAGCGAGACTCAGGGAGATCGAGAGCCATGCGAAGCTTGCGGCAGTCCTTGAAGAAAACGGCATGGGGCTTCAGGATGAAAGGGATCCCGACAAGCTGATCTATGGAATAAACGAAATCATGGAGAGGCTTTCCGGGCCCGGAACAGTGGCCTTCAGTACTCTGGGAAACAATCTTACAGAATTTAAGACTGTAGAGGAATTCCGGTTTGAAACCAGTGAAGTCACACCGTATAAATCAGGTTTTGATCTTCTGATAAAGGATCTTAAGCGCTGGCAGAAGGAAAAGTATGAGATAGTTCTCCTCAGTCCTTCAAGAACCAGAGCATCGAGACTTGCCCAGGATTTAAGGGACTACGAGCTCAGGGCTTACTGTCCGGATGTTTCTGTGGATAGTGTTTCCGGAGGAAGATCTTCTTCCGTAAACGGATCAGGTAACATAAATGATGAAGGAGCGAATGCTTCGGACGCAGCGAGAAGTGGCAGAAAGCATAATTCTGAAGGCACAGCAGGTTCACTTACAACTGCGAGAAATGAAGAAACCCGCGGAGCCATACAGGTAAAGTTCGGAGTTCTCAACAGCGGCTATCAGTTCCCTGCGGAGAAGTTTGTACTGCTTACGGAAGGTGACATGTTCGGTAATGCCGAGATGGCGCGCAAAAAACGTAAACAGAAAAAGTTTGACGGTCAGAAGATTTCAAAGCTCAGCGAACTGTCCGTTGGGGATTATGTGGTTCATGAGTCTCACGGAATAGGTATCTACCGGGGCATCGAGCGTATAAAATCCGAAGGCATTACCAAGGACTATATAAAGGTTGAGTACGGGGATGGGGGAAATCTTTATCTCCCGGCAACAAAGCTTGAGGGTATACAGAAGTATGCGAGTCAGGATGTGGGGAAAGCTCCGAAGCTTAATAAGCTGAACAGCACAGACTGGCAGAAAACAAGAAAAAGAGTCCAGCATGCTGTAAAGGAGATCGCAAAGGATCTTGTGAAGCTTTATGCTGCAAGGCAGAACACGGCAGGTTACAAGTTCGGAAGTGATACGGTCTGGCAGAAGGAATTTGAGGAAATGTTTCCTTATGTTGAGACTGTGGACCAGGAGCTTGCCATCGATGCCACAAAGCAGGATATGGAAAGCCATAAGATCATGGACAGACTCATCTGCGGCGACGTGGGTTACGGAAAGACAGAGATAGCCCTGAGGGCAGCTTTTAAGGCGGTGCAGGATTCAAAGCAGGTGGCGTATCTCGTGCCAACCACTATCCTTGCACAGCAGATCTACAACACCTTTGTGGAGAGAATGAAGGGCTTCCCGGTAAACATTGCCCTGCTTTGCAGATTCCGAACACCACAGCAGATCAAAAAATCCATAGAGGATGTGAAGGCCGGCCGTGTGGACATCGTGGTGGGGACCCACAGGCTTTTGAGCAAAGACGTAAAGTTCAAGGATCTGGGTCTCCTTATCATCGATGAGGAGCAGAGATTCGGGGTTACTCATAAAGAGAAGATCAAGAATCTGAAACAGGAGGTGGATGTACTTACACTTACAGCAACTCCTATCCCCAGAACTCTCCATATGTCTCTTGCGGGCATCAGAGATATGTCGGTTCTGGAGGAACCGCCTATGGATCGCCGACCTATCCAGACTTATGTTATGGAGTACAATGATGAGCTGATCCGTGAGGCCATAAACCGTGAGCTCGCGAGAAACGGTCAGGTTTACTATGTCTATAACAGGGTAAACAATATTGCCGACATTGCCACTCATGTTCAGAAACTTTGTCCTGACGCGAAGGTGGCATATGCCCACGGTCAGATGACTGAAAACCAGCTTGAAGACATTATGCTGCAGTTTATAAACGGGGAAGTGGATGTTCTGGTTTCCACCACCATTATCGAAACGGGCCTTGATATCCCCAATGCAAATACCCTGATAATTCAGGATGCAGAGCGCATGGGCCTTTCACAGCTATACCAGCTGAGAGGGCGCGTGGGAAGATCCAGCCGCACGGCATATGCATTTCTTATGTACCGGCGCGGCAAAATGCTTACAGAGGAGTCGGAGAAGAGACTCAAAGCCATTAAGGAGTTCACTCAGCTCGGTTCCGGCATACGTATAGCCATGAGAGACCTGGAAATACGTGGAGCAGGTAATGTTTTGGGCGCAGAGCAGCACGGTCATATGGAGGCTGTGGGTTACGATCTTTACTGTAAGCTTCTGAACACTGCGGTAAAGGCGGAAAAGGGAGAAGTAACTGAGACAGCGGAATTTGATACTCAGATAAACTGCGAGATCGATGCATTTATCCCGGATTCCTACATTTCCAATGAGGCTCAGAAGCTGGATGCCTATAAGAGGATTTCTTCAATAATGAATGAAGAAGATCACAGTGATATCCAGGACGAGCTTATGGACCGTTTCGGTGAGCTTCCAAAGGAGTGTGAGAATCTTCTGGAGATTGCCAAGCTGAGAGCCCTCGGTCACCAGTGCTATGCCACCGAGATCGATATCAGGAAGGGAATGTTTAAGATCCTTCTGGATGCGAAGGCAGATGTCAATGTTGACGCCATTCCTCAGGTGATTCAGGAAAATCACGGACAGCTCAGATTTTCCGGAGGAGCTGCTCCGGGCTTTGTATTCCGGCAGAGCACGAGAGAGAAAACCTGGACAATTAATGAGACCATGGATCACTTGGAAAAAACACTTATTCGTTTAAAAAAGAATACTTAGAACAAAAATAGCAAAAATGCCTAAAAACCGCGTAATAAAGCGGTTGTTGGTTGACACGGGTGCTTTATAAAAGTATAATTTCTAAGGTAAAACAAAGTATAAGATCCATTTGGGCCTGTCAGGACAGGAAAACAAACCGAATGGGATTACGGAGGAAAAGAACATGAATAGAGTTGAATTAGTAGCAGAAGTTGCTAAGAAGGCTGATCTTTCAAAGAAGGATGCAGAGGCTGCAGTAAAGAGCGTATTTGATGCAATCGCAGACGCACTTGCTGATGGAGACAAGGTACAGCTTATCGGCTTCGGTACATTCGATGTTGCTGAGAGAGCTGCTCGCGAGGGAAGAAATCCCAGAACAGGTGAGACAATGAAGATCGAGGCTTCAAAGGCACCTAGATTTAAGGCTGGTAAGGCTCTTAAGGACAAGATTAACTAATCACTCAAAGCGTGTAAGTTCTTTGGGATAAAGATTAATAAGAAACTTAAGTATGAGAGAGGATGGCTGTCTTGCAGCCATCCTCTTACTGAATTCTATCCACCGGGGACGGTTCTCGCCGGAACCGTCCCCCGGTGGATTTCTTTTAAGCATTAAAAAACAGGAAAGTTATGAGATTAGACAAGTATCTTAAGGTTTCGAGACTTATTAAGAGACGTACGGTTGCCAATGAGGCCTGTGATGCCGGACGTGTAAGCATTAATGACAAGGTGGCAAAGGCCGGCACGGAAGTAAAGGTGGGGGATGTGATCGAGATCTCCTTCGGAACAAAATCCGTAAAGGTAAAGGTGACTACGATCCAGGAAACTGTCCATAAGGAAGATTCAAAGGATATGTATGAATATCTGTAAGGTGTCTCAGATTGATATTTAAAGGGTTTGTTATTATAATGTTGGCAGAGGGATATGCAATATGAAAAACAGACATAAGAGTAAAAATTCATTTTCAAATCGTCTGGCAATTATAGGAATCACTATAGTTGTGCTGTTTATCGCGTTTGCCATGCATGTCAGGAGTGTCACCCTGAAGGAGCAGGACAGAGAGTATCAGCTTCAGGAGGAGAGCCTGCAGGCAGACATAGATGCCCAGAAACAGCTTTCAGAGGAGCTTGAGCAGAAAAAGATATACGTGAAGACAAAAGAGTTTACCATGGAGAAGGCCAGGGAGATTTTCGGGCTGAAAATGCCGGATGAGATAATCATCAAGCCGGACAGCAATTAAGATTAGTTATACGATTGTTTTTTGATAGGGGTCGGCCGATGCCGTCCCCTATTATTCTGCTCGAAAAATAGCCAATTAGACCTGCAACTATGTGAAGAATATCTAGGATTAATAAACAGCGATAATGGATGTTAAGAAATATCTGATTCTGAATGACTCATATTCTCGAAAACAAAAATATGAGTCAAAGAACGCTGCTGTTGTAAATGACTCATATTCTCGAAAACAAAAATATGAGTCAAGGAACGCTGCTGTTGTAAATGACTCATATTCTCGAAAACGAAAATATGAGTCAAAGAACGCTGCTGTTGTAAATGACTCATATTCTCGAAAACGAAATATGAGTCAAAGAACGCTACTGATGTAAATGACTCATATTCTCGAAAACAAAATATGAGTCAAAGAACGCTACTGATGTAAATGACTCATATTCTCGAAAACAAAAATATGAGTCAAGGAACGCTGCTGTTGTAAATGACTCATATTCTCGAAAACGAAAATATGAGTCAAAGAACGCTGCTGTTGTAAATGACTCATATTCTCGAAAACGAAATATGAGTCAAAGAACGCTGCTGTTGTAGGTGACTCATATTCTCGAAAACGAAAATATGAGTCAAGGAAGAATACTATTCTAAATGACTCATATTTCTGAAAATGAATTATAGATCAAGGAGAGTAATCCATCGGGGGCGTTTCTTGCCTGCAGGAACCGATACCTGGTGGTTTTTGTACGGATGCCCGACCGCTCCGGTCCTGGACTTATCTGCGGCTGATTTGTTGCAAAAATATGAAAAAATATTTAATTAAAAGGCGGTTTATTGTTATAATAAATGGTGTATGTGGCAATGAAAAATGATAAAATTACTTTGGAGATTAAGAATTATATTCTGAGGAACCGGCTGATTGAAAAGGGCGACTGCGTTCTGGTGGGGCTTTCGGGGGGACCGGATTCGGTTTTCCTTCTGGAGGTTTTGAACGGGTTCCGTAAGTCTATGGATTTCAGACTCTTCGCTGTTCATGTGCATCATGGTATAAGGGGAGAGGAAGCCGACAGGGATGAGAGATTCTCACAGGAGCTTTGCAGGGAAAGAGATATCCCTTTCAAAGTGGTACATGTGGATGCACCAAAGTATGCAAAGGAAAAGGGACTGAGTCTTGAAGAGGCTGCCCGGATTCTCAGATATGAGGCTTTTGAAGCTGAGAGAAAAAACCTTGAAGATGGTTACGGAAGTAAAGCTGAGAGAAAGAACCCTGAAGATGGTTCTGGATGTGGAGCCGGAAGAAAGAACCTTGAAGATGGTTACGGAAGTAAAGCTGAGAGAAAGAACCTTGGAGATGGTTCTGGATGTGGAGCCGTGAGAAAAAACCTTGAAGATGGTTCTGGATGTGGAGCCGGAAGCTGCAGGATCGCAGTGGCGCATCATATGGATGATCAGGCAGAAACGGTTCTTCACAATCTTGTCAGAGGTTCCGGTATAAAGGGACTTTCCGGTATGGAGGCAAGGAGAGGCGTTATCATTCGCCCGCTGCTTTCCGTAAAAAGGGAATATATACTGAGGAAGCTTCAGGATGAAGGAATTCCATATGTGATGGATTCCACGAATCTTGAAACGCAGTATACCAGAAACCGTATAAGGACTTCAGTTCTTCCGGAGCTGAAGGAAATAAATCCGGAAGCGGCTTCTCACATTGCAAAAACTGCCGATATACTGAGGGAAGCTGATGATTTCTTCAGGAAAATGGCTTCGGATTATGTTGACCGGTTTCAGGAAATCACATCAGATTCCGGAGCTGCCGACAGGTTTCAGAAAATTACACCAGAGTCCGGAGATGTTGACCAGGTTCAGGAAACCACATCAGATTCCGGAGATGTGGACAGGTTTCAGGAAACCACATCCGATTTCGGCGATGGCATCCGGGAGATTTCCATTCCTGTGGAGGAGCTTAAAACCTATCCTGAGCTTGTGAGACAGTATGTCATGATGGAGCTTGTGAGACGCACAGGCACTCCGCTTAAGGACTGGAGTACAGTTCATTTCAGGGATATGGATAAACTGATCCACGGAAAAGGTGGGGCTCACCTGGATCTGCCATACAGGATGAGCGCAGATTATAGAAAAAAACATTTGATCCTAAGGATCAATCAGGAGATTTTGAGTATTAAAAGGAGAAAGAATAATGGCTGAACACGTAAGAGTTCTGATTCCGGAGGATGAGATCCAGAATAAGATCATTGAGGTAGCAGATAAGATCTCAGAGGCTTATAAGGGACAATCACTGCACCTTATCTGCATACTTAAGGGTGGCGCAATGTTTATGTGCGAGCTTGCAAAGAGGATTCATGATGTAAACATTTCCTTTGACTTTATGTCTGTATCAAGCTATGGATCCGGAACCACTACAAGCGGTATCGTAAAGATCGTTAAGGATCTGGATGAGCCTCTGGAGGGCAAGAATGTTCTTATTGTGGAGGACATTATCGATACAGGACATACACTTAATCATTTAAGCAAGCTCCTTATGAGCCGTGGGCCACAGTCAATTGAGATCTGCACACTGCTCAACAAGCCATCACGTCGTGAGAAGGAAGTTCCGGTTAAGTATTCCTGCTTTGAGATTCCGGATGAGTTTGTGGTAGGTTACGGACTTGATTATGATCAGAAATATCGTAATCTTCCATATATCGGTGTGGTAGAGTTCGATTGATAAGGTAGAACCGGCATGGTGGGCTGAGACATTAGAATCCACTAAGTTTTAGTATAAAGGGAAGAGTATAGAAAACTTCATGGCTATGAGTAAGATCAACTGGGATGCGCTCTATACGGCGGGATCTGAGGACTATCGATCTCCGGCAGAGCAGGGACCCGGTGATACCGTAAAAATACGGTTTAGAACTAAACATAGTGATGTGGATGCGGTATATATATATTTCCACGAGATTGATACCGAGTATAAGATGCATCTTATATTCAGTGACGAGTATTTCGATTATTATGAGTATCAGATCGTTGTTGGAAATATTACAATGAGCTACAGTTTCTTCATTCAGAAAGAAGAGGAAAAGCTGCACTACAATCGGATGGGAGTGTGTGAGGATATGAATCCTCAGATGGCTTTTCATCTTATGCCCGGATTTAAGGTTCCGGACTGGGTGAAGGGCGCCGTCATGTACCAGATATTTATCGACAGGTTCTATGACGGAGACAAATCCAACAATGTAGTCGATAATGAGTACCTCTATCTGGGAAGAGCCGTAAAAGGCATTAAGAACTGGGAAACTCCTGTGGAACCCTTTGATGTACACAGATTTTACGGAGGGGATATCCAGGGTGTACTGGAAAAGCTGGATTATATCCAGTATCTGGGAGTTCAGGTTATTTATTTTAATCCTTTGTTTGTATCACCGTCCAATCATAAATATGACATACAGGATTATGATCATATTGATCCACATATCGGAAAGATAGTAAGAGACGGCGGATCGGTGATCGAGGACTGGGAGACTGATAATGCCCGTGCCACAAAGTATTCTGTACGTACCACCAACATTGAAAACCTGAGAGCCAGCGATGCGTTGTTCCTGAAATTTGTCAATGCATGTCATGAGAGGGGCATGCGCGTAATCATTGACGGAGTATTTAATCATTGCGGTTCCTATAACAAGTGGATGAATAAATCCAATTTCTACAATTACAAGGATAAGTCCAATGACTACCGGGCGGGTGCATATCAGCTGAAGGACAGTCCATTCCACAACTATTTTGCGTTTGATGATAACAGTGATGAGGCCTGGCCCAAGAACAATACTTATGAGAAGTGGTGGGGCAATGACACATTGCCGAAACTTAATTATGAGGGTTCCCGGGAGCTTGAAGAGAAGATACTTCAGGTTGGCAGAAAGTGGGTAAGCGCGCCTTATAAGGTGGATGGCTGGAGACTGGATGTTGCGGCCGACCTTGGACATACCGGTGATTACAACCATCTGTTCTGGAAGAAATTCAGAATGGTGGTTAAGGAGGCAAATCCTGATGCCGTTATCCTTGCGGAGCATTACGGAGATCCTTTCTGGTGGCTTCAGGGAGATGAATGGGACACCATCATGAATTATGATGCATTTATGGAGCCTATAACCTGGTTCCTCACCGGAATGGAGAAGCATTCAGACTCTAAGGAAGATCGGCTTAGAGGTGATGGAAAGCAGTTTTTTGCAGCCATGTCTTATCATATGTCGAGGATGCCGGAGTCTTCGATTCTTTGCTCCATGAATCAGCTTTCAAATCATGATCACAGCAGGTTCATGACCAGGACAAAAATGGAGGTGGGCCGTATAGGCACCAGGGGCTCCGCAGAAGCTGATACGGGTGTAAATTGTGCATTATACAGACTTGCGGCTATGATGCAAATGACCTGGCCCGGTGCTCCCACATTATATTATGGCGATGAAGCCGGTATGACAGGCTGGACGGAGCCGGATTCCAGACGTCCTTATCCATGGGGGCATGAGGATTTTGAGCTTATAGAATACCATCATTATCTGGCGGGTGTTCATAAAAGATATCAGGTGTTCAAGTACGGAGCACTGATGAAGCTCATGGCCGGACATAATTATGTGGTATATGCGAGAGTTTATAAGCATGAGGTTGTTATCGTGGTTATCTACTGCGGTGAAGATGAATTTACGCTGCAGATTCCTGCATGGCGCACGGGAATCAAGGACTACAACCGAATTGACAGAGTACTTCTGACTCAGGAAGACAGGTATAATGCCGGACAGTTAAGCAGGTTTGCTGAGGATGGCATGTTTGAGTGTGAGTGTAGTGCTTACACCGGAAAGATTTACTATTGCAATTTGTCCTCTAGGAGGAAGTGACGCAAGAGCCGGCGGGCATCCCGCCGGTTTTTGTATTTAAATTTATTTCAGAAAGTGCTTGACTTTAATTCGTTTAATGGGTATATTATACGAGTCGCTTGAAACGAGCGAAACACCTTTGCGGGTGTAGTTCAATGGTAGAATGTCAGCCTTCCAAGCTGAACATGTGGGTTCGATTCCCATCACCCGCTTCCCTGCCCAGATAGCTCAGTTGGTAGAGCAGAGGACTGAAAATCCTCGTGTCACTGGTTCGATTCCGGTTCTGGGCATTTGGAAACAATATATGCGCGAGTAGTAGAGTGGTACTACGTCGCCTTGCCAAGGCGAAGATCGCGGGTTCGATCCCCGTCTCGCGCTCTCTAAAAAACCCGAAGGTTAAGCCTTCGGGTTTTTTGCATATTTAGGTTGAAAATGGTAATATGGATATAAGGAGACGCATAATAATTTAGTGTAATAGATTCACGGTTATTATGTATTTAGATATGTGCAAATTGATTACCAAGAGAATTAAAAATCGTAATATACACATTGCTGATATTAAGGAAGACTATATCGACAATATTATCAGTAGTGCTGATTTGTGTGACCAAATAAATAGGATTATTTTGTTTGGATCAGCTGCTGAAGATAGATGTACAGAACAATCTGACATAGATATAGCCGTTTTTGGCAGTCAAACAAAATCCAGAATGTATGCATCGAAAGGGTATAAGGCTTTTATTCAGGCTGTGGTTTCCTACGGTGGAGCTCAAGATTATGATATCCTATACTTTGATGACAGGAAGACATATTCCGGAGGAATAATGAGCGATATTCAGAAGGGTGAGGTATTATACTCAAGAGGGTGACATTATGGATTTGAGCATGGGGCTGATTAGGGCGGATGTCCTAATGGCTAAACAAGGAATTGAGCTTTATAAAGAAAGAAAAATAAAGTAGTAACAGCACCTCAAAGGAGATATATCCTTTGGGGTGCTTTGGTATAGAAGCACTATTAGAAATAATACTGTTAATTGTCACATGGTCTAATGGTAAGATAGAAGAAGGTGTAATAACTTACGACATTCGGAGGAGGCAAATGAAAAACTATATTACAAGAAAACTTATGGGGATAAGTATAGTCAGTAAAGGCAGATTTTTGTGCCTTCTGTTTTTGTTGTGCCTGCTGTCGGCCTGCAAAGGAAAATCCTCCGGGAATGAAAAGAATGGTAATGTTGCAGGTACAGCGACTGTTGTGTTTGAAACTGATTCGGAAGACAAATCTAGCTTTACCCTGATGGTCTATATGATCGGCTCAGATCTTGAATCCCAGGGAGGGTCCGCTACCGCTGATATTAAGGAGATGCTCGCGGCACAGAAGTCCGAGAACCTCAATATCGTCCTGCAGACAGGTGGTGCAACTGCCTGGGAGAGCGAACTGACAGGTACGGACAATGCCTGCAGGCGATTTGTGGTTAAAGGAGAAAAGACGGAGCTTCTGGAGGATCTCGGGATCGTAAATATGTCCGAGCCCGCTTCGCTCACGGACTTTATCAACTTTGCTGCAGAGAAGTATCCTGCGGACCGCTGTGGTCTGATCTTGTGGGATCATGGCGCAGGCACCCTCATGGGATATGGCATGGACGAGAACTTCGAGGATGTTATGCTGGAGATCGGAGAACTTAAGCAGGCGATTTCCGACAGCGGTAAGCATTTTTATTTTATAGGCTTTGATGCTTGTCTGATGAGTACTGTGGAGGTTGCTGCTGCTTTGGAAGAGTGCGCTGATTATCTGGTGGCTTCCGAGGAAACGGAGCCTTCCGGAGGGTGGGCCTATACACCATTTCTGTCACAGCTGGCTGCCCGTCCCGGTATCGATATGAATGAGCTTGCTCCACGTATCGTTGATGATTTCGTGAATGATCCTACGTCGACAAAGTACGATAACAATACCCTGGCAGTTCTGGATTTGTCGAAAGTTTCCGCTGTGCGCGGTGCCGTGCAGGTATTTTTGGAGACGGTTCGGGAATACCTTCCGGAAAGTTATGATCTGTTGTCTCTTTGCAGAAGCCGGGTCCGCAGTTTCGGCGGCGGCATGTATGAGCAGGTGGATCTCATGGATCTGCTGGCAGAGCTTCCCCGGTGTCTCACCGACCCGGGATTAGGAGGAGATAATTCCCGGGACCTTTCCGGAATTCTGACTGCTGCAGATGCGCTGAAGGCTGCACTATCAGATATGATCGTCTATACCAAAAGCGTGGATGACCGTTCAGGTGGTATGGCTCTGTATTTCCCGTATTTGCTGCCGGACCGTTATGAGTCAGTGGCCGGGATAATGCAGGATGTGGGATATGATAAAAGCTACTTTGATTTCTTTGATGGGTTTTTAAGTTATGTGGTGGCGGAACAGGAAAGAGCGGATATACAGCCTGTGGCGCCCGGTGTAAAAACCGCTCCCTGGTATCATCCCGAGGAGACAAAGCTGAAGGAAGACACTTATATTGATCCATCCACATTGGTGGTTAAGGAACTGCAATCCATGAATAACCTGAATCCTGACGGTAGTATCGACCATGTCGACAGCACCATGGGCATTGACTTAAAAGATGAGCAGTGGAAGTTGATCGATCAGGTGGAAAATGTGATCTATGTGGATACGGAAAGCTACGGAAGGCTGGAGCTTGGGTGCCGCAACCTGGAGCATTTCATCAACGGAGATCCATACTATGGCTTTGACGGGAAATGGATGTCACTGGAGAACCTGATAGTTCCGTACTATGAGGCGTTTTATACATTGAACGAGGATGAGGAATCCTATAGTTATGGCTTCATTCCGGCGGAGCTTGAGGGCAGAGACATAAGCATAGTTGTATGGTTCAGCGTCGTTGGTGTAGACAGGGGGGTATATGCCCCTGAAGTTATCGGATACCGAAGGGAGCCGGTCATGTCTTTTGCGCGTCGCAGCTCAGTGATCGACATTTCGGCCGGACTCATGCCTCCGGACAAGGGTGTCCATTCGTTTAAGGATGGCGATGAGATCCGCCTCTATGCCTATGATGAGAATGGAAGCAAAGTCTATCCTTTTGATCTTCCCATCATTTACCATGAAAATGAAGGGCTCATCGTTAGAGATGAAAGGCCGGTGGAAACCTTTGCGGGTGGACGTTTCGATTCCATGTTCCAGAAGATCGCCCTCAGGGATATTTTCAACAATACTTATCTTTGCGAAGGCGTGGATATCAACTATGACTGGCAGGAGGAGCTGCCAAAGGCAGAGGTTAACAGTCCCGGTTACGGACCCGGGCCGGATGCATGGGACGGTGCAACGGAACGCTTTAAACTATCCCGGGATTATGACGTGACGCTCCGCTATCCTTCGGCTCTTTTTGAGGAAAAGGAGAATTGGGAGTGGGGTGATCCGGATCTCATCAGCCGGGATGGCAAAGTGAGCATATATCTGGAGACATTTGACAGACCTGAGGATTACGAGACTGCAGAAGAGAATTTTACGCATTGGGCTTCACAGCAGAATGATGTGGAATACTTTATTGTAAAAGACGAAACCGGAGAGTACGGAATTTCGGCGCCACATGATTTCAGTCTGGAAAGCTACAATCTGGCGAATGGCATGTTGGGACGGCGTTACCTTTATCATGACAGAGAAGGCCGATGGTACTGCGGACAGCTTGCCGGAAGCACCCGCATGCGGGGCGGCATGTATGGCTTCTCCATGGAAGTGTTTGCCGAAGAAGATCCGGACGAAGAACTTATGAATGCGATCTTTTATATCGGGAACTCGCTGGAGATAGCATACTGAACATCTCGTAGATTGATTTCTGATATGATTTGACCAATTTAAGCGAACATTTTCGATTCGAGTCTTGTGCTTTACAAAAGCTCGGAGGTTTATCCTCCGGGCTTTTTTCGTGTGTTCAATATATTATAAAAAACCAGGAGAAAGTCGAAAAAATTAATAGTGGGATTATCAGGAATGAGTATATGAATGACAAGAAGTTCATATGGTTGGTGAATGGATTTTGGGAGAATAGATTTTCATTTGCAAAGGAGGTCCGAATGAAAAACTCAAGAGTATTATGGACAAAATCAATGAGAGTTTTAACAGTGTTTATTCTTTTGATTACACTGGTGTTTATCGCGGGCTGTGGTGAGAAAGAAGAGCCCTTTGTTGACAAGAACATGCCTTATGAGCCGGACACTCCGGCGCCGGATCCACATGAGGGAGTTTTTACTTCGGAGCACGGAACCATGACTTTCCCGGGAGATGGGGAAAGTGTAGTCATTGATTTTGATAAGGATCTTTCGGAGTATCTGGAACTGCCGGAGGGAAAGCAGGAGGCGAGATATTTTTTTATGACAGGAATACTTCCTCCTCATGGGAAAATGCCTATAAGGTATGATGTGGCACATGAATTTCAGATTATTGCAGGGGAAGGTGAAAACCGTAAAGCTGTAGATATTGAAATCGGAGCATATAAGGATGGCAGCTTCAGCACCGGTACAAACTGCACCACAGCAGACCGTATCACATTCTTTGTGGACCTGGATAAAAACGGGGACTGGGAGGCCGTGGATTTTCTGAAGTAAAATCTGTATTTTGGAGATAAATGGCAGAAGAATTGTATTTATAGTGAAGAAATCAAACACCCCGGAGGAGAAAAAACTCCGGGGTGTTTTTGAGTCCGAAACATTGTAAAAATACTTCAGACAGGGGGACCTTTATCTGAATGGCATTGGAATGTATTTGTGCAAAATTATGCCTCTTCGCCGATGTAGATATGCTGAGGAAGTCCTCCTACATAAATCGGAGTAAGCTCGGCCTGGATGAGCGGAAGGGCATAGTCGATGAATTCCTGCTTCATTTGTGTGTGGTCCTCATTGACCCACTCAAGAGGAACCTTCTTTTCGAGGTTTGCGACCTCGGAGATAGGATGAAGCTCGGTTGTGCACTGGTATGGCGCATTGGAAATTCTCTTAAGTGCGACCATCTCACCGGTATGTCCCTCAAAGGCAGCCTTAACTGCAGCGCCGCCAACCTGGTAAGCCTCCGTGATATCGGTGCGGCTGGTAAGGTGTCCTGCGCAGCGCTGGAGAGTTGAAAGCTCGATACAGCGGGTCTTTGTGTCCATGGCTCTGGCAACAGTATTGGCAAGGAATCTGGCGGTTCCGGTCAGTGCCTTGTGGCCGAATGCATCCACAGCGTGCACATCATCTGAAAGCTCACAGACATAACGGCCGTCCTCAAGCTTGACACCCTCGGAAACAGCGATGACGATGCTGCTTTTCTTCTCCTGCATTTTGCGGACTTTCTCGATGAAACGGTCAACATTGAAAGGAACCTCGGGAAGACAGATCATATCCACGCCTTCGCAGTCATTATCCTTTGCAAGAGCAGCTGCAGCAGTGAGCCAGCCTGCATTTCTTCCCATGATTTCCACGATAGTTACATATTTTGTGCCGTAAACAGTAGCATCACGGATGATCTCCTTCATTACAACGCCTATATACTTGGCTGCCGAACCGTAACCCGGGGTGTGATCTGTTACGGTGAGGTCATTGTCTATGGTCTTTGGAACACCCACAAATCTGATGTCGCTTCCAACCTTTTCACCGTAAGCCGCCAGTTTGTTTATGGTGTCCATGGAATCATTTCCGCCGATGTAGAAGAAATAGCCAATGTTCATGTCGTTAAGTCTTTTGAATATATCTTCATAAACGGCTTTTGCGCCTTCTGCATCCAGCTCCGGAAGCTTGTAACGGCAGCTTCCGAGATAGCTTGAGGGTGTGCGCTTCAAAAGCTCGATATCCATTTTCTTTTTGAAAACTGCTGTCATGTCAATATATCTGCCTTCCAGGAAACCCTGGATACCATTGCACATGCCATAAACATGCTCTGCGCCGCGATTCTTTGCTGCCTCAAAAACACCTGCCAGTGATGAATTGATTACTGAGGTAGGACCTCCGGATTGTCCGACAATTGCGTTCTTCATATTACTCCTTTTGATAAAAATGCATAGATTGTATTACGTTCTGTTATTATGATAGCGCTTACATTTTATTTGTCTACAGTTAATTTTCATATATTTAGATAAAAATTCTAGTGTATAATGATGTGGAGAATAAACGTCGGGAACCTTTTTCACGGCGCAATCAGAGTTGTTTTGAGGAGTCGGTCAGATCAGCTTTGTGTGTCTGAAAAAGCTGAGAAAAACTTACATGGAAGGGATTATCTCATGAAGAAAGCATTGGCACTAAAATATAAAAGTCTTATTAAAGCCGGGCGGAAGAGCGTTCTGGCCGTAGCGGCTGCGCTTTGCATTTTCACGGCAATGAATGTGGCCGCAATAAAATCCTACGCCGGTGTAATCTACATGCCGGATGTCACAAAGGAGATGAATACTCCGGAATTCTGGCTTTCTTTCTCCCCGTATGATGCTGACATGGTTCAGGCGGACAGAGGCAGGATAGAACAGATAAACATTAACAACCTCATGAATGAAAAAACAAATATGAATGATCTTCAGCATTATAACGAGAGCATCGACGGGGTTGAATTTGATGAAAATAATTTGACAAAGGCAAGGGAAGAACTGAAAAGCTACAAGGATAAAGGCTATTACGACCAGTACGGAAACAAGCTTAGTGACATTCTGATCGAAAGCATCGCCCAAAACACACAGAACAGGTCGGCTTCACAGCTTCAGGCACCCATGTATGCGATAGTGGTGAAGAGAACCAAGCTGAATGCATTCCCGACAGATACCATCATCACCGACGAGCTTGGAGACGTGAATTTCGATTACAATGTGCTCTCAAGCGTGCGAGTGAACGAGCCGCTGGTTATCAAATCGGTGTCAGCCGACGGGCAGTGGTACTATGCGGAATCCCTTAACTGTTATGGTTGGGTTAATGCTTATGACGTGGCCATCTGCAGCTCCAAGGCTCAGTGGGAAAGCGCCTGGGTGATTCCGGATGACAGGGTTCTGGTGGTGACCGGCAGTAAAGTAATACTTGCTGAATCCAATACCAATCCCGAAAGCTCAAATCTCCTTCTTACGGTGGGTACGGTTCTGGAGGAGGCACCGGCCGGATCCTACGGCGCGAGAGTAACAAACCGTTCGCCCATCGGAAACTACGTTGTTTACATTCCTGTGAGAAACGGTGATGGTAGCTACAGAAAAGAGCTTGCTCTCATAAACGGCAATGCAGAAGTCAGCGAAGGGTATCTTCCTCTCACCAAAAGAAATATCCTGACAGTTGCCTTCCGGATGCTTGGGGACGCTTACGGCTGGGGAGGAATGCTTTCCTCCAACGACTGCTCCGGTTATGTAGGAGATATTTACCGCTGCTTCGGACTGAAGCTTCCGAGAAACACCACCTGGCAGGCAGCTTCAAACAGTTTCAGCTACGATGTATCGGAATGCACAGATGAACAGAAGATGGAATTACTGAATAACATGCCGATAGGAAGTGTACTGTTCTTTAAGGGACATGAGATGATGTATCTCGGGACGGTAAACGGCAAGTATTATGTTGTCAGCTCTGTAAGCTCCATAGCCTACTATGCAGGTCCGGGAGTCATGAGAACGAGATCTGTAATGATAAATACTCTGGATATCAGGAGAGCTAACGGAACTACATGGCTAAGCAACCTGTATAAGCTTCAGGTGCCGTATATGATGTAAAAGAATCAACTTTAGAAGGTCCTGTGGCTGCACTGTAAGGTGTTGCTGCAGGACTTTTTTTGTCAGCCGGGTTTATCCACCGTGGACTGTTCTCACCGGCGAGAACAGTCCACAGTGGATAAAACCCGGCTTAATTCTTTGACTTGATGCGGGTAATGCCTGAAATAGCAAAAAGTAATAATTTTGAAATTTATTATGCAGACAGGCAGAATATAGACAGTAAAATACAGGCGAAAAAATCATTTTTTTAGATAATTTTATTAAATTTTTATACTTTAAGCATATAAATACGTATAAAAACCCTTAAAAAACGAAGAGTTTTAGAAGAAATTTTCTCGTTTTGCAGAATTACGTAATTTCAAGGGGTTTTATTATTTAATTTATTGTGAAGAACGCTAAATAAAAATTATTACACTTTTCTGCAAAATAAGATGATATATGATGGATAATTGTGTATAATTACTACTAAATAATTACATTGTAATTAATTCGTGGGATGAAAAAGAAATGGGAATCGCATAATTCTGATATATAAAAAATATTTCCGGAAGTCAGAATTATGCAAGGGGAGCAGAAAAGTGAAACAATACGTGGTTAAGGGCAACACAGTACGCTCTTATGAAGTAGAAGATCGTGAAGCTTCAAGAAGTACTGTAGTTATCCAGCAGAGGGGAAGAAGAAACCAACTTCATCTGTATCGTACGAGAAACGGTCAGATAAAGATGGAATATGACATTGACAAGAGCATAATCAAACCCGCATTGAGATGCATTCCGGATGCTATCATTGACAGGATTTGTTACGCAGCGCTCATCATTTCACTTTTGTTTATTTTTGGCACCTGCTATCAATGCGTAGAGGTGGATACATCAGTTGCCACAAGACTGGAGAGCATTGATCGTAAGCGCAATGAATTAAACGAACTGAAATTGGCAAATGAAGCAGTAAAGGCATCAATTGACAGTGCCGTTAATCCTGATCTTATCTATCGTGAGGCAACAGAGGTTTTCGGAATGGTTCTTCCGATGGATTCCGAGATTATTACATTTGAGAAGGAAAACAGTAACAAGGGATATGTAAGAACCTATGATACTATCCCTGCCGGCTACGAGCAGAACGAAAGCGCTGTGGTGGTTCTGGCAAAAGAGGTTGCAAAACTCGTTGGATAAATAAATCATGGTTTTGGTGATAAAACCGGTCGTTAACCGCACTTTATCTTTTGAAATATGAAGGAGTGTCCGTCAGGATGCTCCTTTTTTGTGTCTGATTTCAGAGCTTTCAGGGACGGTTCTATTTAAGAAATTTATTGCGTTCAAAAATAAAAATAATTTCCTCAAAATAAAACTTTACAAAAGACACTTTCGGTGTTAAAGTAAGGACAACAGAAAAAGAAAAGTCAACAGAAAAGTTCACCTGACGAGAAAGGGTGAAGGGCCGGTTGGCAAAAGTGCAGGAGATGAACCTGCGAAACTAAACTAAAGAAAGCAAGAGGTACAAAGACATGACACCAGATCAGTTAGTCACTAGTATCCTCTGGACCGCTTAAAAAGAAGAAAAACGTGAGAAGATCTACGGACCGTACATCCGGGAGATGGTTCAAACCAATAGAGAAATGAATTTTCGGATTATTTCTTAATTAAAGTCCAGACGATATTATTGCAAAGGGAAGATCGACATAAGAAGTATACAGGGATCTGTAAAGAAAGATTCATGTAGAGAAAATAGTTGAGTAGTTAATAAAGGTCTTAAAAGGGAGACCAGATAAATAAAAATCCGGAAAATCTGATAAGAAGAATACTTAGAAAGATTCGAAAGATAAATTCAAGTAATAAAAAAGTCGATCTGATAATTGAATATAGAGTCAAAACTGAATATTGAAATAATCTATTTATAGATGATATCCATAAGATATAAAAATTACTATCGAAAAGATATTTATAGAATTTAAATAGAAATCTAAGAAACGAGGTACAGACCGAAGTACAATTAAGTAAGGGGACGTAATACCGAGTCCCAGGGTCAAGTAAAAAATAAATAAAAATAAAAGCTGTCGCAGGTGCGGCAGCTTTTTTAGTTATATATTCTTATTATTCAATTCACGTCGAACCTTCTTGATGACGCTTAGATATGCGATAGCAGTGAAGGCTCCGGCGGTGATCCAGGCTGCCGGGTCGCAGAATACTGCAAGAGGAAAGCTCATGGTGTACATGGCTATGACAGCCACCACAAGTCGTGCGAAAAACTCAACTACCCCACCCATCATGGGAAGGAAACCGTGTCCGCAGCCCTGCATTGCATTTCGGAAAATAAAAATGAAACTGAGAGGGATGTAGAAAATGGTTACTATGCGGATATAGGTGGTTGCCCATGGCATCATAAGGGTTATGGTGTCAAGGGCAGCGGCTGCGCCCTGAGATATATCGGAAGCAGAACCTGAGCTTGCAAAGAACAAGGTCATGACCGGTCTCAACAAAAGATTGCAGCCGATGGCACCAATTATGGAATAGGTGATCTCAATGATAACAGAGGCACGTATTCCTTTATTTATCCTGTCGCTGTCTCCGTGACCGTAGTTCTGTCCGCTGTAGGTAGCCATAGCCTGTCCCATGGCTATCATCTCCTGAGTCATTACGCTGTGCAGCTTATTGGCTGCGGTGTAAGCCGCAACTGCGGTGGAACCGAAAAGGTTGATGGCCGACTGCATTATCATGGTTCCGGAGGCTGTGATGGCGAACTGAAGTGCCATGGGAATGCCTACAGCCATCTGATGCTGGGTGTCAGTTCTGTTTATGCGCCAGTCTCTGAGTTCCGGCCAGAGAACATTGGCCTTAAAGCGAATGTATAAGAGGCACAACATGGCTGACAGACCCTGGGAAATATTCGTGGCCCAGGCGGCTCCGGCGACTCCCATTTTTCCTTTTATGATAAAAACCAGATCCAGGACTACATTGATGCATGCACTGAAAATGAGGAAGTAGAGGGGAACACGGCTGTTTCCTATGGCTCTCAAAAATGCGGAAAAGAGATTATAAAAAACGCTTGCCACAGTTCCGAGACAAATGATGGTTATATAGGTCAGGGAATCCCGGAAAATGTTTGTCGGGGTGTTCATCAGGTGCAGCAGCGGATTCATAAGCGAAAACGAAAGGAGGGTCACTGTAATGATGACTATAAGTGCAAGTAATATTCCGTTGGCCACGCTTCGTTTTACTCTTCTGTAATTCTGAGCACCGAAGGCCTGGGCTGTAAGAACGGTGAAACCGGTGCACAGTCCCTGAGAGAAGCCCAGAACCAGAAACATGATATTTCCGGTTGCTCCCACGGCAGCCAGGGCGTCTGAACCCACGAAACGACCTACGATGATGGTGTCTGCCATATTGTAAAGCTGCTGGAAGACATTACCTATAAAAAGCGGGATCATAAATTTAAGTATAATAGGAAAAGGATTTCCTTTAGTCATATCGACTTCCATAATAATCTCCTCTATAAACGCATATTTTCGCCGTTTATTCCTGACAAACAGAAGTAAATCTAACCGGCTCCATTCTGCCGGGTATCTTTTTCAATAACGAATGAGCATTATAATATCTATCGAAAGGATTTCCAATAGATTTATTGTGTTTTTTGTAAAAATATAATGGTCGGAACCGGGTAATCCTGTGTCTGTGATATAATGCGTAAAGGCGGTATTGCTAAAGACTCATTTGATAATTATTTCCATTGTTGATAAAAATTATAAGATGCGGGTGGTTTGAATGGTTTTTATTTTTATGGCGTTGTATCCGGAGGCGAAGCCGGTGATAAAGAGACTTGGGCTCAGGAAGAGGACTGACAGGACCAGGTTTCAGGAGTTTGTTTCGGAGGAATCGGGAATCGTTCTGACTATCACGGGTGTGGGACCGGTTGCGGCAGCGGCAGCTGTGTCGGCGGTTTTGACTGAATATGATGCGGGGCCTGAGGATCAGCTTTTGTCGGTGGGGACGGCAGCGGCTCTTCACGGTGAAGGCGGAGCAGCCGGAAGGATGGAATCGTTTTCTGGTGAAAACCATTCATCGGTAAAACTGCGGTCGGCAGGAGATGCTTCGGATATTTTCCTTTTGAACAAGCTTCTGGATCAGAATTCGGACAGAACTTTTTATCCTGATATGCTGATAAAAACCGATTTTAAGGAAGCTGCCGCGATTACCGGAAGTACTGTTTTGTCACAGAGGGCGGCAGCATTTATGAAGGTTGCTGCGGAGGGTTATGACCTCTATGATATGGAGTCTGCGGCGGTTTATCAGGCGGGTAATATTTATCTGGGCCCTCATCAGATGAGTTTCATCAGAGTTGTGTCTGACGAAGGAGTTGAGACTGCAGATCGGGAGCAGGCTGTATCTGACTTAGCTGCAAGAGTTAATGCTGTTATCAACAGTCATGTGGAGGAGATTTCGGATTATGTGGAAAAGCTGCTGGCTTTGTCTGAAAAAGAGAAGTACCGGGGTGGAATTTCCGATAAAAGCAGCGAAGGTCTTGTGGATAAGATAATAGAGGATGGACATTTCTCCAAAGTGATGCAGGATCAGCTGAGGCAATATGTGAAGTATGCGGTGCTTAGCGGCGTTGACTGGGAGAAAGCAGTTCAAGGGATTTACGATGAGGGGATGCTTCCAACCATAGATAAGCGTGGTGGTAAGAAGGCACTGGACAGGATAAAAAACTGTATTTTGAAATGAGTTTTGGCTCTCCGGCAAAAATGTCAGCTGTTTGTAAATGCATGGAACCGGCTTTCCGGATATAAGAATATGATTGATGGAGAATGCGTAGTGACGGAAACATTGGCATATGGGAAAAGTGAAGAGAGGCAGGAACTGAACGGGCCTTTTTCACATATTTATGTGGAGGAGAAGGTGCTTCTGGATGAAGGATACCGGAAAAAGGCGGAGGAGATCATTTCGCATTTTCCGGAGGCGGTTGTTGTGCGGATAGGACATTATAAGGATGTGTTTAACCGGCATAAGCAGAATTATGTAAAGCAGCATCATGCACAGGCACTGATCCTTGCGGTGAAGCAGGGGACACTGGTGTATCCCGGAGCAAAGGTGTGTCAGAGCATGGGGAATAAGCATTTTTACTACACCTCATGTATGATGAACTGTCTTTTTGACTGCGAATATTGTTATCTTAAGGGTATGTATCCATCCGGAAATATGGTGATCTTTTTGAACCTGAAGG
This sequence comes from Oribacterium sp. FC2011, assembly GCF_000701645.1. NCBI lineage: Bacteria > Bacillati > Bacillota > Clostridia > Lachnospirales > Lachnospiraceae > Oribacterium > Oribacterium sp. FC2011. The sequence continues at coordinate 52,920 of NZ_JNJM01000002.1, forward strand.
ACATTTTTTCGGAGGTGGAAGCGCTTCTGAAGGAGCATCCGGTGTATTTGTGCGTGTCCTATGATTCTGACCTGATGGCTATAGAAAAGCTTACAGGTTATGTCAGGGAGTGGATAGATTTTACCAACCGCCATCCTGACCTTACGATTGAAGTGAGGACGAAGGCCGGAAACATTGACTTTGAGAGTCTGGTCGAAGGGCCGGGAAAAGGCATATGCTGCAGGCCGGAATCTTGTGATGGGCTTAAGGAAGCTTCGGTTAATGTTAACGCATCGGATGATGGTAAACAGGAGAGTCCTGTGAGTTCCCGGAATATATTTGCGTTTACCCTTTCGCCGGAATATGTGGTGAGGCATTATGAGCATAAGACGGGGAGCCTGGAGGGGCGGATCAGGAGCGTGAAAAAGGCGTTGGAGCTTGGCTTTACTGTGAGGCTCTGCTTTGATCCCATGATAAGCTGTCCGGACTGGCGAAGTGAATATGGGAGCATGATGGATAAGGTGTTTGCCGAAATTCCTGTGGAAAAGATATATGATTTCAGTGTGGGGAGCTTCAGGCTTTCGGAGGAGTATCTAAAGAACATGAGGCGCAACATGCCGGACAGTGCAGTGGTGCAGTACCCTTATGAGAATGATCATGGGGTGTACCATTACAGCCGGAAGCTTACAGATGAAATGGAAAACCGGATGGTGGAGAAGCTCTGTGAGAAAGTTCCGGAGGAAAAGATATTCAGGTGGAGTTCCGTGAATGAATAGGTCTGAATCCGGCTTTGATTTGCACTATACGTGTATTTGGATCTCATTTTTTCTGAGCTTTCAGAATCGGAGTCAGAATTGTAAAAAGGTGTTTTATTATGAGCGGTGTTTCTAATAGTAAAATAGCAATAGTAACCGGTGCGTCTTCAGGGATAGGAAAGGCCATTTCAGAGCGACTTGTAAAAATGGGCTATGAGGTGTTTGGCATCGGACGTAACTTTGAGCAGGTGTCGGCAGACCATGGGGTGAACTGCGTTTCGGACAGTGTTAACCTGGTTGGAGAGTGTGGTATTACGGGAGATGCCGGGGCGGATTCCCATGATGAGATATGTTGCGGAGAAGACATTGGCACTGAATCATGTGTTTACGGGTGTTTTCATCCTATAGTGTGTGATCTAAGAGAAACTGGCAAGCTTTTGGAGATCGTCAGGAATATCATGAAGGAGACTGACGGGCAGCTTTCTCTCCTGGTGAACAACGCCGGAGTCGCCTATTACGGACTTCATGAGGAACTGAATCCTGAGAAGATAAGCGAAATGGTGAGGGTCAATCTCGAGGTTCCCATGATCCTGACGCAGAAGCTCCTCCGTGCACTTAAAGAGAATAAGGGTAATGTCATCAATATCTCATCTGTCACAGCCATTTCCAGCAATCCCCACGGTGTTGCTTACGGTGCCACAAAGGCCGGGCTTATGAGCTTCAGCAGAAGTCTTTTTGACGAAGCCAGGAAATACGGTGTCGGGGTTACTGCCATACTTCCTGATATGACGGATACGGCACTTTACAGGAATGCAGACTTCGGAACGGATGAACAGCCGGATGCGCATCTTGAGCCGGAGGACGTGGCAGATGCTGTGGAATATGCACTCTCTGTCCGGGAGGGAACCTGCGTTCCGGAGATAGTATTGAGACCACAACTTCATAGGATAAAAAGGAAAAAATGAAATCCGGAGAAGGAATATATCCAAAAAAGCTGATAGCTGATATTCCGAAAATTCAATACTTTAAGAGATGGTTATTACTTTTCATATAGAGCCTTGTGGTGTAAGCTCGTAAATATACAGAGAGAACGAAAAATGTGAGAAGGAAGGCATTAAAATGGAGAATTGCAAGATTACTGTTGCAGGTATCGGGGCTGTGGGAGGACAGATCGCAGCCATGCTGGGAAGAAAATATGAAGATAATATAACATTGATCGCAAGAGGAAAGCATGCTGAGACCCTCAGGGAAAAAGGCCTGATATTTAAGAGCGAGTTTTATGGCGACAGCATTATGCATCCGGCGGCAGTGGTGGAACGTGGAGATGAGCTTCCTGTGCAGGACTTCGTTTTTATATGCTGCAAGAACTATTCCATAGATCAGATCTGCGAGCAGGTACGCCCCTGCATCGGACCTGACACCATTGTCATGCCTGTGATGAACGGAGTTGAACCGGGAGACAGGATCAGGGAGAAATTCCCGGACGCCATCTGCATTGACTCCCTTATCTATACAATTACCGCAAAGGAACCTGACTATTCCATAAAGCAGTCCGGAAAGTATACTCACATTTTTATCGGCTCAAAGTTGAGAGACGAGCGTCACGTTGAGGCCTCCAAAAAGGTTTATGAGCTTTTCAAAAGCGTAGGCTTCGACGTAAGATATACTGACGATATCATGTCGGAAGTATGGCAGAAGTTTATCCTTAACTGCGGTTTCAATGTCATGACCTCGAGATATCAGACCACCTCGGGATTGATTCGTGAAAATGAAGAGTGGTGCAATGATCTTGCGGAGCTTATGAAGGAAGCCGAGGCGGTTGGCCGGGCAGAAGGTGTAAACATCCCCGAAGGAACAGCTGCTTCCAAATATGATTACTGCATGGAGAAACAGCCATACGACGCCACCTCCTCCATGAGAAGAGACGTGGACGCCAAAAGACCAACAGAGCTCGATGCCTTCCTGGGAGCTGTGATCAGAAAAGCAGACAAACTTGGCATCGACGTGCCTTATGCGAAACGATATCACAAAGAGCTTTCCGAAATCATAAATTCATATGGCGGAAATATTTAAACGAGAAAAGCTACGGTTGCCGGTAATATTTGAAACCGGTGTAAATCAGAAAAATAATAGGAAATAAAACTCAGAACACCCGTCGGAAACAGTCTTCCGATGGGTGTTCATTGTTTTTTTATAAGTACGAAAAAAGTTTTGTTGTTAAAAAGATAAAGTTTTTTGATTTTGTGCCGATACAATATTTAGCGAAGAAAAATTGCGGATGCCCTATGGGATGTGGGCGGTAGTAATCTTTGCAAAGCTCTTAGGGACAAGAGCGGTACTTATTAAGGATGATTATGTTGGCTGCGAAGGATCGCAGCAGAGAATGGGAGAAATCAAGGATGATTGATATATATTTACATGTGCACCCTATAACTTTCGAGGATTGTGGAGTTTTGGGTGGAAGGACTGCATTTGCGGAAGGTATCGAGATACACAGCAAGAATGGCAAGCCATCTGCTGATTTTATTGAGGACGTTCTCAGAGTTCTTGTCAGGAAGTCAAGACACGGGAAGTTTGTTTATCCTTTCAAAAGAATTGCAGTTTGCTTCATAGATTTTAACGGAGCAGTCAGCGTCGCCTATACAGGTGATGATGATATAGAGAACAATACCTATTCTTATATATCTAATGACGAAACTAACGGTAAGGTTTTCTACTATTATGATATAGGTCAGATTTTCCAGCAGAGAAGCATTCAGCTCTACGCAATATTCCAGCAGCAGGAAGATGATACATACAGAGTTGTTGGAAACAAGATACATAATGAAAGATTTTATGTAGATGCTCCGGACAGGGAAGAGGCATTCGTTTCCCGTGAATCAAAGGAATTTAACGAGGGCTTTTCCGGTGGTAAGGATTCGTTCTTTTCCGGTGGTTATCACAAGCCTGCATCAGGAGATTTCAATGCGGGATTTGGACAGGCTTCAAGGGATAAGGTTTCCGGTGAGACAAGGATGAGGACTCCGATTATGGAATCTGATGGCGAAACATTGGAAGACAGTGAAGTAGAGGTAAGAAGAAATGACCGGAGAGAGGTGTGCAGTTACATATATGATGTGCTGAGATGCCTTGATGTTCGCGGTTACTGCAGGACCAGAGTTGTGGAGGCTTCGGATTTCCATAATTATGTTAAGTACGATATGGGTCAGGATTTTTATATCGAGGCTTATGATAATTTAAATACTGATTCCCGTGAGTACTGGGTTGGAAGAGAATACACAAGGGACAAAATGCTCCTGGACTGCTTTTCTCTCGATGATCCTGAAAAGGATGAGGTTATTGGCGCGGACTGGAAGATCATGATTGATGAAAGACTGGCAGAGATTCTGTGCAGTCTTACGGATAAGAATGAGTATCTTCTTATAGATAATGATTACAGGCTCAAGATGTACGGGCTTAATCTCGTGAAGTAAAAATGATGAATGAGCAGGGGAGCTGAGCTCCCCTGCTTTTTGTGTGTAAAATTAATTTGACTTCTTTCGGCAATGAATTTAATATTATGTGATAATCATTAAATTATTTTAGCTAAAAATATTTAGAGAATGGCTTTAAGGAGTGGTATGGCATTGTTATCTATACATGGAAAAGAGTTGAAGATTCCGCTTATTCAGGGAGGAATGGGTGTTGGTGTTTCGCTGGAGAAGCTGGCGGGGGCTGTTGCAAAGTGCGGAGGCATCGGCTGCATCAGTACTGCGGATTGCGGATACAGGGAAGATGATTTCATGAAGAATCCTGAGGAGGCAAATCTTTGGGCTCTTAAGAAGGAGATTCAGAAAGCCAAAGAGATATCCCAGGGGATTGGAATGGTTGCCATCAATGCCATGGTGGCTACACAGCAGTATGCTGAGGCTGTAAAGACAGCGGTTGAGAGCGGCATCGATGCGGTTATTTCGGGAGCAGGACTTCCTTTGGATCTGCCTGAGTTTGTTCCTGAGGGAAAGGCTCTTATCGCTCCTATCGTTTCAAGTGACAGAGCATTCAAGGTTATAGCAAAGTCCTGGGAAAGGAATTACCACAGATTCCCTGACTTTGTAGTTCTTGAGGGACCTAAAGCCGGAGGTCATCTCGGATTTAAGGAAAAGGAGCTTTTGGAGGGAACCTGCCAGTCGGTTACGGAGATTCTCAGGAATCTTGTTGAGGCAGTGAAGCCTTATGAGGAAGCTATAGGCAGAAAGATTCCGATCTTTGCTGCAGGAGGCATTTGGGATAAGTCTGATATAGAAGAAGTTCAGGATCTTGGGGCAGCAGGTGTTCAGATGGCTACAAGATTTATCGCTACTGAGGAATGCGATGCTTCACAGGCATATAAGGATACTCTTATTAATGCTGACCCCGAAGAGGTTCACATTATCCACAGTCCTGTGGGAATGCCCGGAAGAGCAGTTGCGACTCCGCTTATTAAGCGCCTGGAGTCCATCGGAAGGATTGCACCCACTCACTGCTCAAGATGTATCAAGACCTGTAATCCCGCACAGGTGCCTTACTGTATCACCAAGGCACTCATTGAGGCTGTTAAGGGGAATTATGAGGAAGGCCTTTTCTTCACAGGTTCCAATGTCGGTAAGTTGACAGGTATGACCACTGTTCCGGAGCTTGTAAAGGAACTTGGTTTCTAAGTTATCCACCTGGGACAGGTCCCGCCCGCGAGAACCGTCCCCGGTTGAATTCTAAACTTTTTGTTAACAAAGGCATGATGGATTGACACCGGTTTACGCCGGTGTTATTCTTTTCTAAATCATTAGCACTCAATTTAATTGATTGCTAACAAAGGAAGGTGTTATTTATGAAAGTATTGCCACTTTATAATGTTCTGGTTTTACCGAATTCAAATATTTATTTTCAGACTCAGGCTTTCCGTGCCATTGCCGGCAACAATGTTTATCAGGGGGATGATGTCACACTCCTTATCATGAAGGAACAGCAGACCCGGGAAGAGATAACTGAGGACAGCTTTTATCCCATCGGCGTTGAGGGAAAGATCGAGGAGATCAGCGGAGAGGGATATGTAATCATTAAAACCGGAAGACGTATCAATGTAAACGAAATCGCCATCAATGAAAATCATGAGATTTTCGTAGAAACTTCGGTTCGTGAGGATATAAAGGATCTGAACATTAACGAAGCAAGACAAAAGCTTTATGAGATAAAGACGGATCTTAAGGAGCTTTTGTCCAGATTCCGCTGGGGCTCCATCATGGAGAACTATATCGATCAGTATACTTCTATAGAAGAAGCGGCTTCGGTTCTCAGTTCCTGGATTTCCATCACAAATGAGGAGCGTTACGCCGTTCTCGAAATGGATTCCGAAAAAGAAAGATTTGAGGCTCTGGAGAAGATCATCTATGAGTATGCGGAGGTGACCAAGGTTACCACGGATGCCCACACTGCCCAGCAGCAGGATTATCAGAAGCTTTACAAGGAGAATGCCCTTAAGAAGCAGATCGACTATCTCCAGAAGGAGCTGGATGAAATGCATCCGGAGCAGGTGACTGAGGTTCGTAAGTTTGAACTGAAGATACAGGAATCCGAGATGAACGAGGAAGCAAGACGTGAAGCTACAAAAGTGCTCAACAGATTGAAGAATGACGGTGAACATTCCTCTGAGTCGGGTATGCTTTATGATTATCTTGATTTTGTTACCGGACTTTCATGGAAAAAGGAGCAGCCTGAGCTTATAGACCTTGATGAAGCGGAGAAGGTTCTTAGTGAAGAACACTTCGGAATGAAGAAGGTAAAGGAAAGAATCATTCAGCAGATCGCGGTAATGAACCTTAAGAGAAAGCAGTCAGGTTCCATCATCGTATTTGTGGGTGCGCCGGGTACAGGTAAGACTTCCATAGGTAAGTCCATTGCAAAGGCTCTTCACAGAAAGTATGTGAGAGTTTCTCTCGGCGGTGTTAAGGATGAGGCTGACATCAGAGGTCACAGACGTACTTATATCGGTGCCATGCCGGGACGTATCATGGACGGTATCAGCAAGGCGGGAGTTTCCAATCCTGTCATGGTACTTGACGAGATCGATAAGCTTTCAAGCTCCTACAACGGCGACCCTGCAAGTGCCCTTCTGGAGGTTCTTGATCCGGAGCAGAACAATACTTTCACGGATCACTACATGAATGTGCCTTACGATCTCAGTGATGTACTTTTCATTTGTACAGCCAACACTTTGGACACCATTCCGGCACCGCTTCTTAACCGCATGGAGGTTATCCAGTTCCAGGGCTACACACCCCTTGAGAAGTTCCAGATTGCGGAGAAGCATCTGCTTCCGAAGGCACTTAGCTCAGTGGGACTTCAGAGCGGCGATGTTAAGGTTACCGATGAAGCCATGGAGACCATCATTTCCGATTATACCCGTGAGGGTGGTGTCAGAGGCCTCAAGAAGAGACTGGATACCCTGTGCCGTATCGCTGCGGTGAAGTTCGTGAGAGAGAACGGGGTTCCGGAGGCTAATGTTTCGGACGAAGAGACGCCTGAAAAAACTGAACCCAAGATCATCGTTACAAAGGATGAGCTGAGAGAATATCTCGACATGCACGCCCTGACTCACAACAAGGTGAAGGATGAGGCGAAGCCGGGAGTTGTTACCGGTCTTGCATGGACCCAGGTGGGCGGAGAAATCCTTTATATCGAGACTCTGTTTACAAAGGGTGAAGGAAAGCTCAATGTTACAGGCCAGCTTGGCGATGTAATGAAGGAGTCGGTTCAGATAGCATTGTCGGTGGTTAAGGCGAGATTCCCGGAGCTTGCTTCTAAGTTCAAGGAGAATGACCTGCACATTCACGTGCCGGACGGCTCAACTCCGAAGGACGGACCTTCTGCGGGTATCACCATGACGACAGCATTAGCATCCCTTGTTACAGGACATCCGGTTTCGCCGCACATCGGTATGACCGGCGAGATTTCTCTTGAGGGTACAGTCAATGCCATCGGCGGTCTTCCGGAGAAGCTCATGGCAGCGGAACGCGCCGGAGTCACAAAGGTGTTTATCCCTAAGGATAATGTTGAAGACCTCCGGGATGTGGCAACTGAAGTAAAGGACAAGCTGGAGATAGTGCCTGTGGAGTATGTTGAGGATGTGCTCAGGGCTGTGGGAATCATGGAATAAAGCTAACCGCGTGAAAAATTTACTTTGCCAACCTATTTAAAAAAACTAAGATCTCTTTTATAAATTCATTTATTTGTAATACAGTTTCAGAATATGCAGACTTGTTTTAAGTGCATTGGTTAATTAAAATAGTGGTGAAGTTATAGATTGATAAATAGCCGGTTAGATGTGCATTTGTGTCAGATATTACGGCTGAAAAAACAGAGTTTTATAGATGAAAGGTTAAAAGAGAGATATGATTAATAATATAACTTTAGGACTCAAAAAGGCTGTAATGGTGCCTGCGTTGGCACTGGCGGCAGTGATGGTGATGGGCTGTTCTGTTACGTCTTTTGCCGCAACGAAGGTGGCGTGTATGGGAGATTCTCTTACAAGGGGATATCTTCTTGAGAACCCGGGAGAATCGTATCCTTCACAGCTCCAGAAAATGTTAGGATTTGATTATGAGGTTAAGAATTTCGGTTATTCATCGTCTTATGTTATTGATGATGGGCCCTTGGAGTATATTGACACACCTATGTATCGTGACAGTGTGGCTTATGATGGGGACATTCTCATATTTATGTTTGGCACCAATGACATCCGTGCCTATGACTGGACAGCTAAGTACTTTGAAAACCAGTATGCAAAGGTTGTAAATACTTATCTCATGAGCAACAAGAAGCATAAGATCTTCTTTATCATTCCTCCTGAGACAAGGGATTATTATTTCGGGATTCAGCGCGATTCTGTGGACCCTGTGAAGAAGGTTGCCGCAAGATTCGGGGCAACTGTCATCGACAGTTGTAATCTTGCTCTTGGTCATCCTGAGTACTATATGGAAGATAAGGTTCATATGACAGGAGCTTTCTATGAAAAGCTGGCACAGCTTGTGGCATCAGCTGTAAAGGGAGAGGTTACCGGTGAGATGATAGAAGGTGCCGAATATATCTATGCGCCGGAAGAGACCATACCTTCAGAGGTTCAGCAGGAAAACAACGTACTTTACGCTACTGCCAAGGCAGCGAAAGAGCAAAGGGATATAGAATATAAGCCTTATATCGATGAGCTTTTGGCAAAGCATCCGAACTACGAAACCACAGGAATTTATAATTAAAGAAAGAGAGACGGGAGCGGAGAAGTCCGCTCCCGTTTTTCAATAGTGCATTACCGTTTAAAAGAAGATATCTTTGCTTTGCAGAATGGAGGCTTCTAATGACGTGTTTGTATAAATGATTTATGAGGTTATGTCAAAGTATTTGAAACACCCTAAAATTTAGGGTATATTTGATATATCAAAGCTGTGGAATGAAGCCAATTAGATCTGCATCTGTGTGTTGGAAATAAACGGCGAAAAATATGAGTTTATAGAGGAGGGTAGAATGATCGAACTTCTTTCAAAAAATCTTTATATACAAGAACGTCAATCCTCTAAGGGTAATCAGCTGAAATGGAAACAGGATGGTATCTGGTACAAGGCGGATTATACCGGTTATGAGGGGATTTCTGAATATGTAGTATCCAGGCTGATGACACTCAGTAATCTCCATACCGAGGAGTTTGTTTTGTATGAAACTGAGCAAATACACTACAAAAACAAAGATTATCTTGGGTGTAAAAGCCGGGATTTTCTGGGAGAATCCGGACAGCTGATAACCCTAGAACGATTATATAGGAAACAATATGGATCAAGTTTTTACGAAGAGGTATATCATCTTTCTTCAGTTGAAGACAGGGCGAAATTCCTGGTGGATACAGTTGAGAAACTTACGGGAATTTCAGGATTTGGTGAGTATCTCTGTAAGCTTTTAACAATTGATGGTTTTTTCCTGAATGAAGATCGGCATCTTCATAACATAGCAGTCGTTCTGGACAAAAACAGACAGTATCGGGTATGTCCATTTTTTGATCAAGGGGCTGCTTTGCTGTCAGATACAAGTCTTGATTATCCCATGGACGGAGACATTTATGAGATGATGGATTCCGTTCATTCTAAAACTATTTCTCAAAGTTTTGAGGAGCAAATGGAGGCAGTATCAAACCTTTGGGGAGACAAACTAAAGTTTTCATTCAGTAAAAGTGATGTCAGAAATGTTTTGGAAGAGGAAGCTTTTTATCCGGACGTGGTAAAAAAGCGTATCGAAACTATTATTTATGAACAGATGAGAAAATATGCGTATCTGTTTGAGAAGTCCTAAAATTCAGGGGCTTTAGATGGATAACATTGGAGCCAATTAGATATACATCTGTATGTCAGATATAAATGACAAAAATATGCGTTTATAGAGCCAAGCAGATGTACATCTATGTGTCAGATATTAAGGCTCAAAAATAGCGTTAATAGATGAGGAGGGTGATTGACTGTGGTTGCGACTCAATATGCATTTGCACCGGAAATGACCGGAGATGAGATAAAGACAGTAAGAAAAATGGTGAATATGACTCAGCAGGAATTTGCGGATTTCTGCAACGTATCCCGAAAAACGGTTGAACACTGGGAGAGCGGGAAGGTCAATGTGACCGGTCCTATAGTTGTACTGCTCAGGCTGGTAACGGAGGACACCGGTATTCCGAAGCAATACGAAGTACCACCTCAGACAACACCTTTACGTATTCTATATATGTACAAAAATGATCTTTGTACTGTTATAGATGTGGACGACCGTGAAGAAACTGTTAAGATTAAAAATTATACGGATAATAATCAGTTCAGAGCTTTTGGAGTTATCACGGAACCGACCTATAAGGACTATCAGGACTTTTTGGAAGAAAGATGTTTTCCAAGAACCAGGGATAAAATGAAAATCCAGTTGGAAGCATTGGATCTTCCGTTTTATGATCCCATGCTGATAGTTGAAAAGACACAGGGTAGGATGGCAGAAGATTTTTTCTGGCTGGATATAAGAAGAAAAGATGGATAAGACACCAAATAATGTAAAAAATATATATAAAATCACATTAAACAGTGAAAATGTAAATGGTATTTTGCAGAAAGGGTAATGACCCTTGGCTGTACATGAAGGAAATCCAAATGTCATTAACATATGAGATAAAAACAGAAAAGGGAACGAGCTTTGCGTCTGTTACAGGTTATGAAGGATCTGTACGGGCGCTTTTTGTGCCTGAATATATAGATGGCGATGCTGGGATTCCTGTTGAAGAAATCAACAACAGAGCCTTTGCGTCAAGGGATGATATTGAGACCGTGACTCTCACTGATAAAGTGAAAAGGCTTCGGCCCTATGCTTTTCACAACTGTCATCATCTTCATTACGTGAAGCTTTCGGACAGCGTGGTGGATTATTATGACGGTGCTCTTCGTCAGTGCCAGGAGCTGCAGGAAATTGACATTACCTTTTATCAGACGGGGAGCTTCAGGCTTTTGAAGGAAATCGTTGGCGACAGTGATGCCATGATTCCGGTGCTGATTCATTTTCCGGTGGATGAGGAGCATCTGAGGGCAGATGAGGTTCTGGATAGGCTGCCGAAGAGAACGCTTAGGCGGGAGGAGATTGAGAATCCGGACGGGAGCATTAGCAAAAGGACCATGGTAACGGCGGCGCTTACGTTTCCGTCCTATGCGGATAATTACGAGGAGGACACCTTCAGCCGGGCTTTTCATGAGCATATCGAGGGTTCCGGGTACAACACGAGGCAGCTGGTGACGAGAACAGAGATTGATTTTTCCGGGTATGACAGGCAGTTTCAGAGGTTTACCTATGACGAGCCTGCCAGTGCGGTTAATGCTGCCTTCGGAAGACTTATGTATCCATGGAGACTTTCCGATGATTATAGAGAGCAGTATCGTGAGTATCTGAGGAGTCACAGCCCTGAGATTTTGCCGAGGCTGATTCAGGGGCAGAAGGCGCCCCGCTTCGGACATGAAGGGGAGCTTATCTGGATACCTCAGGATAGCAGGAGAACAGATGAAAGGATCAGGTTCCTGGTGGAAGAGGAACTGATCTCAGAGGAGGCAATCGTTCCGGCTCTGGAGGCAGCTTCCCGGGAGGGAGCGGTGCTCATCTCGGCTCAGCTAATGGATTATCAGAAACGGCATTTCAGGAGCGGTGCAGCAGGCGGGCCGGCGACGGGACCGGAGACCTTTGAATTATAAAAATACCGGAATCTGAAGATGATATAGGATAGTGTTGGAAGATAAAAGCCGGAGGCCGGTACGGCTGCGATATGTAATTGATTTTGCCGGATATAGGCCGGGCACTGGTGTAATTGTGATATGGTATTCGAGCTTTCGTGTATTTAAACTCATAGATTAACAAGCGAATAGATTTCAAGGTGGATTTATGGCAGATCAGAAATTAATGAAGTCCCACCGGGACCTTCGGGATTTTGGAAACAGAATACTTGCGGAATCAAGGACCGAGCTGTATCTCGCCATGAGATTTATGGGGAGGGCGCTGGATAGCCTGGGATATACATTGGACCTTAATACCCAGAGGATGGGGACGGATGCAAGGACTATACATTATAATCCGAGCTTCGTGTTCCATCTTTTTATAGAGAGCCCCCAGAAGCTTTGCAGGCTGTATCTTCACATCGTGCTGCACTGCATCTTCAGGCATATGTTCACGTCGGATCAGTATGAGGACAAGGAGCTTTGGGATCTGGCGTCGGATATACAGGTGGAGTCGGTGCTGGATTCCATGGATTATGACATCATTAACCGCCCGGCGTATCCGTTTCGGGAGGAGTGGTACGAGAAGCTTAAGGCAGAGTGCAAGGTGCTGACAGCGGAGAGGATTTATCATTACCTTAAGAGCATCAATCTCGATATAGATACAAAGCTGAAGCTTCAGCAGGAGTTTTACAGGTGCGACCATCAGTTCTGGAAGAGGCTGGAGGATGACAGCAAGGACCCTGAGGCCGGGCAGCCTCCTGAGATTCCCGAAGATATGAAGCCGCCCACAGGTGCCGCCGGTGATAATGCTGACGACGGGGACGCAGATGGCTCACATCAGTCAGATGATGGCTCCGGTTCGGAAAAACCGGAGGGTAATGACAATTCCGGGGAAGATCAGGCTGAGGCAGGCAGTGGGATGAAGCAGGATGACAAAAGCGGTCAGTCACAGTCGGGTGATTCGGGGCCCGATGGAAATGGTGGCTCCGGGGATGGGTCTCCTCTCGGAGAGGATATTGAAGAGCGAAGCCCGGAGAATTCCGGTGGCGGTGCGCCGCTTCAGCAGATTCCGATGGAGGAGCTGGACGAGAACTGGAAGGATACCGCTGAGAGACTGAAGACTGAGCTCGAGACCTTTGGTGCCGAAGCAGGGGATGAGACGGGAAGTCTCGCCTGGGTGCTTTCTGCGCAGTACCGAAAGGAAACAGATTTCAGAGAGTTCCTCAGAAAGCTCACGGTTGTGAGGGAGGAAACCAGAGTCGATCCGGAGAGCTTTGACTACGGATATTACAATTACGGCATGGAGGTCTACGGAAACATGCCGCTTATAGAGGAAAACGAATTTTGCGAGGACAGAAGGATATCAGATCTGGTCATCGTTATCGATACTTCGGCCTCCACTAAGCAGGAACAGGTCCAGAAATTTCTTAATGAAACTGCGGCGCTCCTCAGGAACAGGACAAGTTTTTTCAAGCAGATAAGAGTCCATATAGTAGAGTGCGATGATCAGGTTCAAAAGGATGTGACTCTACAGAAGCCTGAGGAGATTGAGGAGTATGCGGAGGGATTTCAGATCCGGGGTGGATATGGCACGGATTTCCGGCCGGCTTTTAATTACGTAGAGGAGCTTCGGAAAAAGAGAGAGCTTCCGGATATGAAAGGAATGCTCTACTTTACCGATGGTTACGGGGAGTTTCCGGAAAAGGCACCGGACTATGATACGGCATTTGTATTTGACCCGTTGGCGGACATCAATGATAAGGACGTTCCGTACTGGGCGATGAAGCTTTATTTGAAGGAATAAAGCCATTTGTTTTTGGTATTAGTCTTCAAATGAGTTGGAATTAGTATATGACACGCAGAAAAAGGATATAAGGTAGTTTGCGTGTCTAAACTGATTGTTTTAGAAAATGACGACACGCAGAAGAGCGAATGAAGACCAGGTGCGTGTAAAAAAATCTGACAGAGGTTGTTATGAACATCAAAGAAGCGAAACAGGAAGTTGTAAATACAGTAAAAGCTTATCTTATGAAGGATGAGACCGGAGCCTACAGGATTCCGGTGGAAAAGCAGAGACCGGTGCTCCTCATGGGGCCTCCCGGAATAGGAAAAACTGCCATTATGGAGCAGATTGCGGAGGAGCTTAACATTAACCTGGTGTCCTATACCATCACACACCATACCAGACAGTCTGCCATCGGACTTCCTTATATAAGTAAAAAGAATTACGGTGGGGAGGAGTATTCGGTTACAGAGTACACCATGTCCGAGATCATTGCGTCAATCTATGACCAGATTGAGCGTTCCGGTGTGAAGGAGGGAATACTGTTCCTGGATGAGATTAACTGCGTGTCGGAGACATTGGCACCCACCATGCTACAGTTCTTGCAGTACAAGACCTTTGGTTCCCATCGTGTGCCGGAGGGTTTTGTCATCGTGACTGCGGGAAATCCGCCGGAGTACAATAAGTCCGTGAGGGATTTCGACATTGTGACCCTTGACCGTGTGAAGCGGATCGACATCCTGGAGGACTTCAAGGTCTGGAAGGAATATGCCTATAAGATGGATGTGTGCGGTGCTATACTTGCATACCTTGAGATAAAGAAGGACAAGTTCTATTCGGTGAAGGCCGGGGTAGAAGGGAAGCATTTCGTAACAGCCAGAGGATGGGAAGATCTGAGCCGTATCATCAAGGTTTATGAGGATATGGAGCTGCCGGTGACGAGAGATCTGGTGGCAGAGTACATTGGCGACCCGGAGATCGCGAGGGATTTTGCAACTTACTATGAGCTTTACAATAAGTACCGCGTTACCTATCAGGTTCCGTCGATCCTTGCAGGCGAATTCCCGAAGGATGTGCGTGCTATCGTGACGGCACCTTTTGATGAGAAGCTTTCACTCCTTGGTCTTATGATTGAGACCCTGAACCGTGAGTTCCGGAAGTATGCGGAGAACCTCGACATTCAGAGAGAGGTGTTCGCGGAGGTGAAGAAGCTGAAGGAGGCTGCAGCAGGCAGTACGGCGACAGGTTCGTCTGAAAATGGTATTGCAGCAGCCGGTGCATCATCAGGAAATGCGGGACTTCTTGACATCCTAAGAACCGATCATGACTTCCTGAAGCTTCAGATGGAAAGAAATATCAAGGCACATATGCTCAGCCGTTATCAGGAAAGGATTCAGAAAAAGGTACTTTCGGCTCTTGAGGAGCTTGAGGAGAAGCTGACTCTTTCCGGTGGTGACGATGCAGAGCTTTTCGCAGTGGCAAAGCAGTGGTTTACTGAGAGAGAAGCAGCCAGAACCGGGGCTGTCAGGACCACAGGGGATCACCTGACTAATGCCTTTGAATTTATAAATAAGACCTTTGGGGAAGGACAGGAGCTTGTCATTTTCCTTAGTGATCTCAACGCAGGATTCTATTCCCTTAAGTTCATCTCCGAGTGTGGAAATGATGCATACTACAAGTACAATCAGTATCTGCTTTTAAAGGATCAGAGGGCGAAGCTCAGAGATGAAGTCATGAAGGTGATGGAAATCTGATGAGTATATCGTTAAAAAGAATATGAAGAGTTATAGTATTTAAAATACTATAAAATGAAAGAATCCGCGGGGCATTGTTCCCGCGGATTTTGGAGGTATTGTGATGGAACTGTCACTTATTGCTATATTTGACCTTATAGGAACCGTGGCATTTGCGATTTCCGGTGCAGTTGTGGGAATAGAAAAGAAGATGGATATTTTCGGTGTTAATGTTCTTGCAGTGACAACAGCCTGTGGAGGCGGACTGTTCCGTGATATCGTGATAGGAAATACTCCTCCCAATATGTTCAAGAATCCATTTTATGTCATAGTGTCCATTGTTACTGCCAATGTTATATTCCTGAATGCCTGCATGAATAAGTCTAAACCTGAAAAAGTTCGAAGAGCTTATAACATATCACTGGTTTGTTTTGATACTTTGGGGTTGGCGGCATTCGCTGTAGATGGTCTGAGAGTCGGTATGTATGCCGGATTCGGAGACAACAGTTTTCTTCTGGTATTTCTCGGACTTGTTACCGGAGTTGGAGGAGGTGTACTTAGAGATATAATGTGCGCAAATATGCCATATGTTTTCATAAAGCATATATATGCACTGGCGGCGATAGCAGGAGACATTATTCTGATTCTGGTATATCATGTAACAGGTGATATACGTATATCCATGGTGCTGGGATTTATCTCTATTGTAGTACTCAGATCTGCGGCTATCATTTTTAAGTGGAATCTTCCCCGGGTTAATCATTAGGATCTGTATCGAGGTATTATATTAATGCTGCGACATTGATCCTTCAGGGAAGTGGATTGGAAGAATTTTTAAGATCGAACAGACGGTAATGTGATGAATAGTAAACAGAAGCAGACAAAGGACAGGGAGAGATTCCTTCCTGCGGTTCTTGCGATAGAGAAGCTTATCAGGAGTGGAGATGATTGTCTCATTATTGCCATAGATGGGCGCACCGGAGCCGGAAAAACCACAATTGCCAAATACCTTCACGGAAAGTTTGGCGGGAATCTTTTTCACATGGATGATTTCTATCTCCAGAGTCATCAGAGGACAAAGGAGCGTTTGCTGGAGGTCGGGGGTAATGTTGACTACGAGCGTTTCAAGCGTGAGGTGCTTGATGTGATTGAGAGGCGCGATGTGGTGCACTACAGGCCTTTTAATTATCATACGATGGATTTTGACGCAAAGTACGCGAGGGATATGGTGCCGAAGAGGGTCAATATCGTTGAGGGTACGTATTGTATGAATCCATACTTTGGAGATCCATATGACTTGAAGATTTTCATGGATGTGGAGCATCAGCAGCAGATTGAGAATGTTATCGACCGGGAGGGCACTTCCGAGCTTGATGACTACATCGACAAGTGGATTCCGAAGACGGATATCTACATCGAGCGCATGGGCGTAGAGGCGAGGTGCGACCTTAGGATCATGTACTCGAAGGATTAGCCGGGGCATATGCCCCGGCTTAATATTTATTGATTTCTTGAGGATAGTTCGTTCATCAGTGAAATGAGGTGTGGTGGCGCGAGGGAGGCCTTTTCAAGAATATCACCACGGGTGAAGATTTCTTCGGGGGTGCCGTCAAGGAGGACTTCGCCGTGGGCCATGGCGATGACTCGGTCGAAGGTGTCTGCTACGAAGTCCATGTCGTGGAGGATGGCGATGACGAGTTTGCCTTTTGAGGTTTCGGACCGGATGATTTCTTTTATTTTTTCTTTGCCTCTGTGGTCCTGGGCGATGGTGGGTTCATCCAGGATCAGGACGTCCGGGTTCATGGCAAGGACTGAAGCGATGGCAACCAGTTTTCTGTCGGACAGCTCAAGGTCGTAGGGGTTCTTTTGGCAAAAGTCATCAAGTCCTACGATTTTTAAAGCGTCGTGAGCATGAGCCTCGGCTTCTTCCTTTGTCATTCCTATGTTAAGCGGTCCAAACATTACCTCTTCAATTACGGTGTACTTGAAGATCTGGTCATCGGGATTCTGGAAAACATAGCCCACCTGCTTTGCAAGTTTTGCTACTGTTTTGCTGCCCAGGTTCTGTCCCCGGAAGGTGAGGGATCCGCTGTCGGGTTTCAGGAGTCCCTTCAGTATGCGCACAAGGGTTGTCTTTCCTGCGCCGTTCTGGCCGATGATGGCAGTGGATCTCATGTCAAAATCGAGATTCAGGCCTTTAAAAACTTCAGTTCCTGCGACATAAGAGAAGTGAAGGTCAGAAACGGTAAAGGTTTCCTGACTTCTTCCGGTCAGGGATTGCCCTTCTGAAGCAGCTTTTCCTTTTTTGACATCCGGAGAAGTATCGCTTGGTTCCGGATTGTTTATTGCCGGGGAATTTGAGGATGCAGGATCGTTTAGCTCCTGATTGTTTATTGCTGAAGATTTTGATGATGTGGTATTACCTGGATTGCCGTAGCTCATTTCCCTGAGTGACATCAGAAGCTCCTCTGTATCAAGTTGACCTTCCTTTATAAGTGCCAGGGTCTCCGCCTTTGTCACCGGATAAGTTCCGTCAGCATTTCTCAGATCATTCTTTCTGGCAAATTCAGTAAAGGCGGGAGCACACATTCCATAGTCTTGAAGATCCTCTCTTGAAAAGATCCTGCCCGGGGTATCAAAAGCCACAAGTTTTCCTTCATGAAGAAGGACGATCCTGTCACAGTATTCCGCAAGCTTTTCAAGCTTCTGCTCGATCATGATGATGGTAATGCCGGATTTTGTCAGTTCGTCAACGGTTCTGAATACTTCTTCGGAACCTGCGGGATCCAGCTGGGAGGTGGGCTCGTCAAGGATCAGTACCTCCGGTTCCATGGCAAGTACTGAAGCGATGGCCACGCGCTGAAGCTGGCCTCCTGAAAGGTCAAAAGGATTTCTGTCTCTGAATTCCCATATTCCAAAACGCCGGAGCACGTTTTCAATGCGTGAGCGGATCAGGTCCGAATCTATGCCCAGATTCTGAAGTCCGAAGCCCACCTCATCATAAACTGTATCTTTGGCGCCGCTTAGCTGATTGAAGGGATTTTGGAAAACAAGTCCTGCCTTCTGACAAAGTTCACTTGTGGGTATTGTTTTTGCATTCAGCCCATCGATAAGAACCTGACCTCCGTATGCACCTTTATAGAATTGGGGTATAAGTCCGGGAAGAGCCTGGGACAGGGTGCTCTTTCCGGCACCGTTTTCACCGGCGATACCGATGAATTCTCCTTTTTCGATATTTAAACTTACATCATTAAGAGCAAGCTCTGTTGCTCCCGGATAGCGATATTTCAGATTTTTGATTTCGATATATGACATGTCAGCTTCTTTTATTAAATGATAATTCTATTTATCCACCTGTGACGGTTCTCCCCGGCGGGAACCGTCACAGGTGGATTTCTTTGAAAATGATTATTTTGTGTTTTTTGTATCGGTCATACAGATGCCTGTCCGGTCGGTTCAATTAAAAATAGTAATGATCTTCCAGATGATAACTCCCACAAGACTCAGTATACTAGCCCATTTTATGATGTGATCCGGTGTTCTGTAGGGGTGACTGTAAAGAAATGTCTTTTTTGATGCTCTGCCAAAGCCTCTTACTTCCAGTGCTATGGCACGCTCTCTTGTGGAAGTGAGGGCAGACATAACTACCGGAGAAATGAGGGGCAGAAATGCCTTTGTTCTCGTAAGAAGATTTCCTTCTGTTTCCATGCCGCGGCTTCTTTGGGCATCGGATATGGTTTCCATGGTGCCCATCATTTCCGGCACAATCTGGAATACTGAATTGATGACGTATCCAAGCTTCGGGCTGAACCCTTTTTTCTCAAGCTCTTCCACAAGCTCCGAAGGCTTTGTAGTGAGGACAAGTATGGAAAAGCTAAGTAGCATATTGAGGATATTCAGTCCTATGCGGGAAGAGTACAGCAGTCCTTCCTTGTAAAACGTCAGGGGACCGAGGGTGAAAAGGACGGAAGCATTATCCTTATAGAAAAGTCCCTGAATGATGAAAATAGTCAGCAGGATACTGAAGGAAAATGCTATGAGCGGCAGTGCTTTCCGAAACACCCGGGTACTCATCAGCAGGATAATGCTTAATGCGGCGGCCATGATATATACCATAAGATGACCGGAAATGACAGGTATGAGTACTGCTGAAACAAGGTAAAACAGCTTGGTGAAAGGGTGAAGCTTTGTCATCCATGAGCGATTGTCTGTATATAAAGAAATTGATTTCATGTTTGCCTCTCAGGAAATACAGCGTCACGAGAAGGAAAAATCCTGGTTTCGTAAAAGTTTTTATGTTGAAAGAATCATTGATTCTTTTAGAGTAGTTCAATGTCACGTGTCATCCGCTTAAAAAAAATTGTGGACAGAAGCGGCATTATGCAATGAAAGGCGGTCATGAATCCCATGACCGCCTCAGTTTCCAAAGTCCTGTTTAATTTTAGCAAAAAATGATGATCAATCAAGTGACTCCAGCATTTCGTTCTCGTCGAAAAGAGCAGTGAGCTTTTTCGGAAGCCTGCTTATGATGAGGTATACGATGAGTCCGGTGATGAGTTTGTCAGGAATATCAACAACAATTTCGTCGAGGAGTGAACCGATAAATACCGGGATGCCCTGAGACTGAGTTGCTGCAAAAACCGCATCGCCCCAGACATTACCGGTGGTGCCGCCCCAGAATGCGATGTTAAGCGGAGTTGAAACTATAACTGCAGCAATACCGCCCACGCAGGCTGTCATCATTGCCTTTGTAAATGTTGTCATGAAGCCAAGTCTTGCCATGATGCCCACAGCGATTCCGATGCCCACTGATGCGAGAGCATAGATAAGGGTGATGTTGTCGCCGGTTGTGAAACCATAGATCAGATTGTTTGCAGCTCCGCAGATGGCTCCGATGATGGGGCCTCCGATGATGGCTCCGATACAGGTTCCGATGGAATCAAGCCACAGTGGAAGCTTCAGGACCTGGGCAAAAAGTCTTCCGATATAATTGATGCCAATGCAGGCAGGGATCAAAACGATCACCGGTGTTGAAAAAGATGTTTTAAATAATTTTCCCAAAGTATTACGCCCCTTTTATTTTGATTTTGAGAGCCAATGTTCAGCCCTCAGGGCAGATGTCTCATCCTGACAGGACAATACTGTCAGATAGGGATGAAAATCTGAAAATTGACATCATTATACACCTTTTTTTCTGAAAAGAAGATATTTTGGAGAAAAATCAATTATCATAGAAATAAACAGTTTAATATGGGAGACAAATTATGAAAAAGGAAGATCTTGTACTGGTTATAGATATGCAGAAGGTCTACATGAAGGGGAATCCCTGGGCCTGTGAGAATGTGGGGAGGGCGGCTGACAGGGCTATGGTTCACGGAGGAGTACCTATAATGGATGCCCTCCTGCTCCTGCATACAATATGTAGCGGTGGAGCTGTTAAAAATATGAAAAATATTACTATTTCTCCGTAGCAAAATATTTAGAAAAGAGGTATGCTTGTGGTGTTGCGCTATCCTATATTACGGCGTGATTTCAGAGGGGTAGAGAAGGTTATGATTAAACAGATTTTTCGTTCTGCGATTCTGGCGCTTTCGTTGAGCGCTTTACTCAGTGTTTCTGCTTTTGCGGATAATGATAATTTCGTTACTGCGAATGTACCTGCGGGCGTGGAGGCACCCAATTCGCCAATGTATTCTGAGGCAGAGCTCAATGCCATGAAGGCGGCTCAGTCGCAGCAGGCAGTTGATGCCGTAAATGGTGTAAATTCACCTATAAATATGGCTGCAATCAATGCTTCGGCTTCATCACCTTTTGAAGCTATGGTTACAGGGCAGAAGCTTGCTTCAGTAAATGGCATGTCAGTTACATATCAGATGGCAACGGGAGAAACCGTTGTGCTTGACGGACTTACCATTGCATCCTGGGTTACGGGAAATGACGGTTCATCCATTTATGTTGATCAGAATCAGGTTGCGGCTTATGTTCAGGGCCTGAAGGATACCTATGATACAAAGGGTGTACAGACCTGGCTTAGTGCGGACGGAACCCAGAAGTCCCTTGCTACAAGCTACGGTTATTATATTGACCTTGCAGGAGAGACGGCAGCCCTTACTGCCAATATCCAGGCACTTCAGTCCGTGGTCAGACAGCCGGTTTATTCCTCTGTAGCAGCCCGTGGACAGATGCCTCAGTGGGGAGATACCTTTGTGGAGGTTTCTATTGCCTCCCAGCATGCTTACTACTATCAGGGCGGCAACTGTGTTTGGGAAAGTCCTATAGTTTCAGGTACTCAGACAAATCCTGATAGAGCCACACCCAAGGGTGTATTTTCGGTTTATTCCAAGGAAACGAACAGAGTTTTGAAGGGACCTATAAGTTCCAGTACAGGAAAGCCTACTTATGAGTCACATGTAGATTACTGGATGCCTTTCAATGGAGGCATCGGACTTCATGATGCAAGCTGGAGATCCTCCTTCGGCGGAAACATTTACCTTTCAAACGGAAGCCATGGCTGTATCAATCTTCCGAGGGACAGGGCGCAGGCTCTGTACGGTCTCATCGGTAAGGGAACCGTAGTGGTTGTGTGCGATTAAGAAAACCATTAATCTGAAAATGATTTTTGTTAAAACAGAAAATGTGATATCAAAAATGAAACATTTTATAAAATTTTTATGATTTAGTAACTACGTTCATAAGAATTTGCTCGAAAATAGTAAGCATTGTTTATTAGATCTTCACCTTGAGTTCATATTTGATATTTAGAATAGCCTCCGTTGTGTGAAAACGGAGGTTATTTTTGAATTTAAAAGACAGATTATTTGGTAGTAGCGAAGCAAAGACTAAAGAGATGAATATGGTTGAAAGCATCTCTGTATCCAACTTCATGGATACAAAAAAGCTCATGATCTCTACTATCGCAGTTATGACGATTTTGACAATGTTTACAGTGCCGGCTTTTGCGGAAAACCGTACCAGAGACAATACCGCACTTGAGGAGACTGTAAACGCAGAGTACGAAAAGAAACTTAAGGCAACAGAGGAAGCGGCTTCATCCATCCAGGAAGCAGCAGTTTCTTCGGAAAGCACGGATTCAAGCAGCAACAGTACATTAAATGAAAAAACATCAACCATAGCAGAAGGTGTTTCATCAACAGAAGCAAACACAGGTGAAACAGATGATGCTGCTCTCAGCATTCCTGATGCTGAATCTGTAGCTGCAGAGGCATTGGCATCCGTGACAGAAAAGGATTCGCTTGGAGATAAGGTGGCACAGTATGCAAGCCAGTTTATAGGTAATCCTTACAGGTATGGCGGATGCAGCCTTACATCAGGAACTGATTGTTCGGGATTTGTAATGAGTGTTTACGCTAACTTTGGTATTTCCCTTCCTCACTCCTCATCAGCGATGAGATCTGTGGGTGTGGCGGTAGGAAGTCTCTATGAGGCTCAGCCCGGTGATATCATTTGTTATTCAGGACACGTTGGAATATATCTGGGAGAGGGCAGACTTTTATCGGCTCTCGGAAGCAGATATGGAATTACTATTAACAGCGCAACATACAAAAGAATATTGGCTATAAGACGACTGGTGTAATGAGACAGGTCAGAGCCGGAGGGCAGCCCTTTATAAACGGGTCGCTTGCGGCGGAAAAATCTAACAAAGCCCCCCTAAGAACCACTAGACCCTCGCCAATGTCAGATATTTTCTTTATGAAAAATCTGACTTGGCGAGGGGGCTAAGGAAAAAGGAATCAAGTGGTTCTAAGGGGGGCTTTGTTGATTTTTCTCGTCCTCGCTCAACGTTTATAAAGGGCTGCCCTCCGGCTCTGACCTACATATTTAACGTCATACCTCATTTTTTAGATATTTTGCCAGCTTTTTCAGCGTTTTATCATTACGGCGGAAGTAGCTGTATCTGCCTTCGTATTTGACTTCAAGGAAACCGGCCTTGACCAGAAGGTCAAGGTCATGTGATGTGGTGGACTGGGCCTTGCCGGTCTTTTTCTGAATGTCAGTGACTGAGACCCCTCCTGTAAAGTCAATGTCTTCTAAATTTTGTTCTTTGCGGTCAGGAAAATACTTATCCGGATCCGTAAGCCATTTCAGAATATCAAGCCGGGTTTCGTTGGCCAGTGCCTTAAGCATTATTAACGTGTTATCTCTTTTTTTACCCATGGTTCAATTATAAATTGACATTATAAAATGTCAAAAAAATATATTTCGCCATAAGGTTGACCCATATCATGTGTCAACAATGCGAAAGTCGGCTGAGAAAAAATTTCTACCCGATTTTGTGGAATTCAAAAAAGTTATCAACATGATTTATGCAATATTTAAAAAATTTTATACTTATACACAGACTTATCCATATTTTGTGGACAAATTTAAGTGATTTTATAATTATTTTAAGGGGAATAGTGGATATTACTGTGGATTATATTTCTCCCCTCCAGATATAAAAAATAGGAAATTGCAACTGAGGGATTAAATGTCTATATTTTTTAATTGTGTAATTTAAAGTGTTGAAGTGTGTTGTCCTGTAGTTGCGTATTGAATCAAAAGATCAGTTTCCCGGGAGTCAATGCTCCCGGGTTCTTTACGTTAAAGGGGACGGGCATGGGAGGTTCAAAATGGAAAAAAAGAAAAGAGGCAGTTTTACCGGTAAGCTTGGATATGTACTTTCGGCGGCCGGTGCATCGGTCGGACTTGGAAATATCTGGAGATTTCCGTATCTGGCAGCAAAATACGGCGGAGGAATTTTTCTTCTGGTTTATATCATTCTGGCGGTGACCTTTGGCTATACCATGATCATGGCGGAAACCGCCCTTGGCAGAATGACGAAAAAATCCCCGGTGGGAGCATTTAACAAATTCGGCCATGGCTGGCAGTTCAGTCTGAGCGGCTGGATCAATGCTGTCATACCGATTCTTATCGTTCCTTATTACAGTGTTATCGGTGGCTGGGTAATCCGCTATCTGGTTGAATATTTAATGCCGGGAGGAACAGTAAAGCTTGCGGAGGATGGTTTTTTCACAGACTTTATCACAAACGGACCGCAGGTTGAGATATGTTTTATTGTCTTCTCTGTTATGACGCTCCTTGTTATCTATTTTGGAGTTGAGAACGGTATAGAGAGAGTTTCGAAGTTCATGATGCCCGTACTTGTGGTGCTTGCAGTCATCATTGCAGGTTATTCAATGACCAGACCCGGTGCCGTAAGCGGTATTCTGTATTTCCTGGTACCTAATCCGGACAACTTCTCCTGGATGACAGTGGTTTCAGCCATGGGACAGATGTTCTATTCTCTTTCAATAGCAATGGGAATTCTTGTGACCTTCGGTTCTTATATGAAGAAGGATGTTTCTATCGAAGAAGCTACCGAGCAGGTGGAGATATTCGATACAGGCATTGCGATCATGGCAGGTTTAATGATCATTCCTGCAGTATTTGCTTTCTCAGGTGACTCTGCAGCAGAGAATCTTAAAGCAGGTCCATCACTTATGTTTATCACCATGCCGAAGATTTTTGCAAGCATGGGCTTCGGTACACCGATGGGAATTCTTTTCTTCGTGCTGGTTCTTTTTGCTGCACTTACTTCTGCTATCGCACTCAGCGAGTCAGCGGTTTCAACTTTTGAGGATGAGCTTCACTGGAGCCGCAGAAGAGCAACAGTATTCACAGGTGTCATCATGGTGGTGCTGGGTACATTGTCAGCTCTTGGCTATGGACCGCTTGCTGCGGTTACGGTTATAGGTATGCAGTTCCTGGATTTCTTTGATTTCCTTACAAACTCTGTAATGATGCCGATCGCGGCTATGTGTACCTGCCTCCTTATCGTGAGGGTTGTTGGTATTGATAAAATCGCTGAAGAGGTAATGCTTAACGGGCAGAGATTCCGTCGTAAGCCGGTGTTTGACTTTATGATAAAGTATCTGTGCCCATTCTTTGTAGTGATCATTCTGTTCTCGTCAGTGGCGAGTGTATTTGGACTTATAAGCATGTAAGTTTTATCCCGGAAGGGCGGCCGGAGCCGGTGGGCATCCATCTAAAGCCGAGGCGCTTCGTCGGAAAAATCTAAAATCGGACCCCTAAGAACCACTAGGCCCTCGCCAATGTCAGAGTTCTCTTTATGACAACATCTGACTTGGCGAGGGGTCTAAGGAAAAAGGAACCAAGTGGTTCTAAGGGGTCCGATTTTGATTTTTCACGACTCAGCTTCACGGCTTTAGATGGATGCCCACCGGCTCCGGCCTTTCTATATACGGTTGAAGGGTTGCTTTCAAAATTCTGTCATTTATTTAAGCTTCTTTCACATCTATTGAATAGATTGCAGTCTGTTGGTATCCTAGGTCTACGACGATAGGTGGTGGAAGCTTTACTGTTGTCATGGAAAAGTGGGACTTCATAAAAGATCGGAGAAGTTATATGAGTTTATATAGATATAGAAAAACAGTGGCGGCGGCGCTTACGGCGGCGATGGTGGCCATGGGGGCTTTCGGCGGAAGCATTAGCGCGCTTGCGGTGGAGACAACGGTCACGGCTTCTGTTACGGGGGATACAAGTACCGACTGGTGGCATGGCTTTGTTAATGAAGACGGTTCAACATTTACATATATTGAGAAGGGTACCGAGGTTTCCAAGTTCCAGAATATGGATGGAGACATTGACTGGCAGGCGGCCAAAGCCGATGGGCTGGATTTTGTTATGATTCGTATTGCTTACGGTACAACTATGGATCCGTATGCTTATGTTAATATTCAGGGCGCTCAGGCTGCCGGCATCAAGGTGGGAGTTTATCTTTGTTCAACCGCGCAGAATCTTGAGGATACAAAGGCGGAGACTGAGCTGACGCTTCAGATGCTTCAGGGAATCACTTTACAGTATCCTGTGGCTTATGACGTAGAGGTAAATAAGATGCTTGAGGGTGGCGCCACGGCAGATGACATGACAGCCATGATCAACTATTATTGTCAGGCTATGACTCAGGCGGGATACATACCTATCGTTTATGCCAACAAGACCTGGCTTACAAAGCATATGAATCTGTCACAGATTCCTTATGATGTGTGGTATGCTTCCTATCCTTCAGATAAGGTTTACAGACCTGTTTACGGTGCCGCTACCACAATCTGGCAGTCCAGCGAAAAGGGAACGGTCAATGGAATCAAGGGTTACGTTACCACAGAGTTTTCCGTAAAACCTTACGGAGGTTCCAATGGCGTGGCTCATGGTAATATCTTTGAAACTTCAGCAACAGCAGCAGGAACTCCTGAAGTTACCGAAGCTGCCGGTACGACAACGGGACCTCAGGTTCCGGTTGTAGGCGAATCCACCGGTGCAAGTGTCTCGGTTACAATACCGCCGACAGGAGGAGCGACAGCGTCGACGGGAGAAACATTGGCAGCAGGTGGAATAGCGTCTACGACAGGTGAGACAACTGCAGCAGGTGGAATGACAACTGCAGCAGGTGGAATAACATCGACGACAGGTGAGACAACAGCTGCATCTGCAACGGACACTACGACGGGATTCAACGGCACCGAGATAACCGCTGACGGTCCTGTGAGGGGTACAGAAGCAGTTGAGAACAATGTGATGGGCTCCACCGAAACCCCTGTTGCAAATGAAAATTATGCACTACAGATAGTTGAGGCTGTCGAAACAGCACAAGGCTAAGATTAAAAAGCTCTATGGATTAAGAAATCCGTAGGGCTTTTTGTGATTTTTGACATTATGACTACGGTTATATGGTCGATATAAATTGAAGAACAGAAAAAATATGTTAAAATATAAGATGCTTTTTGAAAGGAGCAAACATAGATGAAGCTACGTAGTATTTTATTAACCACAACGGCTTTTGTGACTGCATTTGCATTATCATCACTGGCAGGTGAGGTAAGTACTGTACGACTGAATCTGTCACCGGACAATGAAAGTACCATGAGCGCCGGTGAGATGTCCAGCGGCGAGGAGCCCGGTACATACGACAGCACATATTTTATCTATGATTACAGTATATCCGGAACCAGCAACAAACCGAAAATGGCCTATACTTATACCATGGACATCCATCCTGCAGAGGGGTTTACCTTCTCTGACAATTGTGCTGTGGAAGTGAGTGCTGCGACCTCTGTAAGCATTCTTTCAAGAAACAGCCAGAGTATACGTGTCAAGGCGACAACATTCCCCTTCTACGTACTGAAAAATCCGACTAATTTTTCGGAAAGCGGGAATGAGATAACCTGGGATAAGGTTGACTATGCAGATAAATATTCCGTCTATATTTACTGGGAAGACAGCAATGGCGATGACCACGAAACTCACACGTCGGTTACCAATACCAAACATAAAGTGAGCATTTCGAGTTATAATTCCAATGACCGTTCCCTTAATTATATTTCGGTACAGGCACAGGCCAGCGGAGACGGTGGAAAATTTATCGCAAGTTCTCAATATGTAAGAAGTGATGGCGGAATAGATGACGACAAGAGTGAATCGGAGTATATTTTTAATATTCCTGTGGCAAGATCCAATTCACTGACTACATCATCTTCTACCGCAACGGTTAAGAACAGTGCGGAGAATGTATTCGGACCGGGATTCAATCTTCAGAATGGTCCGGGAACCACCAACTCGTCAGAAGGCACCTGGATGCAGTATATGAATGACTGGTACTATTGTAAGGACGGAGTGTTCCTTACCGGATGGATATGCCCGGATGGCGTTAACAGATATCTCCTCGGACCAAACGGAGCGATGCTTACGGGGTTGCAGAGAGCAGATGGAAAATGGTATCTTCTGAATACCGAAGAGGGTTCAACAAAGGGCGCAATGCTCGTTGGCTGGTGGAAGATAAATGATAAGTGGTATTATTTCAATGATCAGTTTGGTGATGATTATGGCGCTATGCTGACAGATACTACTACACCGGATGGAAAACATGTGGGTTCTGACGGAGCCTGGCTTGGATTCTAATTTTAATAACGTAAGTGAGGATAGGTAATGAAGAAAACAGCACTTGTAATTATGGCGGCAGGACTTGGTTCACGTTTTGGCGGCGGGATCAAACAGCTTGCAAAACTGGGACCAAGCGGAGAGATCATCATGGATTATTCGATTCATGATGCCATCGAAGCAGGATTTGATAAGATAGTTTTCATTATAAGAAAAGATATCGAGAAGGATTTCAGAGAGATAATCGGAAACCGTATCGAAAAGGTGGCAAAGTGCGAGTATGCTTTCCAGGAGATAGACAAGCTTCCTGAGGGATATTCGGTTCCGGAGGGACGCACAAAGCCCTGGGGAACAGCTCATGCTCTTATCCAGGTTCGTGATCTCATCGATTGCCCGTTTGCGGTTATCAATGCCGACGATTTTTATGGCAAGGAAGGCTTTAAGCTCATCCATGATTATCTTGTAAATCAGATGGATGATAATGCTTCTGCCTTTGATATCTGTATGGCAGGCTACATCGTTGGAAATACGCTTTCAGACAACGGTACCGTTAACCGTGGTGTATGCAGAATGGGTGAGAATGATTATCTTAAGGAGATCAACGAAACCTATGATATCGAGAAGCGTGCTGACGGAAGCCTTGTAGGAAGTGATGCAAACGGAAATGAAGTAAGAGTTGACGGTGATGCCATTGTTTCCATGAACATGTTCGGTCTTCCGGAGAAGTTCCTGGATACACTCATTGAAAACTTCCCTGCATGGCTTGATAAGAATGGAAAAGAGATGAAGTCAGAGTATCTGCTTCCTCAGGAGATAAGCGGTCTTATGCAGGAAGGAAAGGCAACAGTAAGAGTTCTTAAGGATCGCGACAAGTGGTTTGGTGTTACTTATGCAGAAGATAAGGAAGCCGTTCAGAAATCCCTTAAGGATCTTGTGGACAAGGGAGTTTATCCTGCCAGTCTTTTCTGAGAAGACCCATTGATCAGTGTTTCTGTTATCAGGAAACATTGAACCAATGTTGTTGTCTTAAATATAGTGCCGGCAGAGGCACTAAAAAAAGTGAAACGGAACATAGGTTTTAATGGCTGATTCATATAGAGAAAACAGAAAGAATGAGCTCAGGAGGAGAGTCGTTGATACAGAGACTCTCCGGGAGCGTGAATATAAGAAACACGAAGAGCGACAGGGCAGAAGGCCCCGTCGTTTCTTGGTGTTTTTGCTTATTATGATAACTGTCATGGTGATAGCTGCAGGAGGATTTTACCTTGCTCACCGGCAATTCCGGGATTTCAGCGTGAACTGGACAGTTGACTTTACGGCACAGGAAGGCGCCATTGACTCGGATTATGAGGAATATTACATTTATGCAGATGGTTTACTGAAGGTAACACGAGACGGAGCTTCCTATATCAATTCTGCCGGAAAGACAATGTGGAATCAGGCTTATGAAATGAGTCATCCCTATGCCACTGTGAACGGTGACTACTGTGCTATCGGAGATCAGGGTAAGACCACCCTCTTTATAATGAATTCTTCCGGTACTACAGGGCAGGCAGAGACGCACCTTCCCATAAGCAAGCTTTCGGTTTCAGGTACCGGAGTTGTATATGCACTTATAGAAGATTCGGCAGCAAGCCACATAACTGTATTTACCAGAGATGGTGCGGCCCTTGACATTAGCATCAAATCAATCCTGTCGGGTGATGGATATCCTGTAGACATAAGTGTTTCGCCGGATGGAACAGAGCTTATGGTCTCGTTTGTTTCACTTGAAGGAGGCACAATTCAGAACAAGATTATTTTTTATAATTTCGATGAGATAGGTCAGAATGCAGGAAATAATCGTGTTGTAGGTGGATTCACAGAAGATTTTACGGGACATCTTACAGGAAGAGTTCACTTCTCCGATGATACTTATGCACAGGCATTTTATGACGGTGGTATAGCATTTTTCAGCACAAAGGTGCTCACAAGTCCTGAGCTTGTGAATAATGTTGCAATACCCGAGACCATGCGTGCCATAGCCTATTCCAGAGACTATGTCGGCGTTGTGACATTGAACTCAGACGAAAATGTTCAGGAAGCTTACAAACTGACGGTTTACAGATCAAACGGACAGACTGTGTTCAGTACAGCTTTTTCATTCAATATGTCAGGATTTGATATAGACGGAGATAAAGTATTCTTATACAATGACAAGAGTTTGAGAATCTACGATATGAGTGGAAATATCAAGTTCGATGAGAATCTGGATATTACGGTTTCCAAGGTCAGAGGAACCGGAAAACTCACAACCCCTTTAGGAATGGATGTTCTTGTGGGGAGCTCGAGTCTGGTGGAATCTGTAAAAATAAAATAAATAAGTCTTACAGTACTATACCGTCTTAGTGTATAGTACTTATACACATAAAAATGCCGGTAAGGGGGCATGGGTGTTGAAAGATTTAGCCGGTCCATTAGAAAATCAATCAAAATGGATCGGTGTTTCAAAATGGAGGAGATAGTATGAATCAGTATGTTGTTGGTGTAGATGTTGGAGGTACTACAGTTAAGTGCGGCATTTTTGCTATCAATGGTGTACTTATCGATAATTGGGAAGTACCAACAAGGAAAGAAGAGGAAGGAAAATATATTCTTCCTGATGTAGCGGATTCAATAAAGGCTCATATGGCTGAAAAGAAGCTTGAGCTTGATGATATCGAGGGAATCGGAATCGGAGTTCCGGGCCCTGTGCAGCCCGATGGTTACGTT
The DNA here is from genome assembly GCF_000701645.1 of Oribacterium sp. FC2011. Lineage (NCBI taxonomy): Bacteria > Bacillati > Bacillota > Clostridia > Lachnospirales > Lachnospiraceae > Oribacterium > Oribacterium sp. FC2011. The sequence goes on from NZ_JNJM01000002.1 coordinate 84,157, forward strand.
CATGTATGCGTGAACCTTGGCTGGCATGGACATTATCCTGCAAAGGAAATGAGAGAGCTTATGGGCGGAAATATCAGATGTGCGGCAGGAAATGATGCCAATGTTGCGGCCCTTGGCGAAATGTGGCAGGGCGGCGGAAAAGGTCACAGCAATCTACTTATGGTGACTTTGGGAACCGGTGTAGGCGGCGGTCTCATCATTGACGGACACATCATTCCGGGGGTTCATGGAGCAGGAGCTGAGATCGGTCATATCCATGTAAGAGACGGAGAACCTGAGCAGTGCAACTGCGGTGGTCACGGATGCCTCGAGCAGGTTGCAAGTGCAACAGGTATCGTTCGCGAGGCAAAACGTACTCTTGCGGCTTCAGAGGAGCCTTCTACAATGAGAGATTTCGGAGACGGACTTACAGCCAAGGATGTTTGTGACTGTGCAAAGGCAGGAGATCCTCTCGCAGTTAAGAGCCTCGGAACAAGTCTTAAGTACCTTGCTCTTGTAATGGCACAGGTATCAATGATAACCGATCCTGAGCTTTTCGTAATAGGCGGAGGAGTTTCAAAGGCAGGTCAGTATCTTGTTGATGTGACCAGGAAGTATTATGAAGAATTAACACCGCTCTTAAACAAAAAGGCAGATATCACTTTGGCAACTCTCGGAAACGATGCGGGAATTTACGGAAGTGCAAGACTTGTACTTGGTAATGAATAATTCACCGGGTAATTCAACTGGGACGGAATGTTTATGTTCAGGGAAATGCTGATCTCATCAGTGTTTCCCTGTTATTAGTTTAAACTTCACCGAGGGGGGATTCTCACGGTTGAGAACCTTCCCGGGTGGTTCATTGTTTGCAGGAGAAGACAGAGAATATATAAGGTGAAGAAACAGTGAAGAAATCGTTATTTTTAAAATTCATAGCGGCATATATCATATTTGGTGTGCTGGGCTTCTCTGTTGTGGCCATTCTGTCCTCCAGGCTTACTTATCGGTATCTGGTTCAGGAGAGGGCCAACAGTCTCTACAGTGAGGCAACCCTCATTGCCACAACTTACTCTGAAACAAAGGATACGAGTCTCAGTGAAGCGGTGGTTACCGAACAGATGAACGCAGTCTCCACCTTCCTGGATGCAGATATCTGGATTGTGGATCGTAATGGTGTGATCCTCAGTGATGCGGGCAAGGAAGGATACAAGGGACAGCAGATAGAGGCCTTTGATACTACCCGTACCGGAGCAAGGTATGAGGTTGGAACCTATCATAACATGTTTCAGTCGGAAGTTCTTACTGTTATGGCACCCGTGACCAGGGCATATGTGACCAGCGGCTATGTGATCATTCATAATTCCATAGACAATATCCTTTCGTCCCAGTATGAAATTTTGAATATCGTTTACATAACTGCACTCATTATATTTATTTTGTCGCTGTTCATTCTGGTGGTGTTCTATATCATTGTTTACAGACCACTTAATAAGATAACCATTGGAGCGACTAAATATGCGGCCGGAGATTACAGCTATAAGATAGAAACGAAGTCAAGAGATGAAATGGGTTATCTTGCGGAGACTCTTAATTTCATGTCGGATGAGATATCAAAAGCTGATGACTATCAGAAGCAGTTTATCGCTAATGTCAGCCACGATTTCAGATCTCCTCTGACATCCATAAAGGGATATCTTGAGGCTATACTTGACGGAACTGTTCCAAAGGAGCTTGAGGAAAAGTATCTCAGGAGACTTATTTCCGAAACAGAGAGGCTGACAAAGCTTACCAGGTCAATGCTTAATCTTGGTACTCTTGATAAAAAGGGGTTCCTCAGTAGGACAAACTTTGACATTAACAGAGTTATAAGAGATGTCTGTGCCAGCTTTGAAATGACCTGTCAGCAAAAAGAAATAGTCTTTGAGCTGACTTTTGCGGAAAAGAAGGAAATGGTCTATGGGGATTACCCGAAGATCCAGCAGGTTCTTTATAACCTTATCGATAATGCCCTGAAATTCAGCAATCCGAAGTCCTCCATAAAGATCACTACGGGATCCAGAGGCAGCAAAGTATTTATTTCGGTAAAAGATACCGGTATCGGTATCCCCAAAAAAGACGTACAGAAAATCTGGGACAGATTCTATAAAGCTGACCAGTCAAGAGGCAAGGATAAACACGGCACCGGTCTGGGCCTCAGCATAGTAAAATCAATTATAAACGCCCATGGCGAAAACATCGATTGCATCTCCACCGAGGGTGTTGGTACGGAATTTGTTTTCACATTGCCTGTCGCTTACTATCCGGAATAAGAATAATCCACCGAGACGGTTCTCATCTTCGAGAACTATCCTCCGGTGGATTTCAGTATATTTAGAGAAAATGTGAAGAAAATGCAAGGGATGGGTGGCAAGGCTTGCGAGTATTTATCAGCGTTTCGTAAGAAATGCTGATGCCCCAGCCGGCGAGGCTGTTTCGGCATAAGCCGAAATCAAACGAAAATGCCTGCGCGTAGCGCATTCTAATGGCATTTTCTCATTGCTATCTCGTGGGCCGTCACACGTCCCTTGCATTTTCTGTACCATTTCACTACTATCCGGTTTCACCCCACCCGGAACTTGTACCCGATGCCCCAGACAGTGGAGATCTCCCATTCCATGTTGCCGGAGATCTTTTCGCGGAGGCGCTTTATGTGAACGTCCACGGTGCGGCTGTCACCGGCGAACTCGTAGCCCCATATGTGGTCAAGCAGCTGTTCACGGGTGAAAACCTGATTCGGAGATGAAGCAAGGAAGAACAGAAGCTCCAGTTCTTTTGGCGGCATCTCTACGGCATGTCCTTTATAGAATACGGAATAATTTGTTTTATTGATGATGAGATCCGTATACTCTATGTAGTTTCCGCTGCGAAGTGCTTCTTCACCTTCGCTGACGGCATGGCTGCGTGATGAATCTGCTGCTGTCAAAGTAGTAAGCTCCTGTTCGTGCTGATATCTTCTGAGAACAGCCTTTACACGAGCTACAAGCTCTTTGGATTCAAAGGGCTTTATCATGTAATCATCAGCCCCAAGCTCAAGTCCAAGTACCTTGTCAAAGGTTTCGCCCTTTGCGGAAAGCATGATCACCGGAACCTGACTTGCGGCGCGAAGTCTTCTGCACACTTCATAGCCGTCGATGCCGGGAAGCATGAGATCAAGGATCACAAGATTCGGTTTATATTCAGGAAAGAGCCTGAGAGCCTCTTCGCCGTCTTCGGCACACATGGTGTCGAACATTTCCTTTTCGAGATATAAGGAGATGAGCTCTGAAATATTAGAGTCATCATCTACAATCATAATTCTTTGTTTTTCAGCCATTTCCCCACCTCACTTCTTAAACACCACTATGGTAACACCATCCTGACCTTCGCCGAACTCTCCGAGACGGAAAGACTCAACGTACTTCAGCTTTTTAAGCTGCTGGTGAACTGCCTTCCTGAGGGCGCCGGTTCCGCGTCCGTGGACCACACGGGCCTGCGGAATATGAGAAAGATAAGCATCATCCAGATATTTCTGGAGCTCGGGAATGGCTTCGGCTGTGGTCATGCCGATGAGATTGATCTCCGGAGATATGCCCATGGTCTTCTGCATGCGGATATCTCCGCCGGATGTGCTGCCTTTCTTTTTCCTGCCCATATTTTCAAGTCCGGGACCGGTTACCTTGCCGGTGTCCACAAGTTCTATATCCCTTACGGATACCTTGGTGCGAATGATTCCGGCGGTTACATAAAGCTCTCCTTTATGATCCGGAAGCGTGGATACTGTAGCATTGATATCCATGGATGCAACATGAACGGTATCGCCGATGCGAAGGCTCTTTGCGGAAACAGGCTTTGACGGCCCCTTGATCTTCTGGGATACTGACATGCTTGCCTGGGTATCCTTCAGCTTTTTGTTCAGGGCAGAACGTGTCTTCTCAGCTTCAAGGGTGGCGGCACCGTTCTGCTCCTGACGTCTCAGTTCCTTGACTATGCTGTCTGCGGTTTCCTTTGCGTCCTGAAGAATCTGGGAGGCTTCCTCACGGGCCTTCTGGAGTATCTTGTCACGTCCTTTTTCGACACCCTTGGAGTTCTCTCTTGCACGTCTCTTGTATTCTTCAATCTCGGCCTTATAGCGTTCGATCTCCTGTTTTTCACGCTCTATGGTTACGCGGCTTTCTTCAAGACTCGCGATGACATCTTCAAACTTAACGTCCTCTTTCTCGAGGCGGCTCTTTGCATCATCGATGATGTAAGCCGGAAGTCCCAGCTTCTGTGATATGGCGAAGGCATTGGACTTGCCCGGGATACCTATGAGCAGTCGATAAGTGGGGCTCAATGTTGTCACATCGAACTCGCAGGAAGCATTTTCAACACCGGGAGTTGAGAGAGCGTAAACCTTTATTTCCGCATAATGGGTGGTGGCAACAGTCCTGGTCTTCATGTTGTGAAGGAAATTAAGTATTGCCATGGCAAGGGCGGCACCTTCCGTAGGGTCGGTTCCGGCACCAAGCTCGTCGAAGAGACAAAGGCTGTGACTGTCTGCTTTTTCAAGTATCTTAACTGTATTCGTCATGTGCGCAGAGAAGGTGGACAGGCTCTGTTCGATAGACTGTTCGTCACCGATATCTGCGAAAATTTCTTCAAAAACTGAAAGCTCGGAGCCCTCGGAAGCCGGGATGAAAAGTCCGGACTGTCCCATGAGCTGAAAAAGACCTATGGTCTTGAGGCAAACGGTTTTACCGCCGGTGTTGGGACCCGTGATAACCAGCATGTCGAATTCCTTACCGAGATAAACGGTGGTTGGTACAACCTTCTTTGGATCGATAAGCGGGTGCCGTCCGTTAAGGATGGAAATGTAGTACTTATCGTTAAGCTTCGGCATGGTGGCATGCATGGACTCTGCAAATTTTGCCTTTGCAAAAACAAAATCCAGATGTGCCAGAATTGCGATATCATTTCTTATGGTTTCTGTATGAGGCATGAGGGATCCGGATAAGGTCTCCAGAACCTTCTCGATTTCCTTCTTTTCTTCTGCCTCCAGTTCCTTAATGTCATTGTTGAGCTTCACGATGCTCATGGGCTCTATGAATAATGTTGACCCCGTTGAGCTCTGGTCGTGAACCATGCCCTGAAAGCTTGATTTATACTCTGCCTTTACCGGAAGACAGTAACGTCCGTCACGCATGGTGATGACTGCGTCCTGAAGCATTGATCTCGAGCTGTTGAGAATGCTGTTGAGAGAAGTGTGTATGCGCTCCTCGTATACGTGCTTCTTTTTACGCACGGAAAAAAGACCGGCGCTGGCATCGTCAGCAACGGTGTCCTCGGAAAGGATACAGCGGGTGATTTCTTTATTAACCGGTGAGAGGGGTTCAATGTCTCTGAAGTAGCCTGAAAGGCTGTCATCACTGCCCACAATTTTTAATTGTGGGAGCCGCGCGGCTTTGAGCGGTTCAGAAGAATCCGTAAGGATTCTTTCTTTGCCTACAGTGTCCTTGAGCTTCTCAGGATCCGGCTGGTTTTTCGTGTAGTGAGCATTAAGCCGGACAGCTCTCGGCACAGGTTTCTTTTCCTCAGGTGCCTTCTCGGAGTCTCTTGCATAGGCCTTTGCACGGCCTGCGGCAGTGAGTACTCCGCTTATCTGAAGGAGCTCCGGTATGGAAAGAGATGCAGCGATATCAAGTCGTTTGAGACTGTCATTTACATCTCTGACTCCCGAGAAGGAGATATTGCCATGGAGCCCCAGACGAAGCAGGGCAGCATCTGTTTCCAGAAGATTCTGCTCGATTTCGTTAATGTCTACAGAGGGCAAAAGCTCTTTGACCAGATGTTTACCCATGGGAGAGTTTGCATATCCCTCGAGGCGTTCCTTTATTTTATTAAATTCCAATGTGTTTAAAGCTTTATCATTCATGCAATTCAGTATAGCAAATGAGGAAGGCTTTTGCCACTTACTAAAAGCTGTCGGTTTTCGTGCTGCCGGGTTATCCACCGGGGAAGGTTCTCGCCGGCGAGAACCTTTCCCGATGGATAACCCGGTGGAATTCCGTTTGCACTTTCTTGCGTGTATCCTACAGGTTGTATATAATAAGTGCTATGGGAGAAAACGACTTTATAAAAGAGAATATTGTGGGACGAAAAGAGGGCTGGAAAAAGACGACCAGGCACTATATCAGGATTGCTTTTTCGGCACTTTTATTTGGTGTACTCAGCGCCGGAACATTTGCGGCTACAAGGCCGTTGTTTTCCGATTTTTTCCATAATGAAGAGCAGGAAACGGTTAAATTTGAGACAGGATCAATGCCGGAGGAGACTGAACCGGAAACTGAAATCGGGTCAGAAACCACAGAGGAGGTTACCGAGCCTTCTGAGGCAGAAACCACAGAGGAGGTTACTGAATCCCCTGAGCCGGAAACCACAGAGGAGGTTACTGAAGCTCCGGAAACGGATACTGCCGTTGAGACTGTACCTATAGAAGAAGTGGTAAGGGACGAAGTACGTAACTATGAGTACAATATCGAAGATTACAAACGCCTGAACAACACATTGAAAAAGGTGGCTCTCAGCGCGGATTATGCTCTCACAGAGGTCAGGAGTCGTGTTACAGATACGGACCTTTTTGGAGAGCATGTAAAATCAGGAAGCAGTGCCTCAGGTGTGATTATAGCCAGAACCTCCGGGGAGATACTTATCCTTACAACAGATTCGGTTCTAAAGGATGCAGGTGATATTGAGGTGGTATTCTATGGAGGCAGAACCTACAGCGCTTCAGTTAAGGCTGTTGATGAAACGGATGGAATAGCGGTAGTCACAGTTCCTTTATCAACCATTACATTCAGGGACAGTCAGGTTATCAAAAACATAGAGATCGGTGATTCTTCAATGCTTCAGAGGGGAGATATGATCCTTGCGGTGGGAGCCCCTGCGGGAGCCTACGGTTCATCCACCGTGGGGTCTGTAGCTTCAGTTTCCTACGATGAGATCCAGGTAGACGGCTATTTTAAGGATATGATCGCAGATGTAGACATTGACCCGAAGTATGGCAGCTTTGTTATAAATACTGCCGGAGAGCTGGTGGGATGGCTTGATTCGGATGAAAGTGATGCAGAGGGTTATCACAGAATAAAGGGTATTTCGGATTATATCGATGAGATTGAAACCATCTCCAATGGTACGAGATATCCGTATCTCGGTATCAGAGCCCAGGAGCTCACGTCCGATATTACCGATGAAATCACTGAGGCGGATTTTCCGAAGGAGGGGCTGTATATCCAGTCCTGCGTCAAAAACTCTCCTGCCTATAATGCAGGTATTCAGAATGGGGACGTTCTTGTGAAGTTAAATGATGAAGAGATCAAAAGTATCTCTGACTATGAAACTGCACTCAGGAAGCTGACCGGTGAAGAGCAGGCCGTGATCACTATCATAAGGCAAAACGGATCGGGGTACCAGGAGGCTGATTTCTCGGTGACCGTTGCGGGAAGATAAAAAACATGATAGTATGAGCAGCGTGCCACGGCTTCGGTAAGCGGCATACCCGCCCGAAAATGAATCGGTTTTCAGTGCGGTAACTACTCATAAACAAAACCCTAACTTATTAGAAAGACAGATTGTATGGAAATAAACGAGTTTTTTAAAGAAATGAACGGAGATTCCGCCGGTGCGCCGGGGATGAGATTTATCGAGAATTTTTATGACGGAGCAAGGGTTTCGGACGTATATCTCGTAAAGACAAAGAATGCAGCTCTTACAAAAAACGGTAAAGAGTACCTCAATGTGATCCTGCAGGACAGAACAGGTCAGGTAGATGCCAAGGTCTGGGAGCCCAATTCTCCCGGAATCAGTGATTTTGATGTGCTGGATTATGTTTATGTAGAGGGTAATGTTACTGTTTACAACGGCAGCAACCAGTTAAGTATTCAGAGACTGAGAGTTGCAAAGGAAGGATCATTTGATCCGAAGAACTACCTTCCGGTGTCTTCAAGACCGGCTGCGGAGATGGAAGCATCCCTTAGTCAGTTTATAAAATCCGTTAAGAATCCGTACCTCAATAAGCTTTTAAATATCATATTTATGGAGGATGCAGATTTTCATAAGAAATTTATGCTTCACAGTGCGGCAAAGTCGGTTCATCACGGTTACGTGGGAGGACTTGCGGAGCATACATTATCTGTGGCCGGTATATGCGATGATTTTGCCAAGCGCTATCCTGATCTTCACAGAGACCTTTTAGTGACTGCGGCTCTCTGCCATGATATCGGTAAGGTAAGGGAACTTACAGCATTTCCGAGAAATGATTACAGTGATGAAGGTCAGCTTATCGGACATATAGTTATCGGATACCAGAGGATAACAGAAGTCGCAGGCAGTATCGAAGGGTTCCCCCCAACTCTTGCTGCGGAGCTTGGACACTGTATCCTGGCTCATCATGGGGAGCTTGAGTTTGGTTCACCAAAGAAGCCGGCACTTATGGAGGCTATGGCACTGTCTTTTGCGGACAATGTTGATGCCAAGCTTGAGACCATGAGAGAGGCTCTTGATGCGGCGGATAAAAACGGAAAGGCTTCCGAAGGAGACGGATGGATAGGATTTAACCGTCTTATCGATTCAAATATGAGAAGAACAAGCAACGAGTCCTGAAAAAGGACTCGTTTTTTTATACCTTATGATTTATTCTTTAATCGTGTAAGAATTCTATTCTATTTTTGTAATATTTATTTTCATGTAATTTCTTAATATATATATCCTTTCGTGCCGATGTTTCCTATAGGGTTATTGAGAGCCCACGATTTGCTTTTTAATCGTGGGAGCCACGCGGCTTAGAGCGGTTCAGAAGAATCCGCAAGGATTCGTGTATAGTGGGATTTTATATAAAGAGGGTAGTATGGATTTTTCAAGATACAGTCAGGATATAATCAAAAAGGTAGATTCCCTGGAAGAGAACAAGAAAGAGGCGTTGGAGTCAACCTTACGGGTGTGCAATGAACTTCTGCAGGTTTCCAGAAGAAGAGGCGATAAGTCGCTTTCAAGTCTGTGTAATTATTATATTGCAAGATACTACTATAATAGGGGCAACTGCAGTGAGTGTGTGAGATATCTGAAAAAAACCATCAAAGATGCTACTGAGTCTGATTCCAAGCTCGAGCTGTGCCGTGCCATAACACTTTTGGCCAGTGCATTCACAAGACAGGGCAATAAGTCCAATGCAATGCAGTGTCTGTCCACTGCCATAAGGATTTCCGAAGAAAACATTGAAAAACACAAGGAGTTTGCACATATACTGATCCGTTCTTATCTGGATCTTTCCGATATTTGCTATAACATAGGCAACTATAATGAGGGTATCAAGTTTCAACTTGCCACGGAGAGGTTTTTCTACCTGATAAACAGGGAAAATTTTTACCCGCTTTACTATGTGCGTCATCTTTGCTCTCTGGTGAGATGTTATGTGCTTTTGGGTGATACCACAAACGCCGGAGACATTATCACACAAATGGATAATTATGTTCAGGAGAATAAGAGTATTTCCTTTGAACCTTATATTTCCGTTGCCCATATTGTGTGGAATGAATTTACAGGGGACCATAAGTGGGATGATGCTTATATCGGTAAGATTAACAGCTATTTTTCCTCAAAGAATTTTAAGGGGGATTACGTTTCGGAGTATTTCTTTATACTGAACATTCTGGCGGAAAATGAAAGTTATGTGGATTATTTCAAGAATCTTTCCATAAAAATGGAGAATTTCCTGAATTATACGGATCTTTACGGATTCAAGCAGGAGCTTTGCAATATAAAGCTCAATTTCTATGAGAACAGCCAGAATAACAGCAGGAAGTTCGAGGAACTTGAGAAGTTCCGCGAGTATTCCAATGCGGCTTTGCATGCTCAGAATCGTGCCATGAGTTTACTGATTGAAGTTGATGTTATGGACTTTTTGGATTATGATTTCAGAGCGGCTTTAGAGAAACGTACAGTAGAAGATGACCTGACAGGGCTTCCAAACCGTAAATCTTTTAATGATATGGCAGACAGGTTCTTTGAAAGATGCTCGGCTAAGCATATGACTTTCGGAATCGCCATGCTTGATATCGACAATGTGAAACGTATAAACGATATGTATGGTTATGGAACCGGTGATCGTTGCCTGGTGGAGTTTTCCAATGTCCTTAAGAGATATGTATCAGAACATCTTTATGCTGCAAGATACGATGGCTCGGAGTTTGTATTACTTTTTGAAGACTATAGTGATGATGAAGTTATAGACCGTCTGAGAAGCATAAATGATGATATCCTGAAGGCTATACGTGTGCAGCAGCTCCCGGAGTTTACACTGTCCCAGGGAATATGCATTCACAAACCGGAAAATTACAACAGGATATGGGACTATACCTCCTGCGCAAATCTTGCTCTGGATAAGGCCAGACTGACCGGTACAGGCCAGGCGGTTCTGGTTCATGACAACATAGAACTGAACACCGCTAAAAGTGTCACCCTTAATGTTGCCGGAAAGGTATTTATCGAGCGCAGGTAACGGGATAGTTGTTCAGAGGTTGGCTTCATCCGGAGATAGACCTGGAGGCTAATGCTTCCACCGGAGATTTTCAGATGAAAAAGAATGAACAGTTTACAGTTACAATAGAAGATTTTTCAAGTGAAGGACTCGGCATCGGTAAAACCGATGCCGGGTTTGTGTGGTTTATAAAGGATACTGTCATCGGGGATACGGTGCTGGCAGCAGCCACCAAGGTAAAAAAGAATTATGGATTCGCAAGACTTATAAAGGTTTTGGAAAAAAGTGAATTCCGTGCAGAACCGCCATGCCCCATTGCCGGGAAGTGCGGAGGATGCCAGCTGCAGCAGATGAGTTATGAGGCTCAGCTGAAGTTTAAGCAGGATAAGGTTTATAATGATCTGCTTCGCATCGGTGAGGTGGAGAAGGAGGTTCTGGACGAGACATTTGAACCTGTAGTTGGTATGGCTGATCCTTTCAGATACCGTAACAAAGCCCAGTTCCCTATAGCAAGGAACAAAGAAGGGAAGATCATCGCAGGTTTTTATGCCGGCCGGACCCACAGCGTTATCGAGTGTGAGGACTGTCTCCTGGGAGTAAAGGAAAACAAGATCATACTTGATAAGATCATCGCATGGATGGAGCGCTATGACATTGACCCTTATGATGAAGTTTCAGGTAAGGGGCTGGTTCGGCATGTGCTTATCAGAAAGGGCTTTAAGTCAGGGGAACTGATGGTGTGCCTGGTGATAAACGGAAGGGCGCTGCCGTACAGGGAAGAGCTTGTGGAGGTGCTGTGTGGAGGGGATGCGAGAGTTGATTCCCTAAGCTTCAGTGTCAACACTGAAAGAACCAACGTCATCATGGGCACCAAGATTGATGATATCTACGGTCCGGGATACATCGAGGATTCCATCGGAAATATAAAGTTCCGCATATCTCCGCTCAGTTTCTATCAGGTAAATCCTATGCAGACAGAGCAGATGTACGGTGCAGCACTTGAGTTTGCAGACCTGAAAGGGACAGAAAACGTCTGGGATCTTTACTGCGGAATCGGCACCATTTCTCTTTTCATGTCTCAGAAGGCGAAAAAGGTTTACGGTGTTGAGATAATCCCTGAGGCCATCAGAGATGCAAAGCAGAACGCGGAGCTTAACGGCATTGCCAATGCTGAGTTCTATGTGGGAGCCGCAGAGGAGGTGCTTCCCGAGTGGTACAAACAGCATCCGGAAGAGCGCATAGACGTGGTGTGTGTAGATCCGCCCCGGAAAGGCTGCGATGAGAGAGCATTGGCAACCATAGTAGAGATGTCACCGGAGAAGCTTGTGTATGTAAGCTGCGACCCGGCAACATTAGCCCGGGATGTAAAGTATCTGAGGAATCATGGGTATGAGCTTAGGAGAGTAAGACCGGTGGATAATTTTTCGCAAACGGTTCATGTGGAGACTGTCGTGGGACTGCAAAAGGTGAAGTAGTCGAAGTCCTTGAATTTACGCACTTTTTCGAGCATTTCACGTTTGAGAAGCAGCCTATGCACTTGGTGAACTTCAACGCAGAGATAATGATATTATTTCGGCACTAGTACATCGAATAATAAGTATCTGACACATTAAGTATTGCCTTATCGCAGAAATACTAGCCTTGCATGACAACAAGGATGCATCAGAAACTTAATTTATGCTGTACAAGAATCGGGAATAACTGTTTCTGAGCCGGCAGATGATATTTTCTGCGTGGAGATGAAACGTCATTTTGTATAAGGTATTTATGATTGCATTCATTTTGCGGCATCGATTGAGGGATTTAATCAGGTAAGATATGAAAGAAATGCTGCTGTCGGTGAGATTTGACAGCAGCATTTTTGAACAGTTTTATGAAAAAAAATCAGCTGGGATCAGCTTCGTAGTGATCTCTGATACCGTCCAGATCCTTGCTTCCGATCCTTGCGTGGAAATTCGGGTCCTTCGGAATATCCGGATTCCGGCCGAGATCAGCGGCTGCCCGACATGAGACAATCTGAAGTGGAATGATGTATTCCCAGCAGGAGAAAAGCGGATCCTCAGTAAAATCCACAAGGCAGTATCTATCTGAGATACACCGGATTCCGTCGGGAGAACCGATGAGGTAGTTGTGTGGTGTCCATTCCCCGAGGATTTCGATCAGTTTCTCGGTCCGCTCCTTGTAATCGCCTTTGGATGCAAGGTAGAAAAGGTAGGAATCTTCGGTAATGGAATTATAGATTCCGTGGAAAAACTCTTCAATATCGTATCCGGTAACTCCCTGACGGACAGTCTCCAGAATTTTCAAGGCACCTTCCAAAACCGATCCGTAATTGTTATCATATCCGACAACAATGATACGCCTTGCAGGAAGGAAATCTTCACGGATGCATTCATACCACTTGTCCGCCGCAAGGATAATATTTCCGAGATTATCGATAACTCGGATCATCCTCTGATAGTATGTCTGTGCGGTCGTTTCGGAAATCTCTCCTTTTGCAAGGGCAAGTTCAGTCAGCATGATCTCAATCGTAAGTGTGGAACCGGCAAAGCCTTTTGTTTTTGCTCCGCACTTCTCATTATCCACACAGATTCTTGTCTTTGTATCTGCATGACGGAAGATCAGAGCGCTGGGGTTTTCGGATACCGCTGCGGTGAAAAGCCCCTGATTCTTAGCTGAATCCAGTCCCTCAACCGTAGAAAGACTCTGCCCTCCCTGAGAGATTCCGATCACAAGTGTGTTTTTATCGAATACTATCTCATTCCGGTTAAACTGTGTGGGATACATGGGAAATACCTTTTTTTGCAGGACTTCTTCAAGGTATCTTTTGGCATTCACACCAGCGTGATAACTGGTTCCTGAGCCGAGAAGATATATTTGATCGATAGTTTTATCTTTGTAGAATTCCACAAATTCCCGTACAATTTCTTTTCTGGTGTCGATAATACGGTGAAGCACAGCCGGTGTTTCACAGATATAATCATACATTTTTGATGTGCTCATTATAATATACCAACAACGGAGCCCAGCACTCCTACAAGGATGATACCCCAGAGAAGTGTGGTCGTCTTGAATCCTTTCTGTAAAAGTTTGTAGATGATAAAGGTCAGGCTTAGAGGGAGAAAACCGGTGATGATTCCGTCGAAAATGTCCTGAAGAACAACTTCTGCGCCTCCAACAGTGATGACAAGCGGTGTGGATAGAGAAATCATGGAAGCACACATGGAGCCGACAACCGTAAGACCGAGAATTTTTGCTGTTTCTGTCAGAACTGCCACAGCACCTCCTTTTGTCATGCTTTCAAGGAAGCTGATGCCGCTCTTATAACCGATTTCAAGACCTTTGTATCGAACGAAAAAATTTGGAATATTGTAAATCAGGAGAAACAGGATCGCGCCGAGAATACTGCCTTTGGCTGCGATAGAACATCCTATGCCCGCACCGATAATGCGGAGTGTTCCCCAGAAGAAGGAATCACCGATTCCTGCGAGTGGACCCATCAACGCTGTCTTCACTGCATTGATGGATTCTTCATCCGGTGTTTCGCCGCGCTCTTTGGCGGATTTAAACTGTTCTTCCATGGCGATTGCGGCGCCGGTGATAAAAGTTACTACTGCAGGGGTGGTGTTGAAGATTGCAAGATGACGTTTTAGTGCAGCTCTGGCTTCTTCTCCTTCCGGATACAGTTTTTTCAGAGCAGGAGCGATACCGAAGGCAAAACCCAGGTTCTGCATACGATCGTAACAGAAAGAACCCTGAAGAGGAAAAGATCTCCAAAAGGTTTTTCTGAAGACATCTTTGGTCATAACCGATTCATTGTTCGTGGTTTGATTTTCCATATTACAATTCTCCTCCCAAATCATCCGACATTTCAGATGGTTCTGCATAGGACACAATCGGTGTGGTTGCCTTTGCAGCCATAGTATAGTGGTAGATGGTATATGCGATTGCTGTTCCGATGACAGCGGCTCCGACGGTATTGACACCCATCAGTGCAGTGATGGCCCAGCCTATAAAGAAAAATGCTGCGTTCTTTTTATCGAAGAGAAGCTGCATGAGAATGGCAATTCCGAGTGCAGGAAGCATACCGCTGGCGATGCTCAGACCTTTGATGACGCTCTGCGGAATCCGGTCTACAAAAGCACCTATTACGGAAGATCCGAGAAGCGATCCGGCAAAAACAAGAACAAAATAACTGATAAAAAACAGTCCTGCACCGCACCAGAGAGCACGGTCAACGCCTTTATAATCACCTCTGTCAGCTGCTTTATCAGCCTGACGTACAAAGGCTGCATTCAGAGTACGGTCGAGAATACCGACAAGCTGACCGAGAGTTGCTATAGGCAGTGCCAGCGCAACTGCAGCACTGATGTCCAAGCCGGAAATAATGGCAAATGCTGTTGCGAGAATTGTTCCGGATATGGTATCCGGTGGTGTAGCGGATCCGATTCCCGCAACACCCATCATGACAAGTTCCAAAGATGCACCTATTACTATGCCGGTTGTAAAATCACCGAGAATCAGTCCAACCAGCGGTCCGAGAACAAGCGGACGGTCAATCATCATGATTCCGAAAACACGGCTATCCCAAATGCCGATGCCGGCGAGAAGGCCCAATAAAGCCGCCTGAATAAAGCTCATAATTTCACCTTTCCTTTTCTGTGTTTATCGATTGTAAATGTTTCGTATTTCCTCCGAAGAGAGTTTTTTTGATGACGGTACCGCCTGCATGTATAGTTCCAACCCTTGGGATTCCAATTGATTCATAATTCGGATGTCATCTGAATTCATGTAGGAGTTCATGTCAATCTGCTTCTTTCCTTCTCCGCTTCTAAGGCCGCCCATCAAAACGGTTTTAACAGCATTTTCTGTCTTTGAAATGACATATTCCGCGTCATTCATGGTTTTTGTTAGTATAAGAATACGACGTGATGCATGCTTGGGGTTATTGATCACATTGACAGCACCGTCCAGAGATTTCATGGATAGTGTGACACCGGGAGGACAAGCCAATCGAAATGCCGTTTGCATTGTTGTATCGCGAATAACATCGTCATTAGCAATCAGAATCACGTCTGCTTTCAGAAAACTGATCCAGGAAACGGCAACCTGGCCATGAAGAAGACGGTCATCAACTCGAAGTACCGTTATCATTGTGTGTGTTCCTTTCTGTTTGTTTGAGTGAAATGCGACAGTACAGAAAATGCTTTTTACAGTTCATCGCTGTCAGCAAAAGCAAGACTGTCTGAACCTGTGGAATAATCGGATGATGATATGGTGGAATCGCCGACGATCTGAATTGTTGTTCTTGAATCCGCGATAATTTCTTCAATCAGACTGCGATCTTCCATAAGATCACCGGTACTTTCCAGTACGGCGATTTCGAGGAGAAGCCCAAGATTCAGGCCCGAGACTATGATAAGATTCGTATGCGTATTCAGCATGGAAAGAGCCGATCTGGTAGTGCTTCCGCCGGGGATATCGGTGAGGAGAACTATCGTTTCGTCCTTTGGATAGTGACAGAGAGCATTTTCAAGCATGGAATTAACCATGTCGGCGGATGAATCCGGTTGAATGCTCAGTGCGAGGGGAATTGCAGCTTCACCGATGATCATACGACAGGACTGCGTGATGCCCTTGGAGAATTCTCCGTGTGTCAGAATGATGATGTTTTTCATAGTGCCTCCTTTTTTCGCCGTGTGTACAGGGCTTGTTTCAGAAATTTCTGAGTTTCCGTAATATACTGCGGAATAATTGAAAACAGGACTGCGTATTTTCTGGAACCTGCTTTCGAAAATTGATTTAATTGCAATTAAATGTATATACATTTGAATATAATATAAGATGACACGATTGAAATGTCAATACATTAACATGCTATTTTGTATATACAAAGTTATTTGACTTTCGAATGGCAAAATAGTATTATTTGAGTGGATGTATAGACAAATATGATGTTCGCATATTCTTTTGAACAAAGAAAAAACTGGATGAAGGGTCAACAAATGAAACAGAAGACACAATACCAAAGGATCTTTGAGTATATTTCTGAACAGATTGCTACGGGAACTCTTCTGCCCGGAGATCAGCTTCCCACGGAAATGCAGCTCTGCGAACGTTTTGGGGTGAGCCGGATGACGGTCAACAAGGCCCTGGGAGAACTGGTTCATCAGCATTATATTCGAAGGATTCCGGGAAAAGGTTCTTTTGTAGAAGATCCTGAGGCAAATGTATTAAAAGAGGTGACGAATCTGGGCCGATCAAGTTTTTCCAGCGATATTGAGGGTATACATAAGAAGCCTGGGGCAATTCTGGTTGATTATCGTGTGATACGGGCTGCAGATGCAGCGGATGCTCAGAAAAAACTTGGACTCCGGGATGAGGAGCTGATACATTTCATCTGCAGGATTCGAACCATAGACGGAGTCCGGACTGCATTGAGCAGAACCTATATTCCGATAAAGTTTCTGCCGGCACTGGATGTCAATTGTCTGGAGCATTCCCTATATCAATATCTGGATCAACAATATGGCATCCATCCGGTCGCTGCGGATTACACTTTCCGTGCAGTGATGTCTGACAAACATCAGCAGGAATTACTGGAGATTGAACCGTGTGCACTTCTGGTTTCATGTCATGTCAGTGGGGCAGAACCGGGAAAACGGTTTGAATATACCGAGACTTATTACGTTGGCAGCCGTTATACATATCATTTCAATCTTGAGAATAAAAACTGAACACATTGATTATGAAATACAAAGTATATGTCTCTTTATTGATGATTCGGTTTCAGTAAATCCTGATCTGGCGCTCTTTTTGATGATCAACGTAAAGGTCGTCCTGTTGAGATTACCGATGATGCAGTTGCATGGATCATCGATGTTGCCTGCCAAAGACCTGCGGATCTTGGTTATTCTCAGGAACTTTGGACACTGAAAAAGTTACAGGAGGCGGTCGAAAAATACCTTAAGCAATACGTAGGAGACTTCTACAGTATCGCAGAAGACAAGGAAATGATTTATATAGGGACAGAGTTACCCGGGGAATATGCTGGATCTGTTTACACAAAGAAGCTAAAAGGAGCAGTTGCAAAAGCTAAGGCTAATGCCGCTCAGGTTTTGCCGGAGATGATTGAGATTGCTACAAACGGTATTTTTGAGAATAACCGAAAGGCTAAGCACGGCAGAGATGCAAAGAATGGTTGGTACCGATATGAGACTAGATTTGCTGTTCCGATATTTAATGAGGATGGGGAAGTGGTTCGATACAATATATTTAAAGGTCGTTTGCTTATAAGACATGCTTCAAGTGGGAAGAAATACCTATATGATGTTTTAGAAATAAAAAAAGAAACGAGCAAGTCCTGTCAGGCATAAGCCCTACCCGGTGAAAACCCATTTCCTTATTAACGATAATAAAGGGATTTTTCTGATCAGTCAAGAAAAATTGAAAGGAATATTATGAAGAAGACTAAATGCTATATTTATACTCGCGTATCTACGGCCATGCAGGCAGCCGGGAACAACACCAGAAAAGGAGAATGCTATTACTGAGGCACTAAAGTTTTTTAAGATGATATAAGTTTGAGGACAGGGAATAAAAAACCTGTCCTTTTTCTATTATTAAAAAATGCTTGGTAAAGTGGTTCGTATAGAAATATCATTGACAAAACTAACAGTGTTAGTATAATAAGACTAACAGTGTTAGTTTATAAGGAATGGGAGTAAATATGCCAAGAACAGGATTATCTAAGGAAGAAATAATAGAAAAAGCTGCTACATTAGCAAATGAAAAGGGGTTGTCATATTTGAGCGTTACAACTCTTTCTGAATATTTAGGAATCAGAAAACCTTCTTTATATAATCATGTAAAATCAATAGATGACTTACACTATAGGCTTATGATCTATGGTTGGAAGAAGGTTTCGGATGAGATAGTTGCAGGAATTGATTCAACCAGTCCAAAAGAAAAACTCAAAAATTATGGCATAGCATTTTACAGATTTTCTATGGAGAATCCGGGTGTATTTGAGGCGATGCTTTGGTATAACAAATACTCTGATGAAACTTTACTTGAAGCTACAGAGGGCTTGTATTCATTCTTCTTTGAACAAACAGATAGTCTTGGTATAGATAGAGAGGTGGCAAATCATTTGCTTAGAACTTACAGAGCTTTTCTTGAAGGATTTATCATGCTACAGATCCATAATTCTTTTGGCAATCCGATTTCTATTGATGAAAGCTTCGAGATATCTATGAATGTACTGATATCTGGTATGGAGCAGTATAGGAGATGACTATTGTTGTTATCTCCATATTGTTGCAGTAAAGGAAGAATACAGAAGTTGTGGTATCGGTAAACAGCTGATGAAGTTTTTTGAGGATAATGCTTCCGATTCTTCTTCGGCAAAATATTTTTTAACTGTAGATGATTTTAACCCGGGAGCGAGGAAATTATATGAAAATCTGGGGTATAAGTGTGTCGGAGAACTACCTGATTTTTATAAAAAGGGGATAAACTGCTATCTGATGATGAAAAGAAGAGGGTAAAGATATGAACTATAGAGTTATTGATAAAGAAACCTATTACAGGAAGGGGGTATTCCGGCATTTTACGGAGGATTGCAAGTGCTCGACTTCTATGACGGCAAGGGTTGATGTGACGGAGCTTGTTAAGTGCTCGAAGGAGAGTAACACGAAGTTCTATGTCAATTTCCTATATATCCTTTCCATGGTATTGAATTCCCGGGATGATTACAAAATGGGGTATCTCTGGCAGACTGAGGAACTGATCTGTTATGACAGGATTAACCCTACGCAGTATATTTTTCATGAGGATACCGAGACCTGTACGCCGGTATATACAAGTTATGATCCGGATTATGCCGCATTCTACAAAAATGCTGTCTCTGACATAGAGAAGGCAAAACAAACGAGGGAGTATGGCCTTGATATGGAAAAGCATCCGAACTGGTTTGATGCTTCCTACATTTCATGGCTGTCCTATGATTCCCTGAATATTGAACTGCCAGATGGATTCCTCTATTTTCTGCCGATCATCAACTGGGGGAAATACCGTGAGGAAAACGGGAGACTTTTGATGCCGGTGTCGGTTCGTATGAATCATGCGATAGCGGATGGGTATCTGATTGCGAATGTATTCCGCCTGCTTGAAAAAGAGATGGCTGCGTTTTGCAATGGTAAAGTGAAGGATGAACAGATATGATAGACGGAACTATTGCCCGAAAAATGAATACTGTCACCGAGTTTGGAACGAGATTTGATACTGCTGCGGATTTTGTATTCGTAGTAGTATGCTTGATAAAGCTGCTCCCGGTGATAAGTATGCCGGCATGGTTGTGTATATGGATCGTAATAATTGCGCTGATAAAGATAATAAACATCATTTCGGGACACATTGGTACAAAGAAAGTTGGTGGCGGTTCATTCAGTGATGAATAAGGTGACAGGGGTATTGCTTTTTATACTGCCTTTGACATTTCCCATAGTCCCACTAAAGTATTTGGCGATTCCGGTATGTGCGGTTGCGACTTTTGCGGCAGTTCAGGAAGGGCACTTTATCAGGACAGATCCGGACATAAAATGACAGGATATTAACTTCCTAAACAGGTATACTGATCATACAAGGGCGCTGGATGTCCGGGTGACATCCGTTTAGCGCGGACAGAAACGGAGTGTAGACAGGAGAGCTGACGATGAAGAAGTGGTTTGATGAAGAGTATGAGTTTACGGTTGAAGTGACAGGCTTTCTCAGGGGAGATCACACAGAGCGGTACTGCCGAAACGGAGAAGAGATAGGCGATACATACACCTGCACATACGGATGCCCGGTAAACAAAGATGGATACGGAATCTGTTCCAAAACCATGATGCTGCTGTATCCGTTGATGGAGGCTGTTCGAAGTGGCGGAGATCTTGAAAACCTTGGTGGAGACAGCAAGTACACGAAAACTGTAGTTTGCCCGGATGGCTGCGTTATGTTCCGATTGACAGCAAAACCTCTAGGGAATGAGAACTTCCATAAGGGAGGATATTGGAAAGATCCGGAGGGCGCAAATCGTCCGGGGGACGATTGCTCTGCGCCGACCGAAGTGGAACGGAGAGAGTAGGAGGAGAGGGCTATGGAGTATATCAGGGTTACAAAAGAGAATCTGGAAGAGGAGCATATCTGCTGTGCCATATCCAACAATAAAGATGTACAGGTATCTTCAAAGAAGGCGTGGCTTGCGGACAGATTTGATGAGGGGCTTGTATTCTTAAAAAGTGTGGAGCGCGGGAAATGCTTCATAGAATATATTCCTGCAGAGCATGCATGGAATCCAATCGAAGCACCTGGGTATATGTATATAGACTGCCTATGGGTTTCCGGTTCTTTCAAAGGTCATGGATATTCAAGCGACCTGCTTTCCGAATGCATCAAAGACAGCAAGGAGAAGGGAAAGAAAGGACTTTGCATTCTTGCTGCAGCAAAGAAAAAGCCGTTTCTGGCTGATCCGAAATTCCTGAAATATAAAGGCTTTGAAGTCGGTGATGAAGCTGATAATGGGATACAGTTATGGTATTTGCCGTTTGAAAAAGGAACCGAGAAACCAGTGTTCAAGGAATGTGCCAGACATCCCCACATAGATGAGAGCGGTTATGTTCTTTACTATACGAATCAGTGCCCATTTAATGCAAAGTATGTACCGGTTCTGGAAGAAACCGCTGAGAAGAACGGTATATCATTAAGTGCTGTAAAAATTGAAAGCAGAGAAGATGCTCAGAATGCACCGACTCCGATCACGACGTATTCGCTATTCTGTGATGGGGAGTATATCACGAACGAGCAGATGAATGATAAGAAGTTCTTAAAGTTGGTAAACAATTCTTGTTGCAACTAATGACAGTAGAGAGAGTTTGTTCTTTCGCGCAAGCAATGTCTGTGTCCAGACAAAGCCTGTGCAGCTCGTTGGGAACAACCCCCAATCCCCGGATGATTTTATGTTTCAATTGACAAAAGATGAAGTTGAATTGGTGACAAGATGACGGAAGCCTATTGTTTGAACATGAATATGCAGATGATGAGGGATTGCTTTCATGGATGCTTTCATGCAGGGATAAGGTGACTGTCCTGGAACCGGAGCGGATCAGGGAAAAGCTCTATCAGATCACCTCTGAAATAGCCAAAAGATATGAAGGAGAACGGGAATGAAAAATAAAGCGTTGGTCGTGATAGACCTTCAGAATGACATTACGAAGAATTACAAAAAGATCATAGGGCAGGTAAACAAGGCAATCGATTGGGCAGTGACGGGCGATATGCATGTTATCTATATCAGGCACTACAATTTGTCCGAAAAAACAAGAACCTTCAAGCCGGATACCAAAGGCTCTGAATTGGTTCCTGAACTTAAGGTCGTATCAGAGAATATATTTGAAAAGTCCAAGGCCAGTGCTCTTACGAGTGAAGCGTTTGCCGGATTTATTGAGGAAAACGGGATAGAAGAGTTTTATATTACCGGAGCCGATGCAACAGGCTGTGTTAAATCAACAAGCTATAATCTGGCAAAAGCCGGATATAAGGTATGTGTGATATCCGATTGTGTAACGAGTTATGATCTGAAAAAGATGGACGAGATGTTTAAGTACTATGCGGATAAGGGCTGTGAGGTGCAGCCGCTTGAAAAGTGCATCGGGGACAGTAAGGAACTATAAATATGAAAGTGATTGTTGAGACTGACAGATTGTTTTTGCGTCAGATGAATGAGGATGATTTTGACGCCTTGTATCTGGTCCTTGCAGATACGGAAATCATGAAGCATTATCCATACATCTTTGATGAAAAGAAAGTCAGGGAATGGATAGAACGAAACATGAACCGGTATAATGAGACCGGTTTTGGAATGTGGGCTGTCTGCCTTAAGAAGACCGGGGAAATGATAGGCGACTGCGGACTTACATTACAGAATATAGACGGCGAAATACTTCCGGAGATAGGATATCATATTCGCCGCGATTGTCAGCATAAGGGCTATGCAAAGGAAGCAGCGAAAGGCGTGATGGACTGGGCGCTTGTGAATACGGATTATCCGGCATTGTATTCTTACTGTAAGTATACAAATGAAGCGTCCATCAGAACCGCCGAATCGATAGGGATGAGATTTGAACGTGAGTACCCCGATGAAGCGAATGGAACAACGCACGTGTCGGTATTTTACAGGTAGGAAAACTCATTGCATAAGAAGAGCAATTTGAAGGTTAACAGTACAAATGATTTAAAAAACTAAAAAAATGTTGCGATAACTTGCATAATTCATTCACATCCCGTATTCTTAATCAAAAATGTTTGACTGATTCAATAACGAGATTTTTACCCACAGGAAACGACGTCGAGACGGTTGTTCTTTTGTCCCAAAAGAAACCGGATGATTATCTGGAGGTTGAGATTGATCTGGATGAGTTGGATGCGACAAGTGCTGAGACCAAGGCTACATATGCGGAGATTAGGAAATATGTGGCAGACCATAACGATGGAATGCACGTTTCAACTCTTTATATTACACAGGTAAAAAAGAAATGTGGGATTGAGATTAGAGAGAATGTTTGGTCACATAAGTCTGAGAATGCAAAGCAACCACAGTGTCCGCCTAAGAAGGAAAAGGCTATTGTGGAGGCGCTTAGGGCGGATCAGATGATATAATAAGAATACGTTTATTAAACCTGATAATATAAAACCGTAGTTGTCTGTTGAGTCAGATGGCTGCGGTTTTTCCATACTCTCTTGCATTATCTGGAAAAAGGTCACACTGATAAGTGCTAGACTCAGATTATCTTTTATTGAATTATGGTCGAAAAAAAGATTTAAAAAAGGGTACTCCCGCGATTGGAAGTACCCTTGATTTCAGTTATTTGCATTTGCATTAAGTTGATTCCGTAAGGATTCGATTTCTGCTTTGAGCTGATTATTTTCAGTCTCTAAAGCCGTTTTTTCTTCTGTGAGTGTATTGATCTGCTCATTTTGAGATTCTATGGTTTTATTTTTCTGCTCATAATCGCGCAGGAAACTTGGAAAGTACTTACGCAGGACCAGCGTTTCGATTTCTTTGTATGTAGTTGAAGAAGGATCAATCCTTCCGCTTTGTTGATAGAGAATTCTATTGACACTTACGGTTCTGATATCGTTAAGTTTCAGCACTGAATCATGTGAAATGAAAGAAAACTCACTGCTTTTCAAAAGAAACATATCGCTTTTGGATGCAGGGAAGTCGACCGGATGATAAACATCTGTATGCTTTGCCGGATCATAGGAAAAGATAGGAAGCACATAGAGAAGTTTTTGTTTGACACCAATCACAAGCCCGCGATGTTCATATGACATCTCCGGGATATAATTCTTGCCAAACTCAAACTGGTAGATTTCTCCCTTTTTTATAGACCTTTGCCGGAAGGATTTCTTTCTGTTGTCAGCCCAACGGAAGTCTGACTTCGAAAAGCGATCAAGCTCATCGGAATTGATCGTATTCCCGACGATAATCTCATTTGTTTTGCTTTGTGCCTTAAGATACTCTTTCAATATAGGAATTCTCCTTAGTGTTATAGGAAAAAAATAAGGGTACGGCGCTAACCATACCCTACTCTGGCTAACCAGAGTGACCTCGTCGGTCAAATTATCCTTTCTTATACGGCCTCGTCGGCCAAAAAACACTTTTGCAAGTGCAAAAGAACATTTCAGTTGAGAGACCTCATGTTCCTCTATCTATATTATACACAATTCTGCTGAAAAACCCAGCATTTTTTCATCCTTTTCGGCGCTTCTGTAAAAATATATTATAGTGCCGCTATAGTTTAAAGTCAAGGGAAAAATAGAAATTAAAAGAAGAAAGAATATTTTGTATTTAATTACACATAAAGATGTTGAAGACGCGGGTGTAAATCTTATGAGTTGCAATGCGCCGGGGATTAGTTTTTATATCTCACAGGCTGAAGTGATAAAACTCCTTAACACTAATATGTACAGAGATATAGTACTTATAGATGGTGACATGGATTTTGCTTATTCAAAAACAGTTACAAAAGATGCTCTAATAGAATAAAGAATATTGCTGAGGTAGCCACTCTATGTCATTATGATATTTGGTTGCTCAAGTAAACAACAGTCGAGACTATAGTGTTGCTACAAAAGTCGAACTCGTAGAAATTAAACTGATCCGGAGAAAGCCAAAGGACTGGGAAGACTTCCTGCGGCTGCTTTCAGAAGAGGGATATGAGATCAGACGCGGAAAGAATATCGCAATTAAAGGCCGTGCACAGCAAAGATTTGTCCGTCTCAAATCCTTGGGTGAGGATTATACCGAGGATGCCCTGAAAGAAAAAATATCCCGCGCGAATGTACGGGATTCTTACCGCCAGACACAGCAGCCATGCATTGATCTGCTGATCGACATCCAGAACCGTGCTTTAGGCAAAGGAGCAGGCTATGAGCGCTGAGCGAAGGGCTTCAACCTGAAGCAGAATGCGGATGTGATTTTGCGTCATCAGCAGGAAGAACGGGACGAGAAAATGCAGGGAAAATTATGAGGGACAAGTCAGCAAATATATGGAACAGAAAAGAGGGAGAAGATCATCACCTGCATGACAGGTTGTTCTTCTCCCTCGTTTATTTTGATCTGACTTAGGATTGATTTCTCAACAGATTCCCACGGACTGCACTGAAAACAGAACGATATTTCTGCTGTTCAGAAGCCAGACAGGCGATCCAGTAGGTGGCATGGGCTTCCGGGTCGGTGATGGGCAGTGCAACCCTGTCCGGCGGCAGATAGCCGGCTTTCAGCATCTGGTTCGAATTAAAGAAAGGAAGATTGGAGGCGTCAATCAGTTCTCCCAGGGCGTCCATGCTGTTCTGGATCAGCAGATCTGAGGCATTCAGCTTTTCCAGAGTGACGTCCATCCAGAATCCCACATGGGCTGTCATCAGGATGTGGAGCCCTTTTAATTCTTCAAAAGTGACACTTTCCTGCTTTGCCAGCGGATGATCCTTTGCAATGGAGATATATAACTGTTCATCCAGATATCTCTGGCAAAACAGGTCCTTATCCTTCGGACAGTGATGCAGAACGACCATCTGGTAAAGATGGCTTCGAAGACCGGCAAGCAGCTTATCATCGTTGCTCACAAGCTCAGTGGACAGCGTTTTCCCGGGAAGCTGTTCCTGCAGGATCGGCATCAGGTCATTGATCGGGAACGGTGAACAGGAACCGATGCTGACAGTCCGGAGGCTCCGGTCAAACGCCGTGACCCTTTCGATCATCTCCTGATTTGCTTCCAGAGCTCTTCTGGCATAGTCTGCCGCCAGTTTTCCTGTTTCATTCAGCGAGATCTTGCTGTTTTCCCTGATAAACAAGGATACTCCAAGTACATCCTCCAGCTTCTTCATGGAACGGCTCAAGGACGGTTGCGATATATGCAGTTCTTCAGATGCTTTTAAAAGCGTGCTGCAGCGGGCAACGGCTTCAAACTGCTCCAGCAGGTAGGATTCGATCAGCATGATATCATTTCCTCTCTAGTCTCTTTTACCTCTCAATATATACGTGATACGTATACAATTATAGATATAAAGCAGTGTACTTGCAAGGGATATATCGATAAAATAGCATCATCAAGAGAAAAACGACATATAGCTGTCGAACAACGATAGAATCGAAAGGAGATAAAGACCATGGAATATGTCACACTGAATACCGGAGCAAAGATGCCACTGGAGGGTTTCGGAGTTTTCCAGATCCCGGATGCCGCCGAATGCGAACAGGTTGTTTACGATGCAATCAAAACAGGATACAGACTGCTGGACACTGCCGCTTCCTATGGCAATGAAGAGGCGCTTGGAAAAGGCGTGAAGCATGCCATCGCTGATGGCCTGGTGACCCGGGAAGAGCTTTTCATCACCACCAAGGTCTGGATCACCGACATGAAGACCGAAGATTCGGCTTATGAGGCAGTAAAGACTTCTCTTCGGAAGCTGGACATGCCGTACGTGGATCTGGTCCTGCTTCATCAGGCAATGGGCGATTACTTCGCAGCTTACAGAGGCATTACAAAAGCATATAAGGAAGGTCTCACGAAGGCAATCGGTGTCTCAAATTTCTATCCTTTCGTACTGGTGAACCTGTGTGCCAACGTGGAAGTTATCCCCGCCGTCAATCAGGTGGAGCTGCATCCCTTCTTCCAGCAGGAAGATGCGCTGGCTGTCATGAAGGAGTACGGCATTGCGCCGCAGGCATGGGGCCCTCTCGCCGAAGGAAAGCACGGGATCTTCAAGGATCCGCTGCTTACAGAGATTGGTGCTAAGTATGGCAAGACAGCGGCACAGGTCGTCCTCCGCTGGAATACCCAGCGCGGTGTTTCAATCCTTCCGAAGTCCGTCCATGTGGAGCGCATGGAGCAGAACCTGGATATCTGGGATTTCTCTCTTACGAATGAAGAGATGGAGCAGATCAAGGAAAAAGACCTTGGCCATAGCGAGATCATCAACCATTTTGATCCCCAGCTTGTCAAGTGGCTGCTCAGCTACAAGGCCTGATGACCGTACACTGAGAATAAGGAGCAGAATATGGCAAAAGAACTGGTAGTTTATTTCTCCGTCTATGGCACGGCAAAGATCGTAGCCGAAGAGATCGCAAAACAGACCGGCGCGGATAACGCAGAGATCGAGCCTGTCGTACCCTATGACAGCAACCGGGATCACTACAACGCGCTGGCAAGACTCGCAAAGAAAGAACATGACGAGGATCAGCGGCCTGCAATCAAGAACGAGATCGACATCGAAGGCTATGACAGGATCTATGTCGGTTACCCCATGTGGTGGTACACCTTCCCGATGATCATCTACACCTTTTTCGATAAGTATGATTTTTCCGGGAAGACCATCATCCCTTTCAATACGCATATGGGTTCCGGGGACGGCGGTACCTATGATACGATCCGTGAGTTGGAACCGAATGCAACAGTCGTTGCTGGGCTTCCTGTTGAAATGCGGGATGCGGAAAACGGTCCTGCAAAAGCTGTTGAGAGATGGCTGAAAAATTTACAAGTATAGCGAATAACATATCCGCCCGAAGGTCAGATCTTCCGGCGGATATTGGCATAGGAGGTTTTGGTTTATGAACATATTTACCTATAGTTATCCTGTTAAGGTTTACTTCGGAGAAAAGGCGGCTGCAAGTAGTCTCCCTGCGGAACTTGCCAAGGTCGGGTCGAATGTCCTGCTGGCCTACGGTGGCGGCTCTATCAAGAAGAATGGTGTCTATGACGAGCTGCTGGACATCCTGAAAAAAGCCGGGAAAAGCGTTACTGAGTTTACCGGGATCATGTCCAACCCCACCTATGCCACGGTGCAGGAAGGTGCTGCCCTGGCAAAGGAAAAGAACATCGACTTCATTCTGGCAGTGGGCGGAGGCTCCGTTATCGACTGCTGCAAGATCGTCTCCGCTCAGGCAAAGCTGGACAAAGATATCTGATAAGCAAAAACCGAAAGACATTCCGTTTGACTCTACTTTTCGTAGGTGCCGTTATCAGAAAAACTGATTTACAATCTGTGCATGAGGGAGGTGCCATCATGCGAAGCATGATTTTAATGCACCGACCGATGTGCCGCCGAACGAATGTGAGGGGGCGATACCTATGGAAAGAGGTGAAAGCGAATATGAACCAATATGTTACAGGCGCAGTGATTAAAGAACTGCGGGAAAAGAACAGGATGACACAGCTTCAGCTGGCGGAAAAGCTGGGAGTAAGCGATAAAAGTGTTTCAAAATGGGAAACTTCGAGAGGGCTTCCAGATATTACCCTGCTGGAGTCTATTGCGGAGGCATTCAGCATATCGGTGTCGGAGCTGATATCAGGCAATACCATTCATAATGCGAACGTATCGGCAAATATGCTGCGGTCAAAGTTTTATGTCTGCCCGGTCTGTGGGAATGTAATACACAGCATGGGCGAAGCGTCGATTCATTGTCACGGCATCCAGCTTATGCCTTTAGAGGCGGAACAGACAGATGAGCATCATATGATATTCATCGAGCGTGTTGAGGATGAGTATTATGTGCGGATCGACCACAGCATGACAAAGGACCATTATATTTCTTTTGTGGCGGTAGCCTCATCCGATGATATGCAGATGGTGAAGCTATATCCGGAGGGAAATGCAGAGGTACGGTTTAAGCTCAGGGGAGTCAGTAGAATCTTCTTTTACTGCAATCGCGATGGTCTTTTCTCAATCAAAAACTCCCGGGACATATATTCGGATAAGCGTTAGCAATTATAAGAGACCGCTGATGGAATTCTTAAATCTGTCGGCGGTCTTTTGCTCGATAAAGCCGTCATGCGGGGCTTCGGAGTTTGGACAGCGTGAGCGGAAGCAGTTATTACGGTCAGCTGATGTATAAAATCCTCACCATAAGGATACGTTCATAGTCCTTATGGTGAGGAATTTTAAAATTATATATAAGTGTTACAGTGCGAACATTATGAAGAACCGTTTACGAGTCGAAGTAAGATATAGGAGGATGTTATATGATGAATAAATTACAGTTCAAGGTTATGGTTCTTTCAATACTGGTACTGATGGGAGTCGTTGAAAATCTGGTGTGCTTTGCAGGCCAGAAATCAGATAAAAAAACCGCAAAAGAATCTCCTGCCAAGGTTGAATATGATAAAGCCGTGAAACTCTTTGATGAAGGCAAATATTACAGTGCTGAGCAGGCTTT
Source organism: Oribacterium sp. FC2011 (assembly GCF_000701645.1). Lineage (NCBI taxonomy): Bacteria > Bacillati > Bacillota > Clostridia > Lachnospirales > Lachnospiraceae > Oribacterium > Oribacterium sp. FC2011. The sequence continues at coordinate 113,424 of NZ_JNJM01000002.1, forward strand.
TATAGAATGCAAATACGGGGATTGGGCAAAGCGTGCCAAGGAGTGTGTTCAGCCTGTCCCTGAAACCGGTGAGTTATGGCATGATAAGAAAAAGAAAAGCGAAGAGACGAATCTGATAATTGTTGTGAATGAAGAAAATCCTGATACTTACAGATACTACGAAGTATATGACCAGAATAAAAAACCGGTTGCATCTCTGTTTGTGGCCGGTGAGAACACTGTCGAAACCTGGTTGCCGGAAGGTTACTACTATGTCAAGGAGGCAACGGGAACAAAATGGTATGGGGATAAAGAACTCTTTGGAGCCGAAGGATCTTACAGGACTATGGTTTTTAACGAAATCGAGGATGACCGCTTTCTCTCCTTATTTGAAGAAGGGTATCAATGTGAGATTACTATTAACAGTTCAGATTCCGGAGGAAAGGAAGTAGAATCAGAAGTAACCGATTGGGATAGCTGGAATGAATGATTATTTAAGATCTTACTTATAACAAATGCACCGGGGATGGTTCTCTCTAGCGAGAACTATCCCCGGTGCATTATTTGTTATGTAATCCTTAGTTCAGTTTCTTCTGAACCTTATCCAGTTCCTTTTTCACATCGTTTCCGTTCAGGGCATTCTGTTCTGCGGCGATTATGTCCTTTTTAGCCTGCGCCCACTCAGCTTTTTCGGTGGGGTAGAACTTGCAGTTATCTAGGATATCGAGCCATGCTTCAAAGGAAGTATCATTCTTTGCCATTTGCTTCACACCGGATTTTACTACTGGAAGGAAACCCTCCGTTTCAACCCATCCTGTATAGTTCTCGGGCGCAAAGAAGAATGTCATGAATTCTCCGATAGCTTCATTTCTTGCATCCTGATCGGAAGCATTGTCATCCTTAAACACCAGGATTCTGTCCATAACACCGATGGAGGATGAGGTCTTACCCTTTGCGGCCGGTATAGCAACAGGAACCATGTTAATGTTTCCGCCCTTTTTCTTAACATAAGCCGGAAGCTGGTTGGGTCCGATCAGCATTGCAACCTTACCTTCCGCAAACATGTCCTGAAGATCATAACGGGTTTGTGTGGCAGGCTTGGGATTGGTGTAGCCCTTATCTACAAGTCCGATGGCGAACTCAAGGGCCTCAACATTTTCGGAAGAGTTAACTGCCCACTTTCCTTTATCATCCACAAATCCGCCGCCGTTTCCCCAGGTATAATAGGAGAATGCGGCCTGACCTTCGTCGGTTGTCATATCGATTCCCCAGGGATAAACTTTCCCTTTGTAGTGTTTCTTTATTTTCTCACAGGCATCTTCAAGTTCATCCCAGGTAGTCGGGTAGTCTATCCCCACTTCCTCAAAGATATCCACATTACAGTATAGCGCACGGGAGGAAGCAAGGTCCGGAAGCGCCCAAACCTTACCGTCAATAGAAGACTCATCAAGGAATGGACTGAAGAAATCATTGTAAAGCTTCGTCGGACAATAATCCTTTACCGGAAGTAGCAGTCCATCCTCAGCATAATCGCTATAGACATCAATATTCAGAATATCCGGAGCATTACCGTTTTTGATGCGCTTGTCCACTTCATCATAGACATCACTCCATGAGACCACCTCCAGGTTCAATTTGATGTTCGGATTTTCCTCTTCGAATTTCTTCACAAAATTCGAACCCTTCATACCGGAGCCCAGGAACCAGTCCTTTGTATCCTGCCCGTACTCGCATATGATCACATCCAGTTCCGTAACGGTATCACTATTCTTTTTTGCATCCTTTGGCAGCAGCGTACCTAATGCTGACTTTTTCATAACTACCGGCTCAGCTGCCATTGATCCTTTATCTGAACTATACCCAAAGCCTGCATACATCGTGATTATCATAGATGCTGCAGCAAAGCCTGCCACAAGTTTCTTCATCATAGCTTTCTCCTTTACTGAACAATCATAAATTCTCTATCTCATTTCTTTATAAAATCTCCCACGGCTGAAAACCTTGGAGCTTTAGCTCCGAGGATGAAAGCCGCTTTGCTAAATTAACATCTCGCCTAAGCGAGATAAACAAGATATAATTCTATCCCATGAATAAAGAATATAAACATGGAAATCGAAATAAATATCTACTTCGTTACCACTTAATTTTAGTATGTAAAATATCGCAGACATTTGCTAAGTGCTAATAATATCTCTTCAGATATGAAGACACTTACTAAAACTATCTCTAACAAACATAATGTTCTGATACATTATATGGAAGTTGACAAAGATCACTTACATATGATGATAGAAACAACACCTAATATTAATTTGTCAGATTATGTAAGAACTTTAAAATCGTACACTACATTTCACATTTGGAAGAAATATTCTCCCTATCTCAGCAAATGCTTTTGGAAAGAGAAAACATTTTGGTCAGATGGATATTTAATAAGTAGTATTGGTGAAGTGAGTAGTGATACTCTTAAACATTACATAGAGAATCAAGGAAAGAACACTTGACAATATACAACAATGTTGTACAATGATCTCAAGAGGTAATACTTATGACAATTTTAGAGTTACGTCAAAAAACAGGACTTTCACAAAGTCAATTTGCTAAACGTTTCCATCTTAATGTGCGTACAGTACAAACATGGGAACAAGGTACTCGTAAAACGCCGGATTATGTAATATGGCTAATAACTAAAGTGATTGAATTGGAGGAAATAGTAAATGCTAAAAGGGATGGAATTTAGAATCTATCCAAACAGAATACAAGAAACCATTATCCAAAAAACATTTGGCTGCTCAAGAGTTGTATATAACTCAGGTCTTGCTCTTCGTATTGAAGAATACAAGAATGGTAATTCTGTTGGATATAAAGAAACTAATTCCATGCTCACTTCCATGAAGAAAACTGAAGAGTATTCATGGCTTAAAGAAGTTGATTCTATTGCCTTGCAGCAATCTCTTAGAGATTTAGATAAGGCATACAAGAACTTCTTTGCAAAGAGAGCTTCGTTTCCTAAATTCAAATCAAAACATAATCACAACAAAAGTTATCGCACACAAAATGTTGGTGGTAATATTTCAGTTACAGGAAAGTATATAAAACTTCCTAAACTTGGATATGTAAAAGCTAAGATTTCAATGCCCGTTGATGGAAAAATCAATAATGCTACTGTCAAACAGACACCTAGCGGTAAATACTTTTGTGTACTTAATGTTGAAGTGCCTGATGTATTCTATTCCAATGATGGCTGTATGATTGGATTGGATGTTGGTATCAAAACCTTCTATACAGATAGTAATGATAATTCAATTTCCAACCCTAAAACTTTGGCTAAATCTGAAAAGAAACTTGTTAAGGAACAACGCAGGCTTTCCAGAATGGTTAAAGGTTCAGCAAATTGGAATAAGCAGCGCATCAAAGTTGCAAGGATACATGAAAAGATTACAAATCAGAGAAATGACTTTTTACATAAAGAGTCAACAAGGCTGGTGAAAGAAAACCAAATCATCTGCATTGAAGACCTTAATGTAAAAGGAATGGTTCGTAATCATAAACTCGCTAAATCTATAAGCGATGTATCATGGTCGAAGTTCTTTGATATGCTTGAATACAAAGCATTTTTCTATGGTACTGAGATAATCAAAGTTCCAAGATTCTATCCAAGCAGCCAGACTTGCGGTTGCTGTGGATATAAAAATCCGAACATTAAAAATCTCAGCATCAGAGAATGGACTTGTCCTGTTTGTGGCACATACCACGATCGTGATGGTAATGCTGCAAAAAACATACTAAAAATGGGTCTGTCACTACGTATGACAGCTTAACGAATAACAAGGTAGGCACGGGCTGTGCCGAACCAAACGCTTGTGGACATCGTTGGGAAAACTGCTCTCTACGGAGAGTGTGACAATAACCATGGTGGTTGAAGCAAGAATCCCATCAAGCTTTAGCTTGTGGGAGTGTCAAGTAGTCACATATCTTCACGAAATAAAAATCATCCGCATTCACTTCCGTACCATAGTAAAGATCCTTGTCAAAGACATCATAGCCTGCTCTGTCATATATGTACTCCGCAGTGCTATCATGCTCAGCCTTGGCAAGCTCTTCGGGATTTTCTTTCATAAATACCATGGTGAGTCCGTCATAGTCCTTAGGAATCCGGAAAATGTGCTTATAGTATTCTGTGCATTCCCAGGTATAATGCATTCCATCAGACTTCTGACCGGCCTCCTTATATTCATTGTCATATACAGCATCTTTGGTTTCGCCTTTATAATCATATATTGTGTAGCTTTCCCCATCCCATTTAACAGTAGTGACTCCCGGGTCATAGTCTTCCTCGGGACGGTAATCCCACCAGTGGTAACAGCCCAAAAGATTTCCGGTATATAAATCCACGAAATCAGGCATACTATAGTATGCATTGGCAAGCCATCTTATGGATTTGTCCTTAGAAACAACTTCCCTGAATCTTTTGACAGTGTAGGGTACGGTCACTTCGATGTAACCTTCTTTGTCCGGTTTTGTTGCGGTAATATCATCAAGTTCTACTTTAACCTCCGTGTACTTTGGCTTTACATTTTTGTTTTGTATGAAATTTCCGGATTCATCAGCCAGAGTCAAAAAGCCCACCTGTGTCAATGTCTCCTTTGGGTCCACAAATTCAAACTTATTTTCTTCGGCATATATCTTTTTAGAATCCTTACCGGACTTTCCAACCAGATTGTCCCATGCAGTTGAACCTTCCTTTGATTTGGAAGTCTTTTTTGATGCCAGAACTGTATTCTTTGATTCTGCAGGAGTAAAAGCTGTAAGAGAGAGGCATATTGATGCCAACAGAGCTGCACTGACTATATTCTTTATCCTCTTTGAACTTGACTTATTTTGTTTCTTTTTCACGATATATCCCTCCGCACTTGATTAATCGGGAATCCTTTCCCAAGACCACTATATTTAATATATCGACAGAAAATCCGTTTATAAAACCGGCTGCTGGTGATTTAAGGAATTTTTGTCATAAAAAAACGTGTAAATCATTAATGTCTTATACAGAATTATCTCCGTGTCGAAATAAGATACAAGGTATGTTGTCGTTTAGGTCAAATATTTTCATGTTTTTGACAACATAAAGATAAATTTTGGGTATTCCATAAAAAGAGTGGTTTTGATGACGATGAAGATGCGATAAGCAAGTGATGAAAATCAACGAGGTGACGCTATGTTCTGTACAAACTGTGGTAATAATATATCTGATAATTTAAGCTTCTGTCCCAACTGCGGTACTCCCGCAAAGATCAGACCGGGTGCACCGGGAGTTCAGCCGGATCCAAACGTTCAGAATGCCGGAATGACATTTGGGGCAGCTCAGGGGCCGTACAATGCAAACCGGCAGCCGATGGGAAATACCGGCACATATGGCTCGGCATCCGGAAGCTCCCAAGGGCAGTATACCGGAATGTCTTCCGGAAATCCTTACATGGGAAACCAATACATGGGAGGTTCACAGGGACAATACACAGGTATGCCCTCAGGAAATCCTTCGATGGGGAATCAATACTCCGGTAATCCCGCTGCCCCCACCGGTGAGCCTGTGCTCGTCCAGGATCCATCACTCCCCGAAGGTATCTTCCGCGACAGCAATGGTGCCTTCCACTGGCAGTACGAGCTTAATATGATCACCAACCCAGTGATTCTTTTTATGATCATCAAGATCTTCTTTGGAGTTTGTTTAGGTGTGGGATTAATGCTGTCTCTCATGATGCTCATTGTGGATGGTGATTTTGAAGATGCATTTAGGAACTTTCTGATAGTCACCTTCGGAATAGGCGGATTTATGATAGTACTTGGTATCATCGCCTATTATATTATTGTTGCTATAAAAGGCGGGAAATATACGGTGGTACATACAATGGATGAAACCTCCGTACAGCATCTTCAGACTCCTGCCGAAAGGGATCAGAGTCAGAAAATGAAAACCCTCCTTTTCGTTATGGGAATGCTTAGTGATAGTCCCTCAGCCGTAGGCCTTTCCATGGGTGCAAGAGATGAAATGGAGTCCGAGTACAAAGATGTGAAAAAGGTCATTGCCTCAAGAAGACAGGATCTTATAAAGGTAAACAATGTGCTCCAGCATAATCACATATATGCTTACCCCCATCAGTACGAATTTGTTTTTAACTACATAGCTTCCCATTGTCCCAATGCAAAAATTAAATGGAGGTAAGCAATATGTTTTGCGAAAAATGCGGTGCAAAACTTGATGATAGCGAGAAGATCTGCCATGTATGCGGAGCACCTACAGATGAGGATGAAGATGATTTAATAACATCAGACAATATGTCTCAGCCTCAAGATTCTATCGGATCAGTGCCCGGTAGTTCCTCCGGAAGTTTTTTATATTCAGGTCAGTACAACTCAAACCCTGCCCAGGGAAATCCTTTACAAACGGGATCATGGCAAAGCTTCAATCCGCAGCAGCAGTTCTTCAGCCTTGATACCTTATAAAGAATCACCGCCGAGTCGAAATAAGACATAAGGTATGCTGTCATTTAGGTCAGTAATTTTTATTTAGCATAATATATAGGTTGAACTTAAGTCTTACATTATCTTAGGATGCTTATCTTAAAAAAGGTTCAGCCATGGCCGGAAGAAGTGATTTGAATTGATGATCGATAAGCTTAATAGGATATAGAGGTTGTTGAATGGTGCCTGATCCACGAGTTATTACGAGAGCAATTAAAAAAAGAAAAGCTACAGCGGCAATGTTAATTACCGTATTATCCGTAGTACCGGTATTTTCTTCATATGCAGATACTCAGGGAATCATTGAACTGAACCTGGAAACATATCCTGCAGTTCCGGCTGCTAACGATATTTTGCAGAAAGCATTCTCAGATAACTCCGATTCGGCATCGGAAACAACAGGAATCTTTACGGAAGCCAATGTCTCTGATTTGGACATAACGGGAATCCTTACAGAAAATAATGCCTCTGTTGCAGAAATAATAGATGCTGCTGATGAAACATCAGAGGCAGTAACAGAGGCAATTGAGGAAACGGAAACCGCTGCTATAGACTCGACTGATATGTCGCAAACGACTATCGGTCCGACGTTACCGGCAGATTATGAAAAGACAGAAGAGGAACTTCTTTGGGAACTGGAGAACAAAGCGTGGATTGAAGAACAGTTAAGACTTCAGAACGAAGCTCTTCACGCCCTTCAGATAGGAGAATATTTCAAGGACTCAGTTCTTGTGGGAGATTCGGTGGCAGAGGGGTTTTCCTTATATGCCATGAGAAATGCTGCATTTCCCATATTCCAGAATCTTAAGTTTCTGACCAAGGTAAGTTATTCGGTTCATAATGCCTTCATGTCGAAATCCTATAATCCAAGATACCAGGGAGGGCAGATGTACGCATGGGAAGCCATGAAGCTTATGGGGGCAAAACATGTTTATACCTTTTTCGGGCTGAATGATCTTGGTTCAGGTGTAGATAACACAGTGGCTCAGTATCTTAAGTATATTGGCAGAGTACAGCAGGAGATTCCCGATATAAAGATCACCATAGTGAGTACAACACCTATGTATAAGGGCTCAGAAAAGAAGGCCCTCAACAATGCCAACATCCGGGCGCTGAATGCACAGATGGCAGAACTGGCAGCCCAAAACGGTTGGGGATATATAGATGTAGCCTCAAGGCTCTGTGACAGTGACGGATGTCTGGCAAAGCAGTATTGCAGCGACAAGTATGTTCATCAGACAAACTCCGCCTACGTGATCTGGCAGGCTGCATTTGAGGAGTATGCTGAGGCGCACCTTGATGATTCTTAAGTCAACGCTTAAAAAAGTCGATATATTTCAAGGTCACAAATTGTGACCTTGAATAAGAACGAAGGATGCCGTCTTAATGAGGAAATTAGAGGTTTTTTTGAAAATCACACGATATATGTGTATAATCATATCTTAAGTGGGGGAAAGATATGAACTATTCAACTATTGGGATGCTGGCTATTTTTGTGCATCTGATTATAAACTATGACTATATGAAGCTACATGCAAAGGGAACCCTGACTCAGGCGGAGGTCCGCTATCGTCAGTTTCTTTTTGCTGTTATGTTCTATTATTTTTCTGATATTTTCTGGGGTGTTCTGTATGAAGCGGGACTTACAACTCTCGCATTTATAGACACAACTCTTTATTTTCTGTCAATGGCGTTCTCTGTATTCTATTGGATTCATTTTGTTGTGACCTATTTGAATCAGAAAAATCTGTTTAACCGTTTGCTGACTTACAGTGGTTGGGCGATTCTGTTGACTCAGATTTTGATGCTTATCATTAATATGTTTAATCCCGTCTCATTCTATTTTGACGAGAATCACTTATATCACCCGCTGCCTGCCAGATATCTGACATTGGTGACTCAGATCATCATTTTTGCACTCACTTCGGTATATACCTTGTCGGTAACAATGCATTTAACCGGACCTGAGAGAGACAGACACAGGACTGTCGCTTTTTCCGGATTGATAATGACCGTTTTCGTTCTGTTCCAGAATTTTTATCCGTTTGTGCCGTTTTATGCTATGGGCTGCCTGCTGGCAACCTGTATAATCCATACTTTTATCTACAGAGATAAGATTGAGGAGCGTGCCAAGGAGATAGGAACCATGCGACGGATCGCTTACATAGATGCACTGACCGGAGTTAAAAACAAGATGGCTTATACTGAGGCAGTGACAGATCTGGAGCGTCGTGTACATGAAGGGAAGCTGAATGAGTATGGGGTTGCGGTATTTGACCTTAATTATCTAAAGTACGTAAATGATACCATGGGGCATGAAATGGGGGATAAGTATATCAAAGAGGCTTGTGCTCAGATATGCAAATGGTTTCAGCACAGTCCTGTATACCGTATCGGCGGAGATGAGTTTGTGGTTCTTTTAAAGGGTGCAGATTATGATAATCGCGAAATGATATTGAAGGACTTTAATGATGAGGTACATCGCAATAAGCGTGAGGGAAAAGCGGTAGTGTCAGTGGGATGCGCTTCATATCAGGCTAGGGTAGACAGAGCATATGATGATGTTTTCCGCCGTGCCGACAAGCTGATGTATCAAAGGAAGCAGGAGCTTAAATGGAATTGAAAAAGCACATGAAGAAGTTATTATCATGCACAGCATTGCTGGTGAGCGGAGCATTGGTTTTAGCCGGGTGCAGCAGCCTGGTTTTAAATATTGGAGAAAGTGCTGCTGTTCCAACGACAGAGTTATCAGAGAAGAAAAGTGAGGATAATGCTGTCTCCGTGTCGGAAGCAGTCGAGACGAATGAGGATGGTGCAACGTTGGGTCACGATGATTATAAGTGGTGGCAGAAGACCATTGCATATGAGATCTATGTAAAGAGCTTCAAGGATTCAGACGGTGACGGGATCGGTGACCTGAATGGAATCACTTCTGAACTTGACCACCTGAAAAATCTGGGCGTCGGAGCCATCTGGCTTACGCCATGTTATGTATCGCCCCAGGCGGACAACGGCTATGATATAGCGGACTACTATAATATCGATCCGGCCTACGGCACCATGGAGGATATGGACAGACTGATCGATGAGGCAGGGAAACGTGACATCCGGATCGTTATGGATCTGGTATTTAATCATACATCCAGTAAGAATGCCTGGTTTACCGAATCCCGTTCGGGAAAAGACAACGACAAGAGTGACTGGTACATATGGGCGGATCCGAAAGAGGATGGAAGCGCCCCCACTAACTGGAGAAGCATCTTTGGAGGTTCAGCCTGGACCTATGATGAGAAAAGAGGCCAGTACTACCTTCACACTTTTCTGCCTGAACAGCCTGATCTTAACTGGGCTAACCCGGAGGTACGTAAGGCTCTTATAGATGTTGCTGATTTTTGGGTGAAAAAGGGTGTGGGAGGATTCAGGCTGGATGCCATTACCTACATCAAAAAACCCGAGAAGTTTCTGGATGGAACCCCTGATGCCAATGACGGTACCGTCGGCATTCATGCCATGACAGCAAATACAAAGGGCATTCTGGACTATCTTCATGAATTTAAATCTGCGGTTCAGACCGGTACAGATATTTTTACTGTGGGGGAAGCCAACGGAGTTTCTGCCTCGGATCTCCCTAACTGGGTCGGTCCTGACGGGGTTTTTGACATGGTGTTCGAGTTTGGACATATGAATATAAGTCTTTCGGATGAGATGAACTGGTGCGTTACCAGGGAGTGGTCACTTCCGGAATTTAAGGCTCTTTTTACTGCCAGTCAGGAAAATACCATAAGAACCGGGGGTTGGTATCCCATGTTTCTGGAAAATCATGATCAGCCCCGTTCTATAAATCATTTCCTGCCGGAAGGCGCTGACAGGATTTCAGGAGCCAAAGCTCTTGCCACTCTTGTTCTCACCATGAGGGGTACGCCTTTTATCATGGAGGGAGAGGAGCTTGGATTTGTTAATGTAAACTGGCCGTCCATAGAAGACTACAATGATATTTCAACCAGAAATCACTACAAGTTCGCAATTGATGAGGGATATTCCGAGGCAGAAGCAATGAAGGGTGTCCATGATTTTGCAAGGGACAGTTCCCGAACCCCTATGCAGTGGGACAGTTCATCAAATGCCGGTTTCACCACAGGAACACCATGGCTGCCGGTATATGATGATTACGCAAAGTATAATGTAGCCTCCGAGATTGAGGATAAAGATTCTGTTCTTAATTGGTACATTGCCCTTTCCGGGCTTCGGAGGGAACATCCGGAACTTCAGACAGGGGATTACACAGAGTTATTCCATGAACATGAGCAGATCTTTGCCTTTACCAGGGAAAGCGAAGACGGAAAGGTAACCATTCTCATAAATCTTTCTCTCGAGGAAGCTTCCTATGATCCTTCATGTGTGGAAGGTGCAAAGCAGCTTTTGGGTACCAATGGTGAAAGTAAGAAAGGTACACTTGCTCCTTTGGAAGCGGTAGTATACGAAAATTAACTGTGAGATAAAAAAAGAGCGTCAGCTTATGATCGAAGGATCATGGATCTGACGCTTTTTTTAATTATGGATTGAGTTTAAGTTCAAATCCCGGATATATTCCTTTATTAAAGATCAACCTTTGGTAATCTCTCAAAACTCTTCTGAAGCTCATCATCAGTAGGGATATAGTCACTCATTTCGCCGTCATTGAACTTCTGGTAAGCTACCATATCGAAGTATCCGGTTCCGGTGAGACCAAAAAGAATTGTCTTTTCCTCGCCGGTCTCCTTGCACTTAAGCGCCTCATCTATAGCGGCTCTGATGGCATGGCTGCTCTCAGGTGCAGGAAGGATTCCCTCAACTCTTGCGAACTGCTGTGCTGCCGCAAATACAGAGGTCTGCTCGACAGAAATGGCTTCCATGAGACCATCATGATAAAGCTGTGACAGGATCGGGCTCATTCCATGATAACGGAGTCCTCCTGCATGGCTTGCGGACGGTATGAAGTTGCTTCCTAATGTATACATCTTGGCAAGAGGGCATACCATTCCGGTATCGCAGAAGTCGTAAGCAAACTTTCCTCTTGTAAAACTTGGACAGCTTGCAGGCTCAACTGCCACTATTCTGTAATCCTGCTCTCCTCTTATCTTCTCGCCCATAAACGGAGAAATGAGACCGCCGAGGTTTGATCCGCCGCCTGCGCAGCCAATGATCACGTCAGGCTTCACGCCGTATTTCTCAAGGGCAGCCTTTGCCTCAAGTCCTATTACCGTCTGGTGAAGCAGAACCTGGTTCAGAACACTTCCGAGAACATATCTGTAACCATCTGTCTTTGTCGCAACCTCAACAGCTTCCGATATAGCGCAGCCAAGGCTTCCGGTTGTGCCCGGGTGCTCAGCATTGATCTTTCTTCCAATTTCTGTTTCCATGGAAGGTGATGGTGTAACACTTGCACCGTAGGTACGCATTACTTCACGTCTGAAGGGCTTCTGCTCATAGGAAACCTTTACCATGTAAACCTTACAGTCTATTCCGAAGTATGCTGAAGCCATGGATAATGCTGTTCCCCACTGTCCTGCACCGGTCTCTGTGGTTACGCCCTTAAGCCCCTGCTTCTTTGCATAGTATGCCTGGACGATGGCTGAATTCAGCTTGTGGCTTCCGCTTGTGTTATTTCCCTCAAACTTATAGTAGATCTTTGCGGGAGTGTCCAGAGCCTTCTCAAGACAATAAGCTCTTACAAGAGGAGACGGCCTGTACATCTTGTAGAAATCCAGTATTTCACCCGGAATGTCAATGTATGCGGTTGTATCATCAAGCTCCTGCTTTATGAGTTCATCGCAGAATACCGGACGCAGATCCTCGTAACCCATAGGCTTAAGTGTAGCCGGGTTAAGAAGCGGAGCAGGCTTGTTTTTCATGTCAGCTCTTACGTTGTACCACTGCTTTGGAATCTCATCCTCGCTCAGATAGATTTTATAAGGAATTTTCTCATCGTAGCTCATGTGCGGTTTCCTCCAATGTTTTCTGTTTCTATAATTATACACTTTTTTTGAAGAATTATCTCATTCGCAACAAAAAACAGGAATAGAAAGGCATGTCTGTTATAACCAGACTTGATTCCTATGGATGATGTGCAGCAGGAGCTCATTTTGGCTAATCTGCTCTGTACAGTCCGCCTATACCATTCAAAATGAAATCCTTTTTTGAAACTTCATAGGTGGCGGTAGCATGCTGCTCAGATCCGTTATCCACGAAATCGTTACACATGATAACGTGTCCCTTGGAGTCCTCAACCTTCAGAATCTGGTGTTCGGGATAATATTTCCCTTCAAACTCTATGGGCTTCTCGGTCTTTATCTCACTCCAGCTGCCGTTTTCATCCTCTCTTCCGGCATGAATGATAGTTACGTGGCAGGGCACATCTCCATAAAGATTATCCATGGCCTCAAGAAGCTTTGATGCAGTATCACTTCCCGAAAGACCGGCAGACTTTGCTTCATCGCTGTTCTTGAAAGCCTGGTATCCATACACGTCTGCAGCCACGCCCGGGTCAACATTCTCGTTGGACTGAATGCCGGATTTTCCTTTTTTCTCTATTTTGATGTTCATCCAGTAAACATCCTTTACATAGCCGGATTTCTTGTTATCTTTATGCCAGGTGGCAAACTCCCATACTCCGTCTACAGCATAAGGGTCTGTAAAAACCACATCATTACTTTTGTCATAGGACTTCGGAGTGAAGCACCAGGTAAAATCATCGAGGGATGCTTCTTTAGGCACGGTGAATCCAAGCGTCTCAGGATTATAGTAATCAACGTTTTTCGGTTCTTTTTGACCGCAGCCTGAGATGGCCAGTGTCATCGCAGCCACACATATAAAAAGCAATCCTTTTATTTTCATAGTACTTCTCCTTCCCGGGTCTTTTCGATGGATTTATTTATTTCTATTGTTTTTTATTTTCAAACTTTTCAGATACTCCTTTTGGTCGGGGGTAATGCGATAGCTTTCTACTGATTTTTGTATAGCTTTATTGTGTGTCCAGGTATCAAGCCTATGATTTTCGATAAATGGCAGTACAGTTTCGTATTGCTTTGCGAGAGCTGTGGCAAAATACCAGGCTATCATCATGTTGACGTAATACTCTTCGGATCGCACAACTGCCACCAGTTCAGGATAAGACGGGTCGAAGTCTTCATCAAGAAAATGCTGCATCAGCATGCCTGTGCCAAATCTTATGGTATAGGTTGTATCTGCTCCAATCCACTGTTTTATCTTTTTTAGTAGCTCCGGACGGTGTTTCTTAAACACTTTAGGTGATAGCTGGTCACAGGTAGCCCAGTTATTTACAAAGGGAAGGAAACGCTCTACTTCCGAAATGCACTGTTCATAATCTTTTATCTCAGAAATGATAAAGGCATGCAGCTGGTTTTCATCAAAATATCTGTGAGGGAGATCGTTCAGAAACTCCTGAATATCCGCTCGTTTTACAAGCTCCTTTGCAAGCTTTTTGAGTTCCGGTGTCCTCACACCTATTATAGAGTCAGCCTCTATGTTTGGAATGATCTTTACCTGCAGTTCTCGGTAGGACAGATCCTGTCTTGAAAACAGCTCTGACTGTATATCTTTAACAATTTGATCATTAGTCATCTTTACACCTCTCAAAACCGGGTTATCCGGGACGGTTCTCGCCGGCGAGAAATATCCACAGAGGGAATTCCGGCATCAGCCCACTTTCATTTCCTTTAGTTTTTCATATACCGCTTCAGCAAACGGCCTGTGTCCCTCTATATTCATATATTCATTATCGGCGTCATTTGCTTCGGTATAATCAGAAGCGGCAATAACCGTCCCCGACGGATGTAAAACCTATTGACTAAGTAGGAAATTATAACTATAATACCTACCATACAGCTAGGAGAAAGGAACACAGATCATGTCTAAATATATTTATATGGATAATGCTGCGACTACACGGGTCACTCAGGAAGTGTTTGACGCCATGGAACCGTATTTTTGTGAGCAGTTTGGAAATCCTTCAAGTGCCTATGAGTTTTCCGGAAAGATTGCCGAGAAGGTGGCTGAAGCGAGAGCCTCTATCGGAAAAGCCATAGGTGCAAGCGAGAAGGAGATATATTTTACCGGAGGCGGCAGCGAGTCGGATAACTGGGCCATAAAGGGTGTTGCGGATGCTCTCCGTGAAAAGGGCAACCACATTATCACCACACAGATCGAGCATCATGCGGTTCTTCATACCTGCGAATTCCTGGAGAAGAGGGGCTTCGAGATCACCTATCTCCCTGTTGATGATAAGGGTCTTGTTAATGTCGAAGACCTCAGGAAGGCCATCAGACCCACAACCATCCTCATTTCCGTGATGTTCGCAAATAATGAGATCGGTACTGTTGAACCCATAAAGGAAATCGGAAGAATTGCACATGAACACGGCATCTATTTCCATACAGATGCGGTTCAGGCCTTCGGACATCTTCCCATAGATGTTAATGAAATGAACATTGACCTTATGTCCGCAAGCGGACACAAGATAAACGGCCCTAAGGGCATCGGTCTTCTTTATATAAGAAAAGGTGTGAAGATCACAAACCTGATCCACGGCGGAGCACAGGAATCAGGAAAGCGTGCGGGTACAACCAATGCCGCCGGCATTATCGGCTTTGCAAAGGCGACAGAGATTGCTGTAAGAGATATGGAAGAGACCCGTGCTTACGAGAGCAGGCTTAGGGACAAGCTGATCGCAGGGGTGACAGCCGAGATTCCATACACCCGTGTAAACGGAGATCTCACAAACAGACTGTCCAACAACGTAAATTTCTGTTTCAGATTCATCGAGGGAGAGTCACTTCTTATCATGCTTGACCAGAAGGGCATCTGTGCCTCCTCGGGTTCCGCATGTACTTCCGGAAGCCTGGATCCGTCTCACGTGCTTCTGGCCATCGGTCTTCCTCACGAGATAGCACACGGTTCCCTGAGATTAACATTATCAAAGGACACCACCGAGGAAGATATCGACTACGTTGTTGAAAGCTTAAAGCAGATAGTGGGCAGACTCAGAATGATGTCACCACTGTACGAAGATTTTGTAAAGAAGAATAAGGAGGCCAGCGCATGAGCCAGGTAACAGAATACAGCAAAAAGGTAATGGATCATTTCTCAAATCCGAGAAATGTGGGGGAGATAGAGGAAGCCGCAGGTGTGGGCACAGTGGGTAATGCCAAGTGCGGAGATATCATGAGAATGTATCTCGACATCGATGAGAACCAGGTGGTCAGGGATGCCAAGTTCAAGACCTTCGGCTGCGGTGCTGCAATTGCTACCAGTTCCATGGCAACAGAGCTTGTTAAGGGTAAGACTGTGCAGGAAGCTCTGGAAGTCACCAACAAGGCAGTTATGGAGGCGCTGGACGGACTTCCACCCGTTAAGGTACACTGTTCACTCCTTGCCGAGCAGGCAATTCACGCTGCATTATGGGATTATGCCGAAAAAAATGGTATAAAGATAGAGGGACTTAAACCGCCTGTCAATGACATCGACGAGACGGAAGAGTTTTATGAGATGCAGGGAGAATAAAGTGCCGATACGGACTGACGCTTTATTGACCTGTGCAGGGTAATGCTTACGTTGGCGGCGGAGGCATTAGCAGGAAATGAAGTGTTAGTATTTGTGGCACCAGTTCCTCGTGGAGTAAAACTTCAAAGGGCTGATGATCGCAAGAGGAACGGAGGACTTTTATGATCTCGACAAGAGGACGTTATGCGTTAAGGGTTATGCTGGACATAGCATTGACCCAGGGGGATGGTTATGTGCCAATGAAGGATGTGGCTGAGAGGCAGGGGCTGTCTCTTAAATATCTGGAGCAGATTTTGCCGCCTCTGACAAAGAACGGACTCATTACAGGACTGCAGGGAAAAGGCGGCGGCTACCGGCTGACCAGAAAGCCTGAGGAATACAGGATCATCGAGATACTTGAGCTTACCGAAAAGGAACTTGAGCCTGTGAGTTGTCTTGCAAAGGGTGCAGCCGAATGCGACAGAAGATCAACCTGCAAGACCATCGGATTCTGGGAAGGACTGAATCGAGTTATAAGGGATTATCTCGGATCGAAAACGTTAAAGGACTTAATGTGATAATATTTTCATTTCTATTTGTGCTGCATCTTAGCGGATGAATGGAGATTAATGTGAAATAATGTAACATCGGGGACGGTTCTCAACCGCGAGAGCTGTCCCCGATGGTCTGTATATGGAGGGTATACAATTGAACATCACTCAGATCAGATATGTGCTTGAAACGGCAGCTTCTTCCTCCATGAGGGAGGCTGCCACGAAACTTTTTGTATCTCAGCCGGCGCTTTCCACAAGTATAGGTGAGCTTGAAGAGGAGCTTGGGATACTGATATTTGAGAGGACCAACAAGGGTATATCTCTTACGGATGAGGGACGGGAGTTTGTTGCCTATGCGAAGAAGGCATTGGCACAGTACGAAATACTGGAGGACAGATTTTTGTCCAGGGACAGCGACAAGGAGCGGTTTTCCGTATCAAGCCAGCACTACAATTTCGCCATAAAAGCATTTACGGATGTGATAAAGGCCTTCAATCCGGACAAATATGTTTTTGCCATTCATGAGACGAAAACCAGGGATGTACTTGAAGATGTAAGGACAATGAAAAGCGAGATTGGTATCATATCTTTTTCCGGTTCCAATGAAAGTATCATAAAGAAGCTGTTCAAGGAATACAACCTTGAATTTACGCCGCTCATGCAGAGAGAAACATATGCTTATGTCTGGGAAAACCACAAGTTTGCGGGAAGAAAGGAAATCTCCCTGGAGGAGCTTTCTGACTACCCTTGTGTTTCCTTTGATCAGAGTGACGACAGTAACTTTTATCTGACGGAAGAAGCCATGGCGGATTATGACTTTAAGAAAATGATAAAGTCCGACGACAGGGCCACCACCATGGAAATCATAGAGAGACTCCAGGGCTACTCTGTGGGATGCGGAATGCTCTCGGAGGATGATGCAGTTTTGCGAGGTATGGTTTCCATAAAGCTCAAGGAAGAGGATCCGCTGGTCATCGGCTACATCGTGAGAAAAGGAAGCGTTATGTCGGTGTATGGCAAGGTTTATATCGAGGAGCTGATGAAGTATAAAGAGCTGTGAAATCCATCGATTCATCACCGAGGACAGTCTCAAAATTATTCTAAAAAGCTTGATGTTTGACTCATCAGAAGATATCTGAAATTAAAGTCAACAATAATCAACTCAGGAATTACCTCATATCTAATAATTATGGTTTTGGAGTCAATGAATTGCATCTAAAGTGTTGACTAAATTTCAGAATATTTGAATTGTGGTCATAGAAAAACTATACGATCATTGATTCACTTTGGAAAATGCCCAATATGAGTCAAATCCTAAGCTTATTATTTATGACCGCATATCCGGAATTGTCAGATATGAGTCAATAGCGTAGATCTAGGATTGTTGACTCATTAAGAAATAATATTGAATTTGAATCATGCAATGTGTCTCAGGATTATTATAAAACCACCGGGGGTCAGTACAATGTGTGCCGTCCCCGGTGGTTTTGTATTATATCGCTGCAAATCCCTTTTCCAGATCTGCGATGATGTCATCGATATGCTCTGTTCCGATGGAAAGTCTGATGGTGTTAGGCTTGATGCCCTGATCCAGCAGCTCTTCCTCAGAAAGCTGTGAATGGGTTGTGGAAGCCGGATGGATAACCAGACTCTTTACGTCGGCAACATTGGCAAGAAGTGAGAAGATCTGAAGGTTATCGATGAACTTCCAGGCTTCTTCCTGACCGCCCTTGATATTGAAGGTGAAGATGGATCCGCCGCCGTTTGGGAAATATTTCTTGTAGAGCTCATGGTCCGGATGATCAGGAAGAGACGGATGGTTCACCTTCTCAACCTTCGGATGCTTAGAGAGGAACTCAACCACCTTCTTTGTATTCTCTGCATGTCTGTCGAGACGGAGTGATAATGTCTCCACTCCCTGAAGCAGGAGAAAAGCATTGAAAGGCGAAATGGTTGCTCCCGTGTCTCTCAGAAGGATGGCACGGATGTAAGTCACGAAGGCTGCAGGTCCTACCACATCATAGAAGGATACTCCATGATAGCTCGGGTTGGGAGCTGTGATGTTCGGGAACTTTCCGCTTGCCTTGTAGTCGAACTTTCCTGACTCAATGATAACACCGCCAAGTGTTGTTCCGTGGCCTCCGATAAACTTTGTTGCGGAGTGCACTACGATATCGGCGCCGTGCTCGAAAGGACGGATGAGATATGGCGTGCCGAAAGTATTATCCACAACGACCGGAAGTCCGTGCTTGTGTGCGATTTCTGCGATGGCATCGATGTCCGGGATGTCGCTGTTTGGATTGCCGAGCGTCTCAAGGTAGATGGCTCTTGTGTTATCCTTTATGGCGCCCTCCACCTCTGAAAGATTGTGTGCGTCCACGAAGGTTGCCTCAACGCCGTACTGTGGAAGTGTGTGAGCCAGAAGGTTGTAGCTTCCACCGTAGATGGTCTTCTGTGCCACTATATGTCCACCGTTTGCTGCCAATGCTTCGATAGTGTAGGTTATGGCTGCAGCGCCTGAGGCCACCGCCAGTGCAGCACTTCCTCCCTCAAGTGCAGCAAGTCTCTTTTCGAGAACATCCTGTGTGGAGTTGGTGAGTCTTCCGTAGATATTGCCGGCATCCGCAAGTCCAAATCTGTCGGCTGCGTGCTTGCTGTTTCGGAACACATAGGAAGTGGTCTGGTAAATGGGAACCGCCCTTGAATCTGTTGCCGGATCCGGCTGCTCCTGTCCAACGTGTAACTGTAATGTTTCAAATCTGTATTCGCTCATGGTATTGATCTCCTCTATAAATGCATGTTTTTCGCCATTTATCTCTGACATACAGATGCAGATCTAATTGGCTCTTTTTTTCTAAATGTTTGTTTTTTGTCTTCGGTCTTACATTTATTAAAATCAACACATTCGCATACACAGCTTTTGGTTTTGAACTGAATTATTCCTTCTCTTCATTACCGTTACCTCGCTTTCACCTTGGATTTTCCTGATGCCATAATCCTACTACATCGCTTGGTTTTGGGAAAATACTAAGATTTTATCGTTGGTAATAGTATCGGTCTATATCAATAACCATAACATGGTCGTATGACTTCAAATTCAATATTGCATTAATTGGGTCAATCCATGGTCATATTATGGCTGACTCTGATTCCAAATATCTCTTGGTGAGTCAAACATCGAGATTTATCAGACGTATTCCTGATATTTCCGGTGGATAACCAGATGGTTCTTTCATAAAATTTATCTATTTTGCACATTAAGAATCCATATATGTTTTTTTTACTTGTCAAAGTTTACAAAAATGATTTAATTTGCTTTAATTATATCTAGAACGCTAAAAATAACAGTAAGTTATGACTAACTTAAATGAGTAGGGAAAGAGCATACCGGGTCGAAATCCCGTGAGGAAACCTGACATGCAGAGTCGGCCTTTCGGAAAGCAGATTTTTTCAGGCTGACATTCCCAAGTAAGGAGGTAAACACCATGAGTAGATTGAGCATTGTAACTCAAAACAATGCGCAGAAGACGGTGGAGGGTCTGTACAAGGATCTGGAAAGAAGAATCACGGCAAGCCAGCCCGGACTTTGTCCGGTTGATCTTGCCGCTTCATTTTTGCACCTTTGTCACGCTCAGTCCTGCGGTAAATGCGTACCCTGCAGAGTGGGACTGGGACAGCTGGAAGTGCTGATAGATTCAGTGCTTGACGGAACTGCCACCATGGAGACATTGTCAGTTATCGAGGAAACCGCCCAGAGCATATACTATTCTGCGGACTGTGCCATAGGTTCAGAGGCTGCACGTATGGTACTGAAGGGTATCAGAGGTTTCCGCGGAGATTACGAAGAGCATGTACTGCACGGAAGATGTTCGGGACATCAGGATCAGCCTGTACCCTGCGTTGCCCAGTGCCCTGCACATGTGGATATTCCGGGATACATTTCACTTATACATGAAGGCCGTTACAATGACGCGGTTGCCCTTATCAGAAAGGACAATCCGCTTCCCGCAGTCTGCGGCATGATCTGCGAGCATCCTTGTGAGGTACGCTGCAGAAGAACCATGGTTGACGATCCTATCAATATCCGCGGACTTAAGAAATATGCGGTTGAGCATGAGGATGAGTTCAGGATCGGCGAGAAGCAGCCGGCAACAGGTAAGAAGGTTGCAGTTATCGGTGGCGGTCCCGCAGGTCTCAGTGCAGCTTACTATCTCTCTCTTATGGGACATGAGGTAGAGGTTTATGAGCAGAGAAAGAAGGCAGGAGGAATGCTTAGATACGGCATCCCTGCATACCGTCTTCCGAGAGAAGCCCTGGATGCCGAGATCGAGTGCATCATGAAGAGCGGATTCAAGCTGAAGACCGATGTAAGCATTGGCAAGGACATCTCCATCGCAGATCTCCGTGAGAAGTACGATGCAATGTTTGTTGCCATCGGTGCTCATACAGACAAGAAGATCGGAATCGAAGGCGAAGATGCAGAGGGCGTTATCTCTGCAGTTGAAATGCTGAGAGCCATCGGTGATGACGATTATCCTGATTTCACAGGAATGGATATAGTTGTGGTAGGTGGCGGTAATGTTGCCATGGACGTTGCGCGCTCTGCCATCAGATGTAATGCAAAGTCTGTAAAGATCCTTTACAGAAGAAGAAAGATTGATATGACTGCCCTTCCCGAAGAGGTTGAGGGTGCCATTGCTGACGGATGCGAGGTTGTAGAGCTTCATGCTCCGTTACGTATCGAGAAGAAAGACGACGGAAGCGTTGCTGCTATCTGGGTACAGCCTCAGATCGTAGGCCCTATCAGCGGCGGAAGACCGAAGCCGGTGGCAGCTGATACCGAAGAGCTCAGAATTCCGTGTGACAGAGTCCTCGTTGCCATCGGACAGGGTATCGATTCACGTAAGTTCGGTGAGTACGGTATCCCTGTTGAGCGTGGACAGATTCAGGCATTTGACACCAGCGATATCCGTGACAAGGACGGAATCTTTGCGGGTGGTGACTGCGTTACAGGTCCTGCAACCGTAATCCGTGCCATCGCAGCAGGAAAGGTTGCGGCTGCAAACATTGACGAATATCTCGGATATTTCCATGAGATAAAGTCAGATATAGAGCTTCCTCCTGTCCGCTTTGATGATCATAAGCCATGCGGAAGAGTAAATATGATGGAGCGTTCTCCGGAAGAAAGAAAGCACGATTTCAAGATCATGGAGTGCGGTATGTCCGACGAAGAGGCATGCCAGGAGTCCGGAAGATGTCTGCATTGCGATCACTTTGGTTATGGAATCTTTAAAGGAGGCAGAGAAGCAAAATGGTAAACGTTACGATAGACGGAATCTCCCTGCAGGTTCCCGAGAAGACAACTATATTGGATGCTGCTTCCAAGGCGGGAGTACACATCCCAACCCTTTGCTATATGAAGGAACTCAACGAAATCGGTGCCTGCCGTGTCTGTGTGGTTGAGGTTGAGGGATATGAAAGGCTCTTTACAGCCTGCAACAATACTGTGGCCGAGGGAATGGTTATCTATACCAACTCAAAGAAGGCCAGAGCTGCAAGAAAGACCAATGTTAAGCTGATCCTTTCACAGCACAACACCAACTGTGCGGTCTGTGTACGAAGCGGCAACTGTACTCTTCAGAAGGTGGCTAATGATCTCAATATCCACAGCCTTCCTTATAAGAAACAGATTCCTGAAAACAAGGGTAATGTCAGATTCCCTCTTATCAGAGATTACGATAAGTGTATCCAGTGCATGCGCTGTATCCAGGTGTGTGACAAGATTCAGAACAGCAATATCTGGGATGTGGTTAATACCGGTTCCCGTGTAACGGTGGATGTTACCGGAGTTTACGCTCTTGAAGATTCCCAGTGTGCACTTTGCGGACAATGTATAACTCACTGTCCGGTTGGCGCTCTCCGTGAGCGTGATGATGTGGATCGTGTTCTGGACGCTCTGGAGGATCCTTCCAAGATCACTGTATTCCAGATCGCACCTTCCATAAGAACTGCCTGGGGCGAGCCTTTCGGACTTGATCCTGAATTTGCTACTGTAAAGCGTCTTGCGGCAGCTTTAAGAAGAGCAGGTGCAGATTATGTATTTGATACAAACTTTACAGCAGACCTTACCATTATGGAGGAGGGCTCAGAGTTCCTTGAGAAGCTGAAGAATCCCGAGAACCACAAGTTCCCGATGTTCACCTCCTGCTGTCCGGGCTGGGTAAGATATGTCAAGGCTCATTATCCTGAGTTTGTTGACAATCTTTCAACCGCAAAGTCACCTCAGCAGATGTTTGGTGCTGTTACAAAGAGCTACTATGCAGAGCTTCTCAAGGTGGATCCCAAGGATATCTTCTGCGTTTCCATCATGCCTTGTGTTGCAAAGAAGGCAGAGTGCGCTTATCCAAATATGGTGGATGATCATGGAAATCCTGAGGTTGACTGTTCACTTACAACCCGTGAGGTTAACCGTCTCATAAGATCCGATCAGATCATCGTTAAGGAGCTTCCCGAGGAAGAGCTTGATATGCCGCTTGGCATCGGCTCCGGTGCCGGCAATATCTTCGGCGCAACCGGCGGTGTTATGGAGGCAGCATTAAGAAGTGCCTACTTCCTTGTAACAGGAAAGAATCCGGATCCGGATGCCTTTAAGGCAGTACGTGGTATGGACGGCTGGAAGGAAGCTGAGTTCGATCTTGCAGGAAAGACTCTTCGTGTTGCCGTTACCAATGGTCTCGGTAATGCAAACAAGCTTCTTACCTACCTTAAGCAGGGTCGTGTACACTATGACTTCGTTGAGGTTATGGCATGTCCCGGAGGCTGCGTAGGCGGCGGTGGACAGCCTATCCATGACGGAGTAGAGATGGCTCCCGAAAGAGCACCGGTTCTTTACTCACAGGATGCCGGTATGGAGCTCAGATTTTCACATGAGAATCCATCCATCACAAAGATTTATGAGGATTATTTCGGAAAGCCGCTTTCCGAAAAGTCTCATCACCTTCTTCACACCAATCATCACGCATGGAAGATGCCGAATGAGAAATAAAACCATGTTTTACAGTTCAGCCGGGGCATATGTCCCGGCTGAAACTTTTTCTAAGAAGCTTCTGAGATATCCACCGGGGACGGTTCTCGACGGCGAGAACCGTCCCCGGTGGATATCTCGTGGCCTTCATGTGTTTTTTAAATCTTAAAACTCTATTAACCCTGTAAAGAGGGTTATAAAATTGACAAAGTATCCGAAGTACTTAGATATAGAAAGGTGGGATAGGTGTCTTTTCCGTCCATTTGTGCGTGAGATTACGATTATTTGTTCTGTTGAAAAGGATTAAATTCTCTGAAACATTGCATGTTCAGGAATTTATATCGCTATTAACAAATCATGAGAGAAGAATACAAGCTAAGTGACAAAAAGTTTAAAGGGACAGTGAATACCGATCCGGGAAATCCGATTTACCGGGAGGATGATAAAAGAGACTATATTCTCGGACACTTCAGCCAGGCTTTGGACGAGAGGTGGATAGAGGTTTATTATCAGCCCATAATGCGTGCCATGACCGGGCTTATTTGCAATGAAGAAGCATTGGCAAGATGGGTGGATCCTGTAAACGGCATGATACTTCCCGAGGAGTTCATCCCCGTAATTGAAGATGCAAAGCTTCTTCATAAGCTGGATCTTTACATGATAGATCTGGTGCTTTCGGATATTAGAAAATATCAGGATGGTAAGATCGTTCAGGTCGTTCCCATTTCTGTTAATGTGTCCAAGTATGATTTTGAGTATTGCGACATGGTTTCCGAGATCCTTAAGCGAGTGGAGGCAGCAGGGGTTTCGCCAAAGTATCTCGTGATAGAGATTGCAGAAAGCGTCCTGGAACTGGAACACGATTTTATCAAGGAGCAGTTGAATAAGCTCCAGAGTAGGGGCTTTAAAATATGGATGGATGACTTCGGAAGAGGTTACGGCAGCCTCAATGTCCTACAGGATTTCGACTTTGATCTCATCAAGCTGGACATGAAGTTCATGAAGGATTTCAGTAAGAAGGTCAAAACCGCGGGAATCATCAGAAAGATTGTGGAGATGGCAGAGCAGCTGGGAGTGGATACACTGGCAGAAGGTGTTGAAACGGAGGAGCAGCTTGAATTCCTGAGAGAAATAGGCTGCGATAAAGTGCAGGGGTTCCTGTACAGTAAGCCTAATCCGCTAAACGAGATCCTGAAAAGAAGTGATATGGGTATCGGCTTGTATCGTGAGAATATCGAAGAGTCAGAGTTCTATGATCAGGTGGGACAGGCAAGTCTTACGGATCTGGAGCTTAATGGTGACGCCGGAATGTTGGTGGCGGAGACCTTCGCAGGAATAGGCATCGGAATACTTGAATTTGACGGTGTTGAAACCTACCGTCTTATGAGGGCAAATGCTGTATATAAGGAGTATCTTGAGACTATTTATGGGCGGAACATAAAGGTTTCGGATGTTATTACCTATACCGATAAAGACAGAAAACGGATTTTTGATGAATCTGTCAGAAGATGTCTTAAATCCGGAAACTGGGAAACCGCTTATGATATAGTCAGCACGGACAAAGTGAAGTTTAACACCAATATCAGACTTTTCTCACGGGATAAGGTTACGGGAAACTATGCCATACTCATAGTCATGGTATCGGAAAAACGTGTTGAGGGAGAAGGAAGTGACAGATTCTCCGATACATTGAAAGAAGACACCTCCTTGAATCCGCCATCCTTTGAGAATGTTGTTCCCCCGGTGGAAGACATAGATCTGCAAAGTGAAAAGGAGGCTCTTGAAAGAAATAATGTTCTGGATAGTGCCATTATCCGTATTGCAAAGCTGCTCAATACTTTTGAAGATTATAATGAAACCATGAACCGGGTGCTGGAAGAACTGGGCAGCGTCATCAGTCCGGACAGGATATGTATCTTTGAAAGGGTAGGAGATAAAATAAACAATCCTTTTGAGTTGTGCAGAAAGGGAATAATATCACAAAAGGAGTATACTCAGAACCTGGAGTATAACAAATATTTTAAGCTCTGGGCAGATCTGAGCGTTGACGGCAGGGCTGTAAATCTTGATAGTATTTCCAGAATAAGGGTTTCCTACAGGGATGTTTACTGTCAGCTTAAACTGATGGGGGTGAAGCGGATAATAGTTGTTCCGGTATTTTCAAAGGATGAAGTCATCGGTTTTATCGCTGCGGCGAATTACAGACTTGATGAAAGCGATGATACGGAGTTCCTGCTTTCCTCTGTGGCTGTATTCCTGTCCTATAAGATAGCCAACAGTACACTTGTACACCGTCTTGTTTATATGGCGGACAATGATGCACTGACCTCGGCTCATAACCGTTATGCCATGATAAAGAAAGAAGCGGAGCTGGCAGCAGGAGAGGGCTGTGTTGGAGTTGGCTTTATAGACATTAACGGGCTCAAGGAAATAAATGATAACCTGGGGCATGATGAAGGAGATCTTCTCATCATCCGGGCTTCGAAGCTTATTGCCAAGCATTTCGGAATGGAGCATCTGTACCGTGTGGGTGGCGATGAATTTGTTGTCCTGGCGCCGGATATGGAAAAGTATGTTTTTGAAAGAAAGCAGTATCAGTTCCGTCAGGAGCTAGAAGACAATGACAAGGTAAGTATGGCTTCCGGTTTTGTCTGGATTCCGGACAGAAGGAAGGTATCCGAAGCCATAAAGACAGCCGACAGGCTGATGTACGAAGATAAGGCAAAGTTCTACATTGCTCATGACAGACGTCGGAGCCAGAAGGAATACGTTTAAAAGTAGCTCACTTATGAAGGTAAACTAAAAAACAAAACAAGACCCCTTAGAACCAGGTGTGATTCTAAGGGGTCCTGTTTTGTTTTTTATCCACCGGGGAAGGTTCTCGACGGCGAGAAGTGTCCCAGGTGGATTACTGTTTTATTTAGCGGGACCATTATATTTCATAGCGAGCATTGTGAGGTCATCGAACTGATCTGCTTCACCCACGAAGGCATCAACATCAGCCTTTAAGTTCTTTAGGATATTTTCAAGAGGAAGATCCTTGTCTCTGTTAAGAGACTCCAGCATTCTGTCGGTACCGTAAAGCTTATTGTTTATGTTGGTGGCTTCAGGAACACCGTCGGTATATACGAAAAGAGTATCTCCCGGATGCATCTCGAATTCGTGCTCACGGAACTTGACGCCCGGAATGGTTGCAAGAGCGAGGGTGTGTTTGTATACAACAAGCTCGAACTCACCGCCGGCTCTCCGCAAAACAGGATGTTCATGACCGGCATTGGAAGCAACACCCTTTCCTGTGGTGATATCAATGATTCCGATCCAGCAGGTTGCAAACATCTCTTCTTCATTGTTTTCGCAGAGCTGATTATTTACTTCGGTAAGGACTTCGCTTAAGGTTTTGCCCTTCATCTGCTGAACATGATCCTTGATGAGAGTCTTTGTGATGACCATGAAAAGTGCGGCGGGAACTCCCTTTCCGGAAACGTCGGCTATAACCATGGCAAAGTGGGTCTCATCGGCAAAGAAGAAATCATAGAAATCACCGCCGACTTCCTTTGCAGGGTTCATGGATGCGTAAATGTCTATTTCCGGTCTGTCGGGATAAGGCGGAAAGACTGTGGGAAGCATATGAGCCTGGATATTGGTAGCAACCGAAAGCTCTGTTCCGATTCTTTCCTTTTCTGCAGTGACCTTCTTTATATTCTGCATGTAGTTTTTGAGGTCATCCTGCATGGTGTTGAATCTGTCTGCCAGCTGACCGACCTCATCACCGGATAACACAGGGATCTTCTCATTAAATTCACCTTTACCGATCTTCAGAACGCTGCTGGCGAGCCTCTGGATAGGTCTCGTGATGGTTCCGGTTACCGCAAAGGAGGTCATAACTACCGTGATTCCCATGATGGAGAAGAAGATCATAAACAGGCGGAGGATATTGAATATCTGATCCTGCATGTTCCTCTGAGAAGCTTCGGTGAGGAGATCATTCTGAGCCTTGGCTTCCAGGGCAGGGGCTGTTACTTCGCCGGTTTCGATGGTCGCACAGAATATCCAACCGGTTTCAGCCATCTTTGAAAAGGCGACATAGCTGTCTTGTCCTTCGTAGACGGTCTGCATGATAGAACTATCTGAGGAATGAATATTCTTTATGAAGTCAGTGCCGGAAAAATGACCTCTGAGGTCAGAATTGAAAAACGGATTGTTCATACTCGGGTGAGCTATGAAATTCAAATCGGAATCAAGTATCAGAGTTGAACCTGTCTCGCCGATCTTCATATTCATAACTTCATTTATGATGCTCGTTAAAAGTACGTCCGATGCAACTACGCCTGCAATATGTCCGTCTGCATTTCTGTAGGTCATGGCTGCAGTGATACATACGTTTCCGTAAGAATCAGTATATGTAGGAAGCCATACAAGCTGATCGGGATGTGAGATAGCTGCCTTATACCAGTCTCTCTGCCTCGGATCATAATCGGGATTGAAAGCATTGGATCTTGAATATCTGTAGGAAATACCGCTTACGGTACCGATGTAGATATTATCCAGAATAGGATTCTGTTCCAAAGTCGGGGCAAACATGTACTCACAATAGGATAAGGTGTAAACCTCCTGCATTACTTCAGGAGTAGCTTCTACGCCCTTCGCCAGGAAGTACTTTGATGATGCCACGCCCATTTCGGTTTCGTCAGGCCTCGGCATATCATGACCGATTAGATTTTCCCGGGTTTCAAAAAGATGCTGAGTATATTTGGAAGCCTCCGTAACAGCCCTGTTTACTTCGTGAAGCTCATTGTTTGCATTATTGGCCTGCTTTTGAATGAGCTGCAGGAGGTAGTATTCCGTCTGGGACATAAGTGAAGCCTTGGTGACTTCCGAAGAATTGATTCCCAGGGTAATGTTGGTCTGCTGGAATTCATCGACCATGGAATTCATAAAATAGTAGGAAGCACTAAAGACCACTATAAGTGAACCTAAAGACATTATCAGTATGACCAGAAGGATCTTTAAGCTGATTTTCATATTTCTGAACATAGATTTACTCCTTATTCTGCGTTGTTGTCTAATGCTGCGTAAAGTATGTCTTCAATCATATCTTCATAAACTATACCTGCAAGCTCCGCGGCCTTCGGCATAAGACTGTGTCTTTTAAGCCCCGGAACGGCATTTATTTCAAGTACATAGGGCTTGCCGTCTTCTTCGGAAACCATAAAATCAACACGGCAGAGATCCTTTGCGCCGGTGGCATGATAAACCTCCATCGCAAGGTGTTTGATTTCCTCAGTGACATTCTGGTTAAGTTTGCTTTCGCGTATTCCGTAGTTGCCCGTGAAGGTAATGAGCTCGTCGTCAGCATTAGCTTTCTTATCCAGATCAAGGCCTTCCACCACGGGAAGAGAAACCAGACTCTTTTTGCTTTTGTAAATGCCTACGGTATAGAACCCTCCCGGGATGAATTTCTCAAGCAGGATGGGGTCGTCATATTTAAATACGCTCCCGATACGCGGAATATCCTCCCGTGATCTGATCAGTTCGATGCCGAAGCTGCCTCCCTGTGTAGGAGCTTTGGCGACGAAGGGGTATCCAAAATCTTCATAGGGATAGTCGCCTTTTTCAAATTGCTTCTTAGTCAGAATATCCCATTTCGGGGTACGTATTCCGTAACGGTCAAAAACCAATTTACTGAGGATCTTATCATTAATGAGACACGCAGCCCGCATATGACTTCCTGTGAAAGGAATCCCCTGCATTTCGAGCATGGCCTGGAAGGTTCCGTCTCCGTAACCCTTTCCCTGGACACATAAGTAAACCACCTCTGTTTTGACGGAAAGAATGGAACTTATTATGTCTTTTCCTATTTGAAGGAGATGAACTTCATGTCCCCTGGTTTCCAGGGCTTTTGCAATATCTTTTGCATTTTTTTCTGAAGGCCCTCTTTCTTCGGGAGTTCCTCCGTAAACTACACTGACGATCATATTATGCTCCTATACCTATTTTGTTTTTGAAACCTGCATAATTTCGGAATGAATAAAATATGCTATTGCCATTATAGCAAATGCTACGGCCAAAGCACCTATACCTGCCCTGTAACCCAGTGTCAATGCTGCGGCAAATACGAAGGGACCGATCATTTCCAGCATCTTCTTTATAAAGGAAAGAACCGAAAGAGATTTTGACGGTCCAAGCTTCTGAACAGCCGGAAGTCCGAGGAAGTAGTTGTTCTGTACACCGAAGCCAAAACTGTCGGCAGTTCCAAGCAGACAGGCGCTTACATAAGGCAGGAACAGACTCGCTCCCATAACCGGGAACAGAAGGCTCAAAGCTATAATGAGATTATAAACATAGTTTATTCTCTTGAGGGACTTGCCCTTGAGCTTCGATATAAAAACTGAAAGAGTGGGACCTGCATATACAAGGAGTATTCCGTATAACATCTGGGATCTTCCGACATCGGTTATGCTTCCGCCCATGGAGTCAAAGTAAAGAGGCAGATAGTAGCTCAGGAAAGAGGCTGCAATACTTGCCGGTGCGATCATTAGGATCACAAACAGGAATACTGAAATGTTCTCGTTGAAGGATATCTTAGCGGTTTGTCTGATTTCGGTATCATTGCTTTTTGTTTTAGGAAGCAGAGCATTTTCAAGTCTTATGATAAAGACTGAGGTCATAAGAGTGAAAACGGCAGAAATGAAAAATACTGTCTTATAGCCAAAAACATCCGCAAGGATAGCGCCCAGAGAAGAACCGCAGTTCATTCCCGAGTAGATTCCCGCATTCAAAAGTGCAAATCCCAAAAGCTGCTGTTTTGCATTCTTTCCGAAAAGTGAAAGATTTCGGAGAGTCATCCAGCAAAAACCGTAGCCAAGTCCCACCAATGCTCTTGACAGCACGAATAGGAAAAGATTGGTGGACAGGGCAGAGGACAGGGTTCCTGCCGATACCAGAAGAAGTCCGGAGATAAACGGAAACTTCCAGCCTTTTTTCTCCAGCAGAACTGTAGTTATAAATATAGCGGAGCAGGTAAGAAGAGTCTCTGCCGACTGAGGGATACCTGCTGCGGTTGTAGCTGCCATTCCCTTTATGGGATTGTTGAGGGATTTGGCAACAATTGGAATAAATGAAGAAGACAGCCTGGAAGCGAAATAGAACAGAAAGGCAATCTGCCGTATATAGTAAAGGGCAGACGGAATATCGGCATTTTCCAGGGAGGCTTTGATCTTTTCGTATTCGTCTTCAGGAATCTGTGACCGTTTGTCTTTATCCTGCTGATAATCCTTTAGAATCCGCTTAGTCATTCCCTTCGAAACATTCATTATCATGAGAAGGACTATCTCAACAGAGAAGAAAACCGAAGTTACCAGGACTGTGAGGAGATTCAGAGCGATGGATTTTATTTTGTTTCGTACAAAAAATGGATCCACACTGAACCGGATACTGCTTGTCTTATTGAAGGCGTAGGTGTACCTGGTTCTTTCTGCGGTACTGCCGATAAGGTTTTTATCTGAGGAGTGTAAAATCGTTCCGGACATATCGGTCACGGAGATTTCGGTAATGCTGTCTTTGCAAAGTGACTCCAAAAGATCATCAAGCTTTCTTTCTGGGTAGGTTGAGGCAACATTGATATCGTTTCGTATGTCTGTATAGACCTGATAGTTCAGGAGCTGGTTTTTTACAGAGATGATCTCGAAGAAAAAGGAGATTTGGATAATGATTATGACAGTCAGAAGCATGGCATTTATATTGGTGCTTTCCAGCTGTCCGTAAATATCAAAAACCGGTCCTTTGGCAAAAAACAGTGTCATGGCAATACAGGATATGACTGTAAGTATTGCAAGGACATTAAAAGGAACCCGTGTGTACTCCACGGGTTCGTTGATATTGAGTATGACCAGAAACGCAGACACTACAAGGATAGTGAGGACGGATCCGATGTATAAATATAGTCTTGTTTTTCCACTTGTTGTCATAGTTTACCTATAGCTTCCATGTTCGTTTTTAAATATCATCTTACGCTCATACATATGCTTGTCGGCGCGTTTGATAATGTCCCGGAACTCATCGCCGTCATTGTAAACGGCCATTCCAACCGACGCAGAGTAACGCTCGTAAGGTTCTTTCTCTTCATTATCATAACACTGTTGAAACTTTGTGTTAATGGCTTCAAACAGCTGATCACGATCCTCGAAATCCGTTTCTGTCAGCACTAAAAGGAATTCATCTCCGCCCATACGGTAAATAGGTGAGTTTTTGTAGGTATCCTGAATGATGTCGTAGCATCCCAGTATATATTTGTCTCCGACATCGTGTCC
This sequence comes from Oribacterium sp. FC2011, assembly GCF_000701645.1. Lineage (NCBI taxonomy): Bacteria > Bacillati > Bacillota > Clostridia > Lachnospirales > Lachnospiraceae > Oribacterium > Oribacterium sp. FC2011. The sequence continues at coordinate 145,346 of NZ_JNJM01000002.1, forward strand.
GAAGGTGTCATTGACATATTTAAGATTGTTTATATCAACCATTACGGTGGCAATATCCTTAAGACCGTTCTTTATCTTAATGTCATATACGATTTCATCATCAATGTAGGCTGCCTTGTTTTTAGCAGGAGTGAGCCCATCGGTATAAGTCTTCTGGCTTATCTTTTCAATTTCGTTTTCCTTTTCTACTATTTCATCCTTTGCCTTGTTGAAATTAGACATGTAGTAGAGACTTTCCTTCATGTTGCTGACAAAGCTGTTATAAAGGACTCCTATCTCATCCTCCTGACGGAAATCAAGGGATTCGAGACGCTGTACGTTCTGGAAGCGGCTTGCCTCGGTTTCATAAACAAAGCTGTCGATGCAGGAAGTCATGCGGTCCAGAGGATGGGTTACCTTGTGCCTGAGTATCAGGATATTGATGGTGAGTATGATGACCATAAGTAACCCAAGTATGCCGGCAAGCTGAAAAATGAATCTTTTGTCCTGCTTAAACATATACTCCATGGAAAAGTCCACGCAGGCGCTGGCGACGTAATTACCGTCCTTGTCTAATATCGGACGTACATAGGAAAGGAGATACTCTTTATCATGGGTGAACACTGTATGAACTACCGATTCTCCATTCATGATGGTGCCTATTTCTGAGGCAAAGGGTTCATCCACTGTGTAGATTTCTCCGATCCAGTCTATACTTTCCTGGGGTGGATTTTCTGTGTATTCCTCGTCTAGATCAAAGATTACCGTTGCGTTTGGCGGATCAACTGAATCAAAACGATATACATATAAATAATATATATCCGGATAATTATCCTTCAGGTCATAGAAATACTTGATTATTTCATTATATTCCGGCATGGTAAAGTTTTTTTCTATGTACTCTTCGGTTTTATCGGTATCATAAACTTTAGCCATGAGAGTGGTAACGCCTTCTCCCATACGGGTATAATCCTTTATCATTCTGTCCTGGAATCGCATGTGTACCACTACTATGGTTACGATGGCAAGAATTATGTACGATAATATGGATATTACCGATATTTGAAGTGATAAAGATTTCTTAAACTTATTCATCAGCATAGCTTCGGTATCCTGGTTTATGGTTACAATTTCTTTTATCTAAAGTAAAAAGGTCAGAGCTTTGCTGTTACGCAAAGCCTCTATACATAGTGTCGACAAAAATTTCATAAACATTTGTAATTTTAAAAAAATTATTTAAATTCGTGACATCTGTCGAGTCAGACATCAGGGACGGTTCTCGCCGGCGGGAAGCATTCCGGGGGTCTGAATCGACGGATGTTGCGGCGGATAGAAAAACCACATTGCCCGTGGAGCGAAAATGACTTAAAATTACATGGTTATAGATTTGGATTTATAAGAGAGAAGAAAAAATGAATCAGAAAACATTGAAGATTACTTATGGTGCCATGATCGTGGCGCTTTTCGGAGTATTGCTGCTCATTAACCGGCAAACCGGAGGAATGTTTCATGGGATACTTATGTTCCTTTTGCCCATTCCCATGGTGGCTTACGGAGCAAGGTACGGTGGGAAGGCAGGGCTTGCCGCCTGGGCAGCTTCCATGTTTATCAGCATCCTTGTGAGTACGCCCACAACGGCTATAAATGCTGCCTGTCAGTCCTTTGTAGGTATGGTGCTTGGAACCTGCATTTACCATAAAAAGGACATGACCAAAACCCTTTTTCTGGTGATGCTGCTCTGCACCATTGCCGAGCTTTTGGATATCGTGATCGTGGCTGCCATCTCGGGGCAGTCACTCAGCATGTATGTGACCGAGATGCAGATTGCCATGAATGAGACCATGGAAATGATGACAAAGGTTACGGGAAGCAATCCTCAGACGGAACAGCAGATTGCAGTTATGAAGTCAATGATGAGCGATGATTTTGTGGCAAGGATGTTTCTTATAACAACGGCACTTACCGGAGCCATGCAGGGTTTTGTAGTATATGAGATAAGTCTCCTGATATTGAGAAGACTTCATATTGCTGTGCCTAAGCCCAAGCCTGTAGTGGAGTATACTCCGCCTTTCTGGACAGCATATCTGGGGATATTTGCATTTGGTCTTTATAATTATTCATTTGTAAAACCTTTTGAAAATGAATTTGTGCAGAGCATTGCTCAGGTGGCAGGTATAGTTGGAACCCTTTATCTCATGTGCTTTGGAGTCATTGCTATAAGCCTGCTTATCCGGGTTTACATCACAAGGGCAAAAGCATTGATTGTGATTTTATCTATTCTGGCATTCCTTATGATGCCTCAGATAAATACGATTTTGGGAATCTTTTATATATCGGGTCAGCTTCACACGTTTCTTCTGAATAAATTGAATGGAACAAGGTAGGACAGAGCCCTAGCTAAATTATGACATCTGATATATTATATAGGTATAGTGAAAGAATATTCATCCTAAATGAGCGAGGAAAAAGATATGAATTACAAAGTAATCACCATCAGTCGTGAATATGGAACACATGGCCATGTATTGGCTGATAAACTCAGCAAGAAACTGGGAATCCCGTACTATGATAAGGATTTTGTGCGCCAGACCGTTAAAGAAAGCGGAATTGAGAAAGATGTCATAGATGAAGAAGGCGAGAAGTATACTCCCACTACCAGATTTATAGAAATGGTTTCACCAGCATCACTTACTTCCACTCATGATGAGATATTTAAGGCACAGAGCAGAGTGGTTCTGGAACTGTCACAGAATCCATGCATAATTGTCGGAAGATGTGCCAATTATGTTCTGAAGGAAGCCGGCATCAGCTCCTTTGATATTTTCCTTGCAGCATCTGAGGAATGGCGTATGGAGCATGCCATGGATGCGGAAAAAATAAAGAAGCCTGTGACCAAGGAGTTTATCCGTAAGCAGGATGCCGAGCGCCGCAGATATTACAAGACCTACACCGGTCAGACCATGGGAAATGCAGATAATTATTCATTATGCATAGATGTGAGCAAGATTGATATGGATAAATGTGTAGATATTATTTGCGAACTTTTGAAGTAATTATTCAGAACCTGTGTTATAATACCCGTATTCTTGCATAAAAATGCTGGAATACGGGTGTTTCTGTATAAATATCAACCCAAAATCAAGCTGTGAACCTTTGGACTGCGGCGGATACTTATCTGAAGGCCTGATATAAAAAATTATCTATCACTATTTTGTTACCGGCCAAAATCGGCGGAATGGATATTAGTGTGGGTATACAAGAAAACGATTTGAAGGAGAGAAATGATGAAGACAAAGGTATATATTGACGGACAAAGCGGAACAACAGGACTGCAGATATATGATCGAATCGGGTCGAGAGAGGATCTGGAACTTCTCAGGATCCCTGAGGACAAGCGTCATGACCTCGAGGAACGTAAAAAGTATATAAACAGCGCAGATATCGTTTTTCTCTGTCTTCCGGATGATGGTGCAAGGGAGGCGGTTTCTCTCATTGAAAATGATAATGTAAGAGTCATTGATGCATCCACTGCTCACAGAACCAACGACGAATGGGTGTATGGTTATCCCGAGCTTTCGAAGGAGCAGAGAGAAAAGATCCGTAACGGAAAGCGTATAGCAAATCCGGGCTGTCATGCTACAGGTCTCATTTCAGTTACAGCGCCTCTTGTTCGTATGGGGATTCTGCCAAAGGACTATCCGGTAACCTGCTATTCTCTTACAGGATATTCAGGCGGTGGAAAGAGTATGATAAAGGACTATGAAGCAGATGACAGACCTGAGGTTCTCAGTTCACCCGGAATATACGGACTTACATTAAAGCATAAGCATATTCCTGAGATGCAGAAGGTTACGGGGCTTACCTATGCGCCTGTATTTATGCCGGTGGTAGATGACTACTATAAGGGAATGGCAACTACTATCATGCTTCAGAACAGACTCCTTCCGGGAAATCCTGCCGCAAAGGACATCTGTGAGAAGCTCGCAGAGTACTATAAGGATGAGCATTTTGTATCAGTGGTTCCATTCGGTGAGAATGACAGTAAGCTTTATGCAAACAAGCTTGCGGGAACCAACAGACTTGAAATCGTAGTTTGCGGATATGAGGATCAGACTTCAGTTACCGCTCTTTTCGATAACCTCGGAAAGGGAGCCAGCGGTGCCGCAGTCCAGAACATGAACATAATGCTGGGACTTCCTGAAGACACAGGGCTTTAATGATTCAGCTGACTCTGAATTGCTGTGAAATGGTACAGAAAATGCAAGTCTGTAACAGTTCAGCCGGGGCACGAGTAACATAGCAGGAACGATTTGTTACGCAAGTCTTTGGATTATGTCACTTATATCGGAAAATAATGCGACAATAGAAAGATTAGAATGTATAATTAATGGCAAGGGTCAAAGGTGAGAGTTTGATACTTTTGACCCAACAAGAATTAAAGAAGATTTTTTTCCGGAGGAAATGATTATGCGCAGTGATTTAGTAAAGCAGGGTATCGAGCACACCCCGCATCGTTCACTTTTAAAGGCTGACGGACTTACAGACGAGCAGATGAAACGCCCGCTTATCGGTGTTGTAAATTCATTTACCGAAGTTGTTCCGGGTCATGAGCATTTGCAGCAGATTGCAAGGGCTGTTAAGGATGGCGTTCTCATGGCGGGAGGAACACCCCTTGAGTTCAATACAATAGCAGTTTGTGACGGTATCGCAATGGGACATGACGGAATGCATTTCTCACTGTCCTCACGTGAGCTCATTACAGATACCATCGAGTGTATGGCAACCGGCCACGCCCTTGATGCACTTGTTTTTATTCCTAATTGTGACAAGATCGTTCCGGGAATGCTTCTGGCGGCCCTCCGTCTCAATCTTCCCTGCGTATTTGTTTCCGGTGGACCGATGCTTTCACTTCATCAGAAAGACCTGAATACTGCGTTTGAGGCAGTAGGTGCTTACAAAGCAGGACTTATGGATGAGGCAGGAGTTATGGATGTTGAGAATACCTGCTGTCCTACCTGCGGCTCCTGCTCAGGAATGTTTACAGCCAACTCCATGAACTCTCTTTGTGAGGTTCTGGGTATGGCACTTCCGGGCAACGGTACCATTCCTGCGGTATATTCCGAGAGAATCCGTCTTGCCAAGACAGCCGGAATGCAGGTAATGAAGGTTCTGGAGCAGAACCTTCGCCCAAGAGATATCATTAAGGCAGAGACCATCGAGAATGCTCTTACAGTTGACATGGCTCTCGGATGCTCCACAAATACATCACTTCACCTCATGGCGGTTGCTCATGAGGCGGGCTTCCCATTCGATCTTCACAAGATCAATGAGATTTCCGACAAAACCCCTAACCTCTGTCACCTTGCTCCTGCGGGACACCATCATATGCAGGATCTCATGGAGGCAGGCGGTATCTATGCGGTTATCCATTCCCTGGATGAGCACGGACTTATCAACAGAGACTGCATGACTGTTCTCGGAAAGACCATCGGTGAGGTTACAAAGGATGCTGTGAACAGAAATACAGATGTCATCAGACCGTTTGACGATCCGTACCTCAAGGAAGGCGGACTTGCGGTGCTTTACGGAAATCTGGCACCTAACGGCTCCATCGTTAAGCGTTCAGCAGTTGCACCTGAGATGATGGTTAATGAGTGTACCGCAAGAGTATTCAACTCCGAGGAAGAGGCCATCGGCGCAATCTATGGCGGAAAGATCAAGGCGGGAGACTGCGTGGTTATCCGTTATGAGGGACCTGCAGGCGGACCGGGAATGAGAGAAATGCTCAGCCCTACATCAGCCATCGCAGGCATGAAGCTTGATACTACGGTTGCTCTTGTAACTGACGGTCGTTTCTCCGGTGCATCCCGTGGTGCAGCCATCGGACACGTTTCACCCGAGGCTCAGGCCGGCGGACCTATCGCTTATGTGAAGGATGGAGACAAGATAAAGATCGATATCCCGAACTATTCCATCGAGCTTCTGGTTTCCGATGAAGAGATGGAAGAGCGCAAGAAGACCATGCAGATCCGCGAACAGAGAAACCTCACAGGTTATCTCAGGAAGTATGCTAAGCTGGTACACTCCGCTGATACAGGCGCGATTGTAGAATAAAGAATTTATATTTACTCCCCGGAGGGCGTTTCCGGGGGGTTATGAAATGGTACAGAAAATGCAAGGGATGCGTGACGGCCCACGAGATTGAAAGTACAGCCTCACAGATATGTTCGCCCGGTATGCACAGGTATGTGCATTCCGTTCGTACATATCTGCGAGTCTGTTCTTTCAACTCGCAAGCCTAGCCACACATCCCTTGCATTTTCTTCACACATTGATAACCGGCAGGCAAGACATTTATACACAATAGGCTTTTTATCAATAGCCTTTTTTGTGATCTACTTTACTTTTCATGGAAGCGATGTCTCCGGCAAAGTACTTTTCTAGATTTTCTCCTGTAATTTTTACGATATTATAGAATGTCTTCTGTAAGTAGAACTGGCCGGCGATGTGAGGGGTGATGATACATCTTGGGGCATCCCAGAGGGGATCTGTTGCGGGGAGGGGTTCAGGCTCTGTTACATCAAGGGCTGCTCCTCCGATTATTCCGTTTCTGAGGGCGTCATTCAGCGCCTTTCCGTCCACTGCATTGCCACGGCCGGCATTGATGAGATATGCAGTCGGCTTCATAAGTTTGAGGCGGTCAGCATTGATGATATGAACATTTTCCGCCGTTCCCGGAAGCACCATGGCAACGTAGTCTGCTCTTGGAAGGAGTTCATCAAGGTGCTCGACAGTGGTGAGCTCATCAACAAATTCAGGCTTGTCACTATGCTGATGCTTTGTAACGCCGATCACATAGCTTCCCAAGGCATGCATCTTCTTGGCATAATGCTTACCTATAGAACCAAGCCCCAAAACAAGAGTCACAGAATCCTCAATGGAAACCACCTTGCCCTCCGGCCTCCATTCTTTGTTGACCTGATTTCTCATATAAAGATCTTCCTTACGAGCCAGCATAAAGCAAACTGAAACCATCCACTCAGAAACCGTAGTGTCATAAGCACCTGAAGCACTGGTGAGGAGAGTCTCAGGCAAAAGAATTCCCTCCTTACAGTAATTATCAACACCTGCAGAATTGGTCTGAAGCCACTTAAGCTTCGGCGCCTTTGCCACAACCGCCGGAGAAACATTCCCCAGGATGATATCTACATCCTGCACATCTGCTTCCTCCACAATCTCCTTCGCTTTATAAACAATCTCATGCCCCTTTGCCTTGCTCTCAATATACTTTCTGTCCTCGTCACTAAAAGGCATAGCCCCTAAAATCTTCATGCAAACACCCTCCTGTCATCCGTTTTTTATTCAATCTCCGTTGATTTTACCACATATTCTACACAAAATATCACCTATATAATTTGTTTCCTTCACAAAAGGTCGCAGGGAAACAGTTAGACTACAGTTTAAAAGGCAGGAGACATAAGGTATCCATTAAAACACGTTGAGTGATAACGTGAAGAAAAGGAAGGGTGCCAATGTCTTGCTTATAAATGTTCATAGTAAAAGCTGATGCCGCTAGCCGGCGAGGCTCTTTCGGCGTAATCATAATCTGCTTTAAGTTCCGGTAATCGATATGTGAAGAAAATGCAAGGGATGTGTGGCAAGGCTTGCCTGATCAGCGTTTCGTGAGAAATGCTGATGCCCCCAGGCGGCGAGGCTGTTTCGGCGTAAGCCGAAATCAAACGAAAATGCCTGCGCGTAGCGCATTCTGATGGCATTTTCTCCTTGGAGTTGAAAGAACAGACTCGCGAACAAAGTCCGCCCGGTATGCACATACCTGTGCATACCGGGCGGACTTTGTTTGTGAGGATGTACTTTCAATCTCGTGGGCTGTCACCCGTCCCTTGCATTTTCTGGCCCATTTCAAAACCTATCGGTCTCATCAGATCTCGGCAGCAGCATTCTCCCCTGCAACCTTACCATAGTACATAGCCATAGAGTGACTCACACCCTTAAGCCCGATAGGATATTCCATTCCGAATCTACCGCCTTGCATATTTCCCGCAACATAGAGACCCTTGATGATCTCGCCGCAAACCTGGCGTCCCTGCTCATCTGTCACCTCTGTGAATGTGTGGCAGTCCTCATCAGACTCGAGACCACCGATGCAAACAAGCATGATAGCGGTTGTGAACTGATCGGCATAGAAAGGAGCTGTATCCACAGGCATGAGACGGCTCGGAACCTTGTGGAAATCCTCATCATAGCCGGCTGCTGCAAGCTCATTATATCTCTTGATGGACTGAAGAGCCTGCTCCTGTGCAGCGGTATCATCAGGATATACCTTTGCAACAAGCTCTTCCAATGTATCTGCCTTTAAGCATCTGCCGTCCTGAACAGCAGCCTCAAGCTGATAAGGGCTCTTCCAGTTACGGTAAGTCTTATTGTTCTTAGGAGCTTCATCTATGGAAGCGTAATCTTCAAAATAGCATGCACCACCGTGAGCTGCCGGCATGTGAGTTACCTGCTCAGGCCAGTTTGCATCAAAGAACTGCCAGCTCTGCATAAGTCTGGTCTGCTCGATCTGGTTCTCAAGCTGCTGTCCCGGAAGATCCTCGCACATGAAACGCTTTCCGTCCATGTCCAGGTTCAGGAAGCCTGCATTACCCATAACACCAACACCTGAAAGATCGGCACCGCCGCCCATGTGGTGGATCATAGGGGCATTGTAGCCCATAACCTTTGCGCCTGCCCATGCACCCATTCTGAGACCTTCACCCTGGTTTGTTGGAACTCCGTTTACGTCGAAGGAAGTGAAAAGTCTGTTGTTCTGGTGAGTCTTCATTACATCCGGAGCAAAATGCTTCATGGCAGCATCATTGGAACCGTAATCACCTGTTGAAAGGATAACGCCCTTCTTTGCTGTGAGCTTCAGGTACTTGCCCTTATCAGAAGACTGAGGGTCGTCGTTTAATGCATAGACACCGACACATCTTCCATCCTCCATGATGAGCTTCTTTCCGAAGTGTCCGAAATAAGCCTCTACCTTACCGGTTGCCAGCGCCTTGTCCCAGTTAGCTGTGAAGGTAGCTGCCTGGCTCGGCAGGAACTCAACAGAAGTCGGATAGCATGGGAAGCGCTCTTCCTTCCAGTTGTATACGTGCTCATTGCCGCTTGCATCCTTATAAGAAGGAAGCGGACGGAAGATAGGAATCATGAAGTCGTCAGCATTCTCATCTTCGATAGGCTGTCTTGTCTCATCGGCTATGAACAGATGGTCATCGGCATCTGTCCACCAGTCGAAGGCTTCGCCAATGTTGTCAGCCCACTTCTTCGTGATGCTTCTCTTTACGCGGTATGAAGATTCATTAACATGAGAATCGATGATCTCGTCAACTTCTTCTCTTGATAATGCTCTCTCCGGCCAGCGGGCATTGAGCTTAGGGCTGTTGATGACCGCATACTCTCCGGAACGGCAGCAGGGTGCAGCTGCACCATCGATACCGATTACTGTTGCGCCTGCCTCTGCGGCGCCTCTTGCAGCTGCCACACCGGCAACACCAAGGCCTACAACTATAACATCGGCCTCAACTTCGTTATATACATCAGCATCACTTATTTCAGGCTCTGCACCAAGCCAGTCATCCTGGGAAGCACCGGCAGCATTGCCTGCGTCGGCAGCCATGGTTACGGCCTCGCCCTTTGCCTGTGCGATACAGTTGGCAGCAGCTTTCTTTACGGCATTGGATGTTACTGTGGCGCCGGACACAGCATCCACTTCAGCGCTCTGTGCCTCAAGGATTGCCTTTGAAAGCGGCTCCGGAGTTGCTGTTCCGATACCCTCGGTTTCTCCTGAAGCATCGATCTTTACATCGGTTATGCTGTTTTCGTCAAATGTCATTGTGACTGTGATATCACTTTCAAGACCCTTTTCAACTGCTGTATAAGTTCCGGGAATGTAAAGTCCTGCTTTTGCAGCCTCAGTAGCAGCTGCAGTGGTGGCAGCCTCGGTTGCTGCGGCAGTTGTTGCCTCAGGCGTGTTGGAACTGCAGCCAGTAAGTCCTCCTATAACAGCACCTGCTGTTAATGTTACGGCACCTGCTGCTGTGCCTCTCAAAAAATCTCTTCTGGAAATCAGTTTAGCCATTTTTCCTCCTTGCGGATCGTGAATACGCATCCAAGATATTGATAAGATAAAGTGAATAGATCAAGCCAAGACATTGGCATTAATTTAACAGTATTTTCTTATGAACGCCGTTGTTTGTATATTTCAATTGTGTTAATGTGTATTTAGTTTTACTTAATACCAGTTGACCTTTTTGGAAGGAAGAAGGGACATTGCTTATACAATTTAAGTAAATAACCTAATTGAAAAGGAAGGAAATAACAGAGCCGGTTAAGGCTTCAACTGAAAACAAAATATAAGGAGATGAGGATAGATTATGTACAGCACACATATACAGACATTTCTTGCGGTATGTGAAAGGGGTAGTTTTAATAAGGCAGCGGCGGAACTATACATTACACCGAGTGCCGTGCTTCAGCAGATAAACACTTTGGAGAAAAGACTTGATGTGAGACTCTTGAAAAGAAACCGTGGTGGAGTTGAGCTGACTCCTGCCGGAGAATTCCTGAAAAAGGAGGCCAGGTCATGGGTTCATGCAGGGGATGCCATAATGGAAGAGGTTCGTGCCATAGCAGAAAGAGAGAATCACATTTCCATAGGCACTTCACTGTTGGAGAAAAGCCGCCTGCTTTATGAGCTTTGGATGCTGTACTCGGCTTTAAATGACAATGTGAAGATAAACATGGTCTCCATCGATACCGAGCACCATATACCGGCCCAGACCGATCTCATTGAAAGCGTCAACAGCGGAGTTCCCTGGATGAAGGAATGGGATTTTATAAGAATATGTGACGTGCCATTTGGCTTTGCGGCGCCGGAACGACACTCTATTTCAAAAAAGGATATAGTCTCTCCGTCGGAGCTTTCCGGGGAAACGGTAATGTGCTTCAGGGACGAAGGTGCCCCAACTATAGTGGAAATGTTTGATTGCATGAGGACTAATGGAATAAATCTCGACATTCATGATTATCCCAGCGAGGTTATCCTCTGGGGCGGAGGATTTAAGGGACAGCTCTTACTTGTGCCCATGTGCTGGAATGACATTCTTCCCGGCATGAAGGTGATACCATGCAAGTGGGACTATACCCTGCCCTACGGAATATTCTTCCGGAAGAATGCTTCTCATACGGTTCGCAAATTCCTGAATTTCGTCCGGAAAACCTACAATGAAGGCAATGAACAGGGGATAGTGCCGGTGTTGACTTACTGAGTTACCAGAGAATTCTGCCGGATTAGTAATTTTCAGTAATAAAAATGGCGAAAATCCTAGAGAATAAGCCATTCTTTTAGGATTTCCGCCATGTTTTCAATTCAGCAGATAACGGGAATCGAACCCGCCTCCTCGGCTTGGGAAGCCGATGTACTACCGATGTACTATATCTGCGTTCATTATACTCTCATAATTTTACTCTTATTTTCCCTCAAGTCAACTATCGCAAGGTGGTTGCATGACTTAATATAAAGTTCTATATATTATTTTTTACTTTTTTTATATTCTCTGCTTTCGTCAGTAATTTGTAAATGAAGTTCAAATGATTTTATAAACCGATTTTGTTCTTTTGTGCTACAATACTCCTTGCAAATTATAATTAATAGAAGAGGTCTTTATGAGACAGATTAAAAAAATCGCAGCTTTGGCACTGGGCACAATGCTTGTATCCGGTGTTTGCAGTTTTGGTTCACTTGCTGCCGCCACAGGAATTTCTGCAGTGGATTTCGGCAATTACAGTTCAGATGCGTCTGCCGCAGCAGGTACGATGCCGGGCACAGGTATCAGCACTCCGGGATTTTCCGTTGATGATGCTCTGGATCAGTTTTTCCAGAACTCTGTCATCGTGGGAAACTCTATAGGAAAAGGCTTTGGTCTTTACGCTTATGATCACAAAGAGGATCCTGTGCTTAAGAATTTCCAGGCACTTACTGCCAACGGTTTCTCTATTCAACGTGCTTTTGATGGTATCAGTACTACAAGCTACCACCCAATGTACATGGGACAGCAGCGCTACGTTTGGGATTCCATCCAGCTTATGGGTGCGAAGCACGTATACCTTTCTTTCGGAACAACCGAGGTTCAGGTCCCCACTGTTCTTGAGGATTATCAGAGGCTTATCAACCAGATCAAGGCTGTTAATCCTGATGTTGACATCACTGTGATCAGTGCCACCTACATTTACCCGGGCAAGTACCACGGTACCATGACAAGTGCCAATGTTAAAGCTTTCAACATAGCCATGGAGCAGATCTGCGCACAAAACGGCTGGGGCTTTATCAATGTTGCAGACCTCCTGGCAGATGCAAACGGAGATCTGAATCCGATTTACAGCAATGATGAGTACATCCATCAGAACGATCTGGCATACGACATTTGGACAAATTCGCTCAAGGAATATGCTCTTAAAAAGCTGGGACTTGCATAATAAAAAATAAAGTACTATACCAAATATACCTGAAGGATTTTTACCGTACCTTCATGCGGTAGTGTAGGTTTCGACAATATGATACATTTATTGTAAATAAAAGAAATTATAAGAGGAGTAGAGAGTATGAAAAAGTTATTAAAGAAGGCAGCAATCATTGCACTTGCTTCATCTATGATCGTTTCATCCGGCATTATTTCAATGGCAGAAGAGACTGCCGCAGCTCAGGAAACTCAGGCTGCCACAGAGCTTTCCCAGGATCCGGTTGTTAATGCTCAGGAAGATCAGCGCGTGGTTGATTTTTACAAGGATTCCCTTATCATCGGTGATTCAGTGGCAGACGGTTTCAGGAGATATGCTATTGCGAGAAGTGCTAATCCGATCCTTGCAAACCTTAAGTTCATAACCATGCCGAGCTATAGCATGGATGAGGAGCTTAAGCCCATTGGAACAGAAGGCGTTAGACATTTATGGTATGGCGGAGCTCAGCATTATGCCTATGAGATGGTTGGTATAATGGGTGCAAAGCATGTTTATATTTCTCTTGGTCTTAATGATATTCAGGGTCGTCCAAGTGAGGTTTTCGAGAATTACAAAACCTACATCGGACAGATCAAGGCTGCAAATCCGGATGTAGATATCACTATCATAAGTACAACTTACATTTATTCAAGTCATCAGTCTTCAATTAAAGGCGTTAAGAGCTGGGCATTTGACAATGATACAGTACGTAAGCTTAATGCTTCCATGCAGGAATATGCCGCACAGAACGGATATGGCTACATAGATATCGCTAACCGCCTTGCAGATGCAAACGGAAATCTGAACCCTGTTTACTGCACAGACCAGAAAATCCATCAGAATGATGATGCTTATGCTATCTGGGTTCAGTGTCTCCGTGAGTATGCGGCAGCTCAGAACTATGTTCATGCCAATGATGCAGCTGCCTCTGCAGGTGAAACTGCCACAACCGAAACTACTGCAGCCGGTTCAGAAGGTGAAGTGATTCCTGTTGTTCCTGTACAGGCGTGATGATTCCGGTAGTTTATTGAAATGGTACAGAAAATGCAAGGGACGTGTGACGGCCCACGAGATTGAAAGTACAGCCTCGCGGATATGTTCGCCCAGTATGCACAGGTGTGTGCATACTGATCGGACATATCCGCGAGGCTGTTCTTTCAACTCCAAGGAGAAAATGCCATCAGAATGCGCTACGCGCAGGCATTTTCGTTTGATTTCGGCTTACGCCGAAACAGCCTCGCCGCCTGGGGGCATCAGCATTTCTCACGAAACGCTGATCAGGCAAGCCTAGCCACCCATCCCTTGCATTTTCTTCACGTTTTCTATTTATTAAAATCTGTTTTTCTTATCTGAAGGTTTTTGGCTGGAAGGTTTCTTCTTGCTGGTTTTTCTATTGGTAGTTGGTTTCGCAGAGGTGTTGACCTTTTCCGCAGTTTTCTTTATTCTGGAGTGTTGTTTCTTTACCGGCAGCGGTTTCTTTCTGACGGAATACCCAAAACTGCCCAGTTTCTCTCCGAGGGACATGTAGTCGCCGTGGGAGTAGGCTACGAGGCCTACCTGATCCATGTGGAAGGCGCCTTTTTCATCGATGAACTGTTCGTCTACACGAACGGCGACAACTTCTGCGAGGAACATGTCATGGCTTCCCAGAGGGAGCACTTGAGTCACCTTGCACTCGATGGAAACCGGGGCTTCTTTGATGGAGGGGGCGGAAACCATGGCAGACTCTTCTTCGTGGAGCCCCATTTCTTTCCACTTGTCGATGGTGGCAATGCTTCTGACGCCGCAATAATCAAGGGCTTTTACAAGTTTTTCGTCCGGGAGATTTATGACAAATTCACCGGATTCCCGAAGCATGGGGTAGCTGCCTCTGTTTTTTCGTACGGAAATATATGCCATGGGTGGATCGGAACATATGGTGCCGGTCCAGGCAACGGTCAGGATGTTTGTTCTGCCGGATCTGTCTTTAAGGCTTACCATTACGGCAGGAACAGGATATATGAAATTACCGGGTTTTTTAAATGTTATCTTACTCATAGGAATAATCTAAGTTTTGTACTCCTTATCGTCAAGTATATTTAAGAAAACTTGCTGCCGGCATCAGCTATAATAGAGTAGATTCTTTTTATCGTCAGCTTATATTGGGATTCTTAAGTGACGAAATATTAAATCAGAATCTGTTTATACGAGTTTTAACAAACCTTGATTATAAGGGAACCGGCTATATCTGCATCTGTATGTCGGATATAAACGGCGAAATAATGTGTTTACAGGGGGGAAGATATGAGAAACAGAAAGCTTGCAGCGGCATTGATGTGTGCCGTTTTGGCCATAACACCGGTTTTGACAACATTTGCGGATACACCGGCTTCTTCGACGGAAACTTCGGAAAACGGTGTCATAGGTCCTACAGTGGGGGCACAAACCGGTGATTCTACAACGGGAACAACAGAAGAAACGTTTCCTCAGGGAATGACAGAGGAGGAAATCCTTCAGGAGCAGCAGAACAGAGCGTGGCTGGAAGAGCAGTTAAGGCTTCAGGCTGAGGCTATGCACGCTTTTGAAATAGGAAACTTTTTCAAGGATTCTGTTCTGGTGGGGGATTCCGTAGCACTGGGTTTCTCAAATTATGCTGTGAAAAACGGGGCATTTCCTATTTTTCAGAATCTCAAATTCCTTACCAGAGGAAGTTACTCTGTTCACAATGCATTTTCGGCTATTACGAGTAAGTCCTGTCATCCCATATATCAGGGGCAGCAGAAATATGCCTGGGATTCTCTGAAGCTTATGGGAGCAAAACACATTTATACATTTTTCGGGCTGAACGATCTTTATGCCGGCGTTGACAATACCGTTGCAACGTATCTTCAGTTTATAGCAAAAGTTCAGTCAGAGATCCCGGGAATAGAGATCACCATCATCAGCACAACGCCGATGTACAGGGGCTCTGAAAAGAAGAATCTGAACAATGCAAACATCCGGGCGCTTAATGCACAGATGGCAGCATTGGCGGCGGAAAACGGCTGGGGTTATGTGGATATTGCGTCAAGGCTTTGCGACAGTGACGGATGTCTTTCAAAGGTTTACTGCAGCGACAGTTATGTGCATGAGACCAATGCCGCATATCAGGTATGGCAGGCTGCACTTGAGGAATATGCTGAGGCACATCTTAACAATGTACAGTCTGAATCGGAAGATGATCAGGAACAGACCACGGAAACACAGTAAATTTTGCTTTGTTTAGAAAAAACGAAAATTTCATCTTTACGTTGTTAAAATTGAAATTAGTCTTTATAATGGTGCAAGGATTTTATAATCCTTGCATTAATTATGTATAGAGTTCAAAGGGGAGAAACAATATGAGAAAGACTATAGTAGCAACAACACTCGCAGTAATCGCAGCATCAGCACTTATGCTTAACGGATGCGGCAAGAAGGCAGAAGCAGAGGCTGTTACAACAGCAGCAGTAGAGACAACCGCAGCCGCTGAGGAAACAACAGCTGAGGAGACCACAACAGCAGCAGAGGAAACAACAGCTGCGGCAGAGGAGACTACAGCAGCTGCTGAAGAAACAACAGCTGCAGCAGAAGAGTCATCAGAGTCAGAGGAAGAGTCAACAGAGGAGTCTTCTAAAGAGGAAGAAACCACTGAGGAAACAACAAAAGAAGAGACAACTACAGCGGAAGAAACAACAGTAGAAGAGACAACAGCCGAGGAGACCAAGGCTCAGTCATCAGGTGCAGATCCAAGCGCTATTTACAGCCAGGTTACAGGTCTTCTTCCCGGTATGATCAATGTTGATGCAAACTATATCGCAAACTATTACGGAATCGATGCATCACAGCTTGAGGGTTACGTTTTCGCTATGGCTGAGGATGTAACACATGCAGACACAGTTGCCATCCTTAAGGCAAAGGATGCTTCAAGCGTGGCAGCACTTGCAGGTCAGCTCAGTGCAGTTCAGCAGCAGAAGGCACAGGAGCTTCAGGATTACATGCCTGACCAGTATCAGATCGTTGCAGCAAGCTCAGTTAAGACTGCCGGTAACTATGTTTACCTTGTAATGTCTCCAAATGCTGCAGCTATCGAGCAGACCATCGCTTCAAACATCGGCTGATCGTAACATCTCAATAGAAGATAATTTTTGAAGAGTCGGAGGGCATCCATTAAAAACGTGGAGCCCTCCGGCTTTGATTTTATCCACCGGGTATCCGCCGGGGACGGTTCTCGCCGGCGGATACCCGGTGGATTTCAAAAGGATTCTCTCTTATTTTATGAACTGTTATTTACATTTATCAAAAGTGTTTGCCACCTTCGGAGTTTGATTGTAAGATAGGGACGTTGTGTATTTATAAAAGTTTTATTAATTGGAGCATTAAAGTATGGTATTCAGTAGTATTCCATTTTTGTTCTTTTTCCTTCCGCTGTGCCTGATCCTATATTATCTGGTGCCGTTCAAGGTGAAGAATTATATCCTTCTTGTCTTTTCACTGGTGTTTTATGCCTGGGGGGAGCCCATATATATTCTCCTCATGCTGTTCGAGACTCTTTCGGACTATACACTGGGACGGTTTATGGATAAAGCTCAGGATGGTTCCTTCCGGAGGAAGCTGTGCCTTGCGCTGTCCGTCATCATCGATCTTTCGGTGCTGGGATTCTTCAAGTATGCAGACTTCCTTATAGAGTCCGTTAATGCTTTCGCCGGGACATCCTTCACACCCCTGGGCCTTGGTCTTCCTATAGGAATAAGCTTTTTTACCTTCCAGACCATGAGTTACACCATCGATCTTTATAAGAAGGAAGTGGAGGTTGAGAAGAACTATTTCTATTATCTGACCTATGTTTCCATGTTCCCTCAGCTGATCGCGGGACCTATAGTCAGATTTTCAACGGTTAACGAAGAGCTCCATGAGCGTAAGATCGATTTTGAAGGTTTTATCCAGGGCGGACTCAGATTCCTGCAGGGTCTTTTCAAAAAGGTTCTTCTGGCCAATACCATCGGATCGCTTTGGGAAGTTATAAAGGCGGCAGCATTTGCCTCAACAGGAGAGCTTAGCGTTTTGAGTTCCTGGCTTGGAGCCATGTGCTTTACCCTCCAGCTTTACTTTGATTTCAGCGCCTACAGTGATATGGCCATCGGTATGGGAAGGATGCTTGGCTTCCATTATCTTGAGAACTTCAATTACCCGCTGAGTGCAGTCTCAGTAACGGATTTCTGGAGACGCTGGCACATTTCCCTCAGTACCTGGTTCCGTGATTATGTATACATTCCGCTGGGAGGCAACCGTCACGGAGAGCTTAAGCAGCTTAGAAATATGTTTGTGGTATGGTTCCTGACAGGTCTCTGGCACGGTGCAGCATGGAATTTCATACTCTGGGGACTTTTCTACGGAGTGCTTCTGGCACTTGAAAAGAACGTATGGGGCAAGGCCCTCGGGAAGCTGCCGGGAGTTTTACAGCATCTGTATGCCATGTTCATATATGTGACGGGATTTGTAATCTTTGTATTTGATGATATGGGTCAGCTGGGACATTATCTCAGGATCATGTTCGGAATGTCCGGAGCCCCTGTGGTTAATGCTGATATCCTGTGGTATCTCAGAAACAATTTTCTCATCCTCATACTGGGATGCATCATTTCCTTCCCTGTATACCCGTGGCTAAGAGGAAAGCTCAGAAGCGCCGCAAAGGGCAATGGCGGGATTTCGGAGATGATCACAAGGGAGACATTTATCACCATCCTAAGGTCTTCCTTCTACATCATCCTGTTCTTCCTGACAACAGCGTACCTGGTAAACGATACCTACAATCCGTTCCTTTATTTCCGTTTTTGATGAGGAATGGTTTAATATCAATGAACCGCTTATCAATAGTGGTTCGCCAAAACCTATGGCTGATGCAATGATTTTCAAAGGAAATATTTATTTCCCCAACACATAAGATGATTCAAGGCATCGGCGTTTGATAATTGGAGTTTTATGATGCAAAACAAATCGAACAATAATGAAGACAACCTTCTTTGGGGTGTCCGGAATGTGGGTAATGTCATCACCGTGATGACCGTCACGCTGGCCATACTCATTTTTGGAGTCTGGTTTATGGTTTCTCCGAAGCAGGAATTCAGCGAGAGCGAGAACCGTCAGCTGGCTCTGTGGCCCACCTATACATTTCAGTCCCTGAAAGACGGCTCCTACATGAGCAGCATTCAGAAGTACCTGTCAGACCATTTCCCTGCCCGCGACCAGTTCATGACCTTGAAGACCAAGGCTGAGGTGCTGATGGGAAAGCAGGAGATCAATAACATTTATCTTGCGAAGGACGGTTATCTCATCGAAGCCTATGATGAGCCGAAGCAGAATGAAAAGATCATCACCCAGTACGGAAAGCTTTATCAGGACATAACCACTGATGCGAAAAACAACATTAAGCTGATGCTGGTGCCTACGGCGGTGACTGTTTATAATGACAAGCTTCCTGCTTCTGCACCCGACAGGGGAGTGCTTAAGCAGCTTGAGACTATGAATAAGATTTATGAGGCGCGTCCTGAGATGAAGCGCATCGACTGCTATCAGGGGCTTCTTGAGGCCGCTCAGGCTGAAAAGACAGCTTCGGAATTCACGCCGCTTTACTATCACACGGATCATCACTGGACCACCTACGGTGCCTATGTGGCGTACAGAGAGTATTGCAAGGCCGAGGGCATTGAGCCGCTTCCGGAGGAGGCATTCACAAAAACCGTTGTCACAGACAGCTTCAGGGGTACGGTTTACTCAAAACTTAACGACACCACAGTGCCCGGGGAGGAGATAACCATCTATGAGAATCCGGACAATGCCTTGACCGTGGACTACACCGATTCGCATGAGGTTACCGATACACTTTACAACAGGGATTATCTGGAGAAAAAGGATAAGTACTCCATGTTCCTTAATAACCTTCATCCTCTTATAGAGATCACCAACGAGACTGCGGATTCCGACAAGGTCATGGTTCTCGTTAAGGACAGCTACGCAAATTCCATTGTGCCGTTCCTTGTAAATCACTATAAGAAGATATATGTTTTTGATACCCGTTACTACCGTTTCGGTCCGGCGTCCTTCATCAACGAACATCCGGAGGTTACGGATGTGCTGGTGCTTTACAATATGAACACTATTGATACGGACCTCGGAATCGGGGGAATCTTCTGAGGAAACATCGGTTTAATCGTGACAGTTCAGCCGGTAGACTACGGGGACGGGGTTGGTGGTTCATTTTAGATAAATGAACCACCAACCCCGTCCCCATGGTCTACCGGCTGAGCTGTTGTTTTTATACATCAAATATTATTCTCCTATTATGATTTTTTATACTACAAAATTTAGATTGTATGTTAGAATAATTCCAGTATAATGATGTTGATAAATCGATATAACAAATTTGATGATAAAGAAGTAATAAATATGGCAGGTAATTATAATAATCAAAGATATTCAGATAATCATGCAAGGGGCGGAAGCGGTGTACGTAGCCGAAACGCTTCATATAATTCCCGGGGAGTCCGTTCGGGGTCTCAGGGAAGCGGGCGGCACTCTTCAGGTGGAGGCTCCGGCAGGAACCGTGTTATAACCAATGCTGAGAAAGAGGCAATGCGGGAAAAAAGGCTTAAAAAGATACGTCAGAAAAAGGCACGTCAGAGGGCTTATACCTACAGGGTTATTTTCCTGAGCGTTTGTGCTCTTTTTGTATTTGGCCTCTGGAAGGGCGTTACCGGCATTACCGGCTATATCGAAAACAGCCGTCAGGAAAAGATCGATGCGATGCAGAACATCGAGATCAACAAGGGTAATGACGCCATCGATGTAGCCGAGTCAGTAATCACGGTGACAGAAGCAAGCGCAGAAGCCACAGTTGAGACCACTGAGGCCTACGACCCCACCAAGGTATTCTCAAACGGACGTTATGTGGATACCACAAAGCCTATGGTGGCTCTCACCTGGGATGACGGTCCTAACGGAAGTACCGGTGAAGCTATCATGGATGTTCTCGAAAAATACAATGGTCGCGGTACCTTCTTCGTTGTAGGAAACCGTGTTGACGAGTTCGCTTCCGAGATTCAGAGAATGGCCGCGAACGGTCATGAGATTGCGAACCACAGCTGGGATCACGACACAAAGCTTTCAAAGAATTCCTCTGACTATATCGTGCAGG
Organism: Oribacterium sp. FC2011; assembly: GCF_000701645.1. Classification (NCBI taxonomy): domain Bacteria; kingdom Bacillati; phylum Bacillota; class Clostridia; order Lachnospirales; family Lachnospiraceae; genus Oribacterium; species Oribacterium sp. FC2011. Next base: position 166,077 of record NZ_JNJM01000002.1, read on the forward strand.
AATTTGCAAAGACCAATGCAAAGGTACAGGAGGTTGCCGGCGTAACACCGGTACTTGCACGTCTTCCGGGCGGAATCATTTCCGATACGGTGAGAAGCAGCATTACGATGCCTCTTATCTTCTGGTCTGTAGACACTTTGGACTGGAAACACAAGGATGCGGATAAAGTTGTCGAATCTATAAAATCTGAGATTTCGGATGGCGGTATCGTTCTCATGCATGAGCTTTATAAATCCACTCAGGCAGCCTGTGAAGAGATTATCCCATGGCTGGCACAGCAGGGTTATCAGCTTGTTACGGTTTCAGAGCTTATACAGTTCAGAAATGCTGAAGTTGTGGGCGGAAACGGAAAGCAGTACAGCAGCTTCCCTCCTACGGAAACAGTAGCGGAAACCACTGTGTCAGAAACCGCGGCAGCTTCATCGGATAACACAGCGGCTTCATCAGAAACTCAGGCGACAGCCTCTTCCAAGGAAGAAAAATCAGATGGAACATCCTCTGAAAAGTCTTCTTCAAACAGCGAGGATTCAACCCAGAGCAGCAAGAGTAAGAGTAAAAGCGAGGACAATGACAATGACAATCACAGTACGCAGGTTATTCCCGGAGCAGATGATGCTCAGGATAATGTTTCCGAAGGCCCGGCTTCCCAGGATAACAGTGAGGTGATCGAAGCCCCTGCGGAAGCAGCTGATGATGGTGATGTCTATGTTCCTACAGAAGCCCAGGCAGCTCAGGCAGTTTCAGAAACCGCCTGGTGGATGGCAGGTCCGGCAGATCAGGCTTCACCCGGAGGGGATGCTCAGGCTGGTGCAATTCAGGCAATGGATGCACCGGGTTAAAAAACCTATACATAGTGAATATAATATGATACATTTGCCTCGTTCTTTGGCAGCGTCGGTTTAAACATATCCCGCCCGACGGGAAACCGATTCAGATCTTCGATTCTTCATTGAATGGAAGATTTTCCAAAGGATGAGGCATTTTTTGCTATTTATACATTTGCTGCTAAGGAATATCCTGAATGATATTCGTCTGACAGATATTCAGGTTCAAAAACAGTATTGAGAAGGAGACATTGGAATGAAATTTTCAGAGATGCCTTATGAGCGCATAGATTTCAAGAAACTTACTAAGGATTTCAAGGAACTTGAGGATAGATTTGTAAAAGCGGAAAGTGGTGAAGAACAGTTCAGAATCCATCAGGAATTTTATCTCATATACAATCATGTGATGACGGAATCACAGATTGCCATGATCCGCTCGGATATCGATATGTCCGACGAAAAGCTTCTCATGGAACAGGAATACTTTGACGAGAATATGCCCATTTTCCAGAACCTGGTGGTCTCATATCGAAAGAAGCTTTTTAACTCGCCCTTCAGGCCATATCTTGAGGAGAAGATCGGAAAGGTGGCGTTCAAAAACATTGAACTCGCCATGAAGGCGGTTGATGACAAGCTCATTCCTCTCATGCAGGAGGAAAACAAGATTCAGACCGAATACAACAAGCTTCTTGCAAGTGCAAGAATTGACTGGAATGGGGAAGAGCTGAATCTGAGCCTCATGAGCCCGTATCTCAACAATAAGGACAGGAGCATAAGAAAGGAAGCCTGGGAAAAGTTCAGTGCCTTCTTTTCGGTTCACCAGGAAGAGCTGGATGACTTTTATGATAAGCTGGTGAAGAACAGAACAAAGCAGGGCGAGCTTATGGGGCATGAGGATTATCTTCCGTTAGGTTACGCCCGAATGAACAGAAACAGTTTTGGGCGTTCAGACATTCAGGAGTTCCGGAAGCAGGTAAAGAGAGATTTTGTTCCCTTTGCGGAAAAGCTTCATGATCTGAGAAGACGTCAGCTGGGACTTAACAAGCTTAGCTACATTGATGAAGGTGTTTACTTTACAAATGGCAACCCTGCACCGGTGGGAACTCCGGAGCAGATACTTGCGGCAGGTCAAAAGATGTACAATGATCTTTCTCCTGAGACCGGACGATTCATTAACTTCATGTGCGATTCAGAGCTTTTCGATGTTCTGGGAAGAAAGAATAAAAAGACCGGGGGCTATATGACCATGCTTCCTGACTACCGGGCGCCTTTTGTATTTGCAAACTTCAACGGAACCTCAGGGGATGCGGATGTCATAACCCATGAGTGCGGACATGCCTTCCAGGGATACATTACCGCTGATGATCCCATCATTGAGCACAATGACATTACCATGGAAATTGCCGAGACGCACTCAATGTCCATGGAATTTTTCACCGAACCCTGGATGCCGCTTATCTTCGGAAACCGTTCCGATGACTATATAAAGATGCATTTCATGGATGCTGTTATGTTCATTCCTTACGGAACCATGGTAGACGAATTCCAGGATATCATTTACAAAGATCCGGGGCTTTCACCGAAGGCCAGAAACGAGGTCTGGAGAGAGCTGGAGCGTCAGTATAAGCCGCACCTTGATTACACGGGTAATGCCTACTACGAGCACGGAGGCTACTGGCAGCGTCAGCACCACATCTACGACAGCCCGCTCTACTACATTGACTACTGCATTGCCGGTGCCAATGCCCTCCAGTACAAGGTCCGTATGGACAGGGATTACCGTGAGGCCTGGGAAAGCTATCTTAAGCTTTGCAAGCTCTCAGCTTCGGATTTCTACAATGAACTAATGAAAAAAGCCGGCCTTGACAATGTCTTCGAAGACGGGTGCCTCCGATATATAGCAAATAAGCTGGATGAGAGGTTTTGATATATGCGTTTGGACAAGTATCTTGCCGATATGGGTGTCGGCAGCAGAAGCGATATAAAAAAGGCTATAAGAAAAAGCAAAGTAACAGTGGACGGAGAGGTGATTCGTGAATCGGGTTTTGAGGTTCCGGAGGGCGTGGTCATAACCTTTTTTGACGAAGAGATAAGGTATGAAAAGTTCCAGTATTATATGCTGAATAAGCCGGCCGGAGTTATCTCGGCAAGTGAGGACAAGCGCCAGACTACAGTGGTGGATCTCATAAGAGATGATGAATTTGGTGGTCAGGCAAGAAAGGATCTTTTCCCGGTAGGACGTCTCGACAAGGATACAGAGGGACTCTTAATCATCACTAATGACGGACAGCTTGCTCACAGACTTTTGGCACCTAAGCATCACATAGATAAGGTATACTATGCGGTGGTTTCCGGAGAGGTTAGTGAGGAGGATAGAGAGATTTTCAAAAAAGGCATCCGCTTCGACGAGCATCTGACGGCAATGCCTGCGGGACTTGAGATCCTCAGCACCGGAAAGACTGTGAAGGAGCTTGCGGACAAGCTTCAGCTCTCGGTGGATCCGGAACGATTTGAGAGAGTGCGTTTGTCCGGAGCTGATTTCAAGGGCGCAGAGGAAGCTGCCGATGTCAATGCAGAGACATTATGCTCTGAAATCAAGGTGACGATACAGGAAGGTAAGTTCCATCAGATCAAGAAGATGATCAGAGCCCTTCCCGGAGGAAAGGATGTGCTTTACCTCAAGAGAATGTCCATGGGAAGCATTGAACTTGACGAAAGTCTGGCACCCGGAGAGTATAGGAGCCTGACGGAAGAGGAGATACAGATACTGAAAAATGACTGTTCCGGTGAGCTTTGAAGCTTGAAGGGCGAAATGTCATTATCTTTGGATGATGAAAGAGTATGGCGCTTGTAGGTTTCAGGAGGAAACTATGAAGGAATCCTTTCTGATTCTTTTGAGCTGCTGAAAACCGTAAGATTTCCACGATTAAATATGTGGACAGGATCGGCAAGTGCCAAAAATGGATAAATACGGAATGGAGAATAAATGGACAAGAAGTCAGTAAGTGAGATTAAGTCAAAGTGTTTCAATAAAAATGATTGCCGCATAGACCGTATGCGGGCATGCTATGTCAACGAAGAGAAGGAAAAGATTTCCGCCTTCCATGATATGTTTCTGCAGCTGGAGGAAGCTGAAAGATCCAAATATTGCGAGATCTTCAAGCGTTCCATGTCCGGCAAGTTCGGCCGCAATCTTTTCAACGTGGAGTTCCCTGCGGCAGAGGAGATGCCCGGGGGACACCAGGAATTTCTGTATCGCCTCAAGAAGTCGGAGCTTAAGGATGACGCTCTTGTGGAGGAATTTTTTGACAAGATCATTGGGACCTACAGTTATCCCGGAAAGTACCTTATCATACTGAGCCACGGAGTTTACGACATCCCCCTGAAGCTGAAGGACCAGACAATTCTTGAAGACGCAAGTGAGTATGTGTACAGCTTTATCCTGTGTTCCATCTGTCCGGTGGAGCTTCTGAGAGAGGGACTTTGCTACGATGCCGCGGCTCAAACCTTTATGAGCCGCACCAATGACTGGGGCGTGAAGAATCCGGAGTCAGCATTCCTGTTCCCGGCTTTCAATTTCCGGAACATGGACATTCACAATTCACTCTATTATACGAGACATCCTGAGGAAAGACATGAGGAGATAGTGCTGGATATTCTGGGAACCGAGCTCAGCAGAACAGAGAAGGATCAGCAGCATGTTTTCAGGGAAATCATTGAAACGACTCTTTCCGGAGACTGCACCTTTGAGACAGTAAGGAGCATTTCCGAAGAGGTCAACGAGATGATCCGTGAGAATCAGAACGATAAGGATTCTGACGATCATGTAGAGCTTGGAAAAGGCGAGATTAAGAGACTTCTTGCCTCCAACGGCGCAAGCGAGGAACAGCTTCACCAGTTTGAGAGAATCTACGAGGAAGCTGTGGGGGACGATAATTCACCACTGGTTGCTGAGAACATCCAGGATCAGAAACATTTAGTGGTGAAGTCACTTACCATGAAACTTGATATAAAGTCCGAGAGTGCCGATCTTGTAGAGACCCGTGTCATCGACGGAAGAGAGTATTTGCTGATTCCCATCGCTGATGACATCGAAGTTAACGGAATAAAGATACGTCAGAACCTGAAGCCGGTGAAGGTAGCAGAAGAGTAATAGATGAAGGCGGCGGAAAAGCACACATTTAAAGTGGATTTAAGTCGTCTCTATGACCTATATCTCTAAAACCGGATTATGAGTCAAGGACAGGTCCGATTTCCGATGACCTATATTTGAAAAATAGGATTGTGAGTCAATTGAAAATCTGATCACCCATGACTCATATTTGAAAATAAAGGAATATGAGTCAAGGAAGAGACTGATCAAGCATGACTCAAATCTGAAAATAAAGGAATATGAGTCAAGGAAGAGACTGATCAAGCATGACTCATATCTGAAAATAAAGGAATATGAGTCAAGGAAGAGACTGATCACCCATGACTCATATTTGAAAATAAAGGAATATGAGTCAAGGAAGAGACTGATCAAGCATGACTCATATCTGAAAATAAAGGAATATGAGTCAAGGAAGAGGCTGATCAAGCATGACTCATATCTGAAAATAACAGATTATGGGTCAAACAAGAGACAGATTCATTATGACTCAAATAGTAATTATGGAAAATAATATGGCTTTTAGGGCGAAAAAAGCTAAATTGGCAAAGGCTGGATCATGGGCCATCTGAACTGCTGCAATCCAACTGCTGAATGTCGCTTCTGAAGTCAGCTGATGATTTATAATTCTTTTATAGCTTTTATGATGGTTCCGCCGCCGACAACTATGTCACCATCGTAGAGAACTACCGCCTGACCTATAGCAACGGCACGCTCCGGTTCATCGAAGACTATGCGGGCCTGACCGGTGAGATTTCCCTGCTCATCTCTAAGAGCTTCGGCAGTTGCAGGAGTTTCCTTCGCTTTGTAGCGGGTTTTAACTGTAACTCTGACAGGCTCCTCCGGCGCATCGAAAGGAATCCAGTTAAAGTTATCTGCAATGAGCGCCTTTGAGTAAAGCTCAGGTCCTGTTGTAAGGATGACATCATTGTTTGCCATATCCTTTTCACAAACATACATAGGCTGCTTAAGAGCCAGCCCAAGACCCTTCCGCTGACCGATGGTGTAACGGATGATACCCTTATGCTGCCCGAGAACGTTGCCCTCAGTGTCAGTGAAGTTTCCGGGAGCATAAGACTTATGAGTATAGCGCTCGATGAAATCAACATATTTCCCATCCGGTACAAAGCAGATATCCTGGGAGTCATGCTTGTGGGCATTTATGAAATCAAGCTTTTCAGCCTCTTCACGAACCTCATCCTTTGAAGCAAAATCCCCTAACGGAAATCTTGTATGTTCAAGCTGTTCCTGACTCATAAAATAAAGAACATAGCTCTGATCCTTTGCAACATTCAAAGCCTTTTTCAAAAGCCAGCGACCTGTATCCGGATCCTGCTCGATTCTTGCATAATGCCCCGTCACTATGACATCACAGCCAAGTGAAACAGCACTGTCAAACAGCTTTTTATGTTTCATGTATTTGTTGCATTCGATACATGGATTTGGTGTTCCGCCTTCTTCATAGGTCCTGACAAAGCGCCTTACAACCTCTCGGTCAAAATCCTCCGTAAAATCAAAAACATAAAAAGGCATGCCCAGACTTTCGGCAACCTTCCTCGCATCTTCAACACTGTCCTGTGTGCTGCATGTATTTAATGAATCATCGCTGTACAGCTTCATGGTAGCCCCGATGCATTCGTACCCCGCGTCCTTCATCAACGCCGCCGAAACCGAACTATCCACACCGCCACTCATGGCGATTAATGCTTTCTTTCCTGACATATATATTCTCTCCTCGTAACAACAGCTATACACTGGAGCAGACTGTTGCGATATTCTCTCGTGGTCATACAAATTAATTTACGTGACTATAACATGACAATAAAAACATATCAAGATAACGTAATATCTATATAGCATTTAACAATAAAACGTGGTTATAACTAAAAAAATCACAACGTAAATATAAACACGAAAGTAAGAAAATGGAAGGGATGGGTGGCATGGTTAGAAAAGTGAAGAAAATGCAGGGGATGGGTGACAAGGCTTGCGAGTTGAAAGAACAGCCCGGGCGTCATGTCCGTAGCCGACACACGTAAGTGTGATCGGATACGGACATGACGCCCGGGCTGTCCTTTCAATCTCGTGGGCCGTCGCCCGTCCCCTGCATTTTCTGTACCATTTCAATCTCGTGGGTTGTCACCCATCCCTTCCATTTTCCGGCCGGTTATCCACTCCACCCGTCTTAATCAAAAATAAATTTGTATATCCCCCCCTCTTGTGTTAAAATTTGAAAAGTATGTATACATGTCGGGTGAACTACGCCCAAAATCAGGGGCTCATTACCGAACCTGATAGTAGAAGGAGAATTTATGAAGGGAATTATACTTGCCGGAGGATCCGGTACAAGATTATATCCACTTACACGAGTAACCTCCAAACAGTTACTTCCGATCTATGACAAGCCGATGATCTACTATCCCCTCAGCGTTCTTATGAATGCCGGGATCCGCGACATCCTGATTATCTCAACACCGGTCGATACACCGAGATTTGAGGAACTCCTCGGTGACGGAAGTCAGTTTGGCATCAATTTACAATATAAAGTACAGCCGTCACCGGACGGACTTGCCCAGGCATTTATCATTGGCGCAGATTTCATAGGAGATGATTCTGTAGCCATGATCCTTGGTGACAATATCTTTTCCGGACACGGATTCAAGAGACTTCTCAGAAGTGCAGCCGCAAAAGAAAAGGGTGCAACAGTATTCGGATACTATGTTGATGATCCCGAGAGATTCGGTATCGTTGAATTTGACAGAACAGGAAAGGCAATCTCTATTGAAGAGAAGCCAGAGCATCCTAAGTCAAATTACTGTGTGACAGGACTCTACTTCTATGACAACAAGGTTGTTGACTATGCTAAGAATCTTAAGCCTTCAGCAAGAGGTGAGCTTGAGATCACTGACCTTAACCGTATTTACCTTGAGGACGGCGAGCTGGATGTGACGCTTCTTGGGCAGGGTTTCACCTGGCTTGATACCGGAACCCATGAGTCACTGGTGGATGCCACAAACTTTGTCCGTACCATTGAGACCCATGAGCATCGTAAAATCGCCTGCCTTGAGGAAATTGCCTATCATAATGGCTGGATCAGCCTTGAGAAGGTACAGGAAGCTTATGAGATGTATAAGAAGAACGAGTACGGCCGTTACCTTAAGGATGTTCTCGAAGGCAAGTATGTTGATAAGCTTAAGGAATTTTCAAAATAAATATATGGCTCTTTGATAATGATCTGCCGGTCTTATTGCCATTCATGAATCGTAAAATGGCGGATATAATTCAGATGAGCTTTTTAAAGTTACAAAAGTAATACGAGAGGAACAAAATAATGAAATATATAGTAACAGGCGGTGCCGGTTTTATCGGCGGCAACTTCATGCATTTTGCTGTTAATACTTATCCCGAGGATCAGTGGATCTGCCTTGATGCACTTACCTACGCAGGAAATCTTGAGACACTTGCACCACTTGAGGGCAAGCCAAACTATAAGTTTGTAAAGGGCGATATCGCAGACAGAGAATTCATCTTCAAGCTTTTTGAAGAGGAGAAGCCTGATGTGATCATTAACTTCGCAGCAGAGTCTCACGTTGACCGGTCAGTAACAGATCCCGGAATCTTCCTTCAGACAAATGTCGGCGGAACAGTTACACTTCTTGATGCATGTAAGGAGTATGGCATCAAGCGTTATCATCAGGTATCAACCGATGAGGTTTACGGTGACCTTCCTCTTGACAGACCTGACCTCTTCTTCACAGAGGACAACAAGATCAAGGCATCTTCACCATATTCAGCATCAAAGGCATCAGCAGATCTTTTCGTAATGGCATACCACAGAACCTACGGTATCCCTACAACCATTTCAAGATGCTCAAACAACTACGGACCATATCACTTCCCTGAGAAGCTTATCCCGCTGGTTATCTCAAGAGCACTTAACGATGAGAAGATCCCTGTATACGGAAACGGTGCCAATGTCCGCGACTGGCTGTATGTAACAGACCACTGCAAGGCCATCGACCTTATCGTTCGTAACGGCAAGGTTGGCGAGGTTTACAACATCGGCGGACACAACGAGAGAACAAACCTTGAAGTAGTAAAGACCATCCTCAAGGCTCTCGGAAAACCTGAGTCACTTATCGAGTACGTTAAGGACAGACCGGGACACGACCAGAGATATGCTATGGATCCTACAAAAATGGAGACAGAGCTTGGATGGAAGCCTGAGTACACTTTCGATACAGGAATCCCTGTAACCATTGACTGGTACCTCAACAACAAGGAGTGGTGGGAGCACATCATCTCCGGTGAGTATCAGAGCTATTTTGATAAGATGTATGTTGAAGGCAAGGGACTCAGTGATAAGTGATGGTGCAGGTACGGATCGGGAAACGATTCGATGTTAATGCCTGACCACTTACATCGTGAAATAATAGAAAGTGAGTACAAAAACGTGAAAGTATTTGTTACCGGTGTCGGCGGACAGCTCGGACATGACGTTATGAACGAGCTTGCCAAAAGAGGACATGAGGGGATTGGTTCAGACATAGCTCCCGTATACAGTGGTATACAGGACGGAAGCGAGGTTACAAAGCTTCCCTATGTTTCCATGGACATCACAAACCGTGAGCAGGTGGATAAGGTTATATCAGAGATCAATCCGGATGTTATAGTACATTGCGCTGCATGGACAGCAGTGGATCTCGCAGAGGATGAAGACAAGAAGGCAAAGGTTAAGGCCATCAATGTTGACGGTGTTCAGAACATCGCGGATGTGGCAAAGAAGCTTGATGCCAAAATGATCTATATTTCAACCGATTATGTATTTAACGGTCAGGGCACAGAGCCCTGGAAGCCGGACTGCAAGGATTATGCTCCACTTAACTACTATGGTGAGACAAAGCTTGGAGGCGAGCTTGCGGTTTCAAAAACCCTTGAAAAGTACTTTATAGTACGTATCGCCTGGGTATTCGGACTTAACGGAAAGAACTTCATCAAGACCATGCTTAATGTAGGAAAGACCCACGATACGGTTCGTGTGGTTAATGATCAGATCGGTACACCTACCTATACCCTTGATCTTTCAGTACTTCTTGTGGATATGCTTGAAACCGACAAGTATGGATATTATCATGCCACAAATGAGGGCGGATATATCAGCTGGTATGATTTCACAAAGGAAATCTATAAGCAGGCAGGTCTTGCTACAGAGGTTATTCCTGTTACCACTGAGGAGTACGGTCTCAGTAAGGCAGCCCGTCCGTTTAATTCAAGACTGGATAAGTCAAAACTTGTTGAGAATGGATTTAAGCCGCTTCCAACATGGCAGGATGCATTATCAAGATATCTTGAAGCATTAAAAGATATAGAGATATGAGGATAACGGGACTGCCTTAATGGCAGTCCTTTTCTGCATTACAGAGGCACATAGTAAATATGTTGAACGGTGCCTGTATACTGTCAGAAAAAGTTCACCTGGCGGAAATTTAATATATTCAGAACTAACGCCGACTTTTATTCAGAAGGAGGATTTCTTCCTGTCGGAGTATAGAAATTAAAGGAGCTTTATATAATGGGAAAATATTTTGGAACAGACGGTTACAGAGGTGAGGCTAATGTCAATCTTACAGCGGACAGTGCATTCCGCGTAGGTAAGTTCCTTGGCTGGTACTATGGAAAAGACAAGAAGGACGGTGAAAAATGCCGTATCGTTATCGGAAAGGATACCCGTCGTTCAAGTTACATGTTCGAGTATGCCATTGCTGCAGGTATAACAGCAACTGGAGCCGATGCTTATCTTCTTCATGTAACAACTACACCATCTGTTGCTTATGTGGCACGTTCCGAGGATTTTGACTGTGCGGTTATGATCTCAGCTTCACATAATCCTTATTATGACAACGGTTTAAAGGTTATAAACGGAAACGGAGAGAAGCTTGGAGAGGATGTTATCGCTGAGATAGAAGCTTATCTTGACGGTGAAACTCCTGAGGTACCTCTGGCAACAAAGGATAAGATCGGCCGCACAGTAGACTTTGCGGCAGGAAGAAACCGTTATATAGGATATCTCATTTCACTTGCAACAAAGAGTTTCAAGGATAAGAAGGTTGCCCTCGACTGCTCAAACGGTTCCGCTTCTTCCATTGCAAAGTCCGTTTTCGATGCTCTCGGAGCAGATACCTTCGTCATCCATAACGAGCCAAACGGAACCAACATTAACGATAACTGCGGTTCAACACACATTGAGTCTCTTCAGAAGTTTGTTGTGGAAAAAGGCTGTGATGTGGGATTTGCTTATGACGGAGATGCGGACAGATGTCTTGCCGTGGATGCAGAGGGTAATCTCATTGACGGAGACCAGATCATGTATGTCTGCGGCTGTTATATGAAGGAAAAAGGACAGCTTCAGGACGACACCATCGTTACAACGGTAATGTCTAACTTCGGTCTCTACAAAGCACTGGATGCCGTAGGCATTAAGTATGAAAAGACACAGGTTGGTGACAGATTTGTTTATGAGAACATGCTGCATAATGGTTTCTCTCTCGGAGGAGAGCAGTCTGGTCACATTATCTTTATGAGACATGCAACCACCGGTGACGGTATCCTTACTTCCATAAAGGTTATGGAGACAATGCTGGCGATGAAGAAGTCCCTTAAGGATCTGGCTGCACCGTTTACCGTATTCCCTCAGCTGCTTAAGAATGTCAGAGTTGAGGACAAGGAGAAGGCACAGAAGGATCCGAAGGTTCTTGCTGCGGTTGATAAGGTTACGGAGGAGCTTGGTTCAGACGGAAGAATCCTTCTCAGAGCTTCCGGAACAGAGCCTCTTGTAAGAGTCATGGTTGAGGCGGATACCATGAAGAAATGTGAGAAATATGTATCCCAGGTTATAGATGTTATGAAAGAACTGGGTCTAGTGCTGAACGATTAATAAGGCTATAATTAAGTGGGCGGAAAATGCATTTTACGCCCACTTACGATTTATATTAGGCAAGATTTAAACCTACTGATGAATCAAATGCATAATAGTGAAGGACCAATGGCGGTTGTGGGCTTAGGTTCTTCATGCGAAAGGAATGAGATTATGTTGAATTACAAGCGTTACAGAAGATTTCCGGCATTCAAATATCCGGAAAGAACATGGGTGGACAAAGAAATCGTAGAGGCACCTGTATGGTGCTCTGTAGATCTTCGTGATGGTAACCAGGCACTGGTGGATCCGATGAGTGTTGAAGAAAAGATAGAATTCTTCCAGATGCTGGTAAAGCTTGGCTTCAAGGAAATCGAGGTTGGTTTCCCTGCCGCATCACAGATCGAGTATGATTTCCTGCGTCAGCTCATCGAGCGCAAGATGATCCCGTCAGACGTTACCGTGCAGGTACTGGTTCAGTGCCGCGCAGAGCTGCTGGAAAGAACCTTCGAGTGTCTTGCGGGTCTTGATAAGGCTATCGTTCATATCTACAATTCAACATCCATTCTTCAGAGAGATGTGGTTTTCGGAAAGTCAAAGCAGGAGATCATTGACATCGCTCTTACAGGTACACAGCTTGTAAAGAAGTATGCCAAGGATTTCCCCGGAACAATCCGTCTTGAGTATTCTCCCGAGTCCTTTACGGGAACGGAGATGGACTTTGCGGCTGAAATATGCAACGCAGTACTGGATGCCTGGGAGTGCGGAAAGGGCAGAGAAGTCATCATTAACCTGCCATCAACTGTGGAGATGAATACTCCCAATGTTTATGCCGATCAGATCGAGTATATGTGCAATCACTTAAAGCACCGTGAGCATGTTATCGTTTCCGTTCATCCTCACAATGACCGTGGGGAGGGTATTGCCTCCACAGAGCTTGCCCTTCTTGCAGGAGCAGATCGTGTTGAGGGAACACTTTTCGGAAACGGCGAGAGAACCGGTAATGTAGACATTCTCACAGTTGCCTACAATATGTTTTCACACGGTGTGGATCCAAAGCTTAATATCGAAGACATTAACCCTATAAAGGAAGTTTACGAGAGATGCACAAAGATGAGCATTCATCCGAGAGCTCCTTATGCAGGTGAGCTTGTTTTCACTGCATTTTCGGGATCCCATCAGGATGCCATCAATAAGGGCGTTAAGGCAATGAAGGACAGGGACAGTCAGATCTGGGAGGTTCCTTATCTTCCTATCGATCCTGCGGATATAGGAAGAAAGTACGAGCCTATCGTACGTATCAATTCCCAGTCCGGAAAGGGCGGAGTTGCCTTCATTATGGATTCCCAGTTTGGCTACAAGCTTCCTAAGGGAATGCAGAGAGAGTTTGCGGATTACATCCAGTTTGTTTCGGAGCAGGAGGGCGAGGTTTCACCTCAGGAGATCTTCGATATCTTCGATGCCTGCTACGTACAGACCAAGGAGCCTATCCACTTCAAGAATATACGTACAACGGATACCGAGAACGAGGGCGACGACAGTTTCACAACTCTTGCCAATGTTACTTACATGAACCGTGGTGAGATGAAGAACTTTGGTGGTGTCGGAAACGGACCTATCGATGCGGTTCTTACGGGTCTTAACCATGAGATCGGCATCAAGGCAAAGGTTATCGACTATCAGGAGCATGCTCTTGGTTCAGGTACCAATGTTAAGGCGGTATCATATATTCACCTTCTTGACATTGACACAGGAAAGACCAGCTATGGCGTGGGACTTTCTTCCAATATCACACGTTCTTCCATCAGAGCGCTCTTCAGTGCGGTTAACCGTCTGTACTTCAAGGATGTGGCTGAGGAAGCAGGAAAGAAGCGCGTAGAGCAGCGAAAGCTCAGCGGTGAGAAGCCGAAGGGACTGTTCGGGAATTCGTGAGTAGTCCGGAGCGGTCGGGCATCCATTTGAATGCGAGTCGCCTCGTCGGAAAAATCTAAAATCGGACCCCTAAGAACCACTAGGCCCTAACAAAGAAAGAATCCTTATGGATTCTTTTTTTGCGCTCAAAGCCGCGCGGCTCCCAAGATTAAAAAACAAATCTTGGGCAGCAATGTCAGATATTTTCTTTATGAAAAATCTGACTTGGCGAGGTGGCTAAGGAAAATAGAGCCAAGTGGTTCTAAGGGGTCCGATTTTGATTTTTCTCGACTCGGCTCAACGCATTCAAATGGATGCCCGACCGCTCCTAGCTGTTTATCTCCGAAAAAGATGCATTTTATGGCAATCTTGAATTAATAGTGAAATGATAGTAGTATATCAAGTGCCGAATTGCGCTTATTTGGCTATTATTAAATCTTTTTGGGAATTAATTTATGAATATAGTATATGCGACTGATGACGGTTACTGTCAGCACATGGCGGTTTCCATGGCATCATTGATCGAACATAATAAAGAAGTTGAGATCAACTTTCACGTGCTGTCCGACGGGATTTCTGAGGAAAATAAGCAGAAGGTCCGGGAGATGGCGAAATTCTATGGAAGAAAGGTTGAGTTCTATCCCATAGAAGGTCTGATGCAGGATCTGAAGGACAGGATTTATGGGCTTGATACGGGTAAGTTTCGTATCACAACACTGGCGAGACTGCTGATGGGTTCCATACTTCCGGAAACGGTTACCAAGGTTTTGTATCTGGATTGTGACACGGTTGTGCTTAGGGATATTTCGGGGCTTTATGATTTAAGGCTCAATGACGACATCGCAGCTATGGCGGCTGAGCCTACCATTTATCCTGAAGTGAAGGAGCTGGTGGGGCTGACGGAGGAGGATAACTACTATAATGCAGGTATGATCCTTCTCAATCTTTCCGCATGGAGGTCTGAGGACATGGAAACCAACTGCCTTGAGTATTACAACACCATGGGCGGAAAGCTTCCATTTAATGATCAGGACATCCTTAATCATGTGCTTAAGGGCCGTATAAAGAGAGTAGGACAAACCTACGATTTTATTACCAATTACTACTATTTCAGATACGAGACTCTGGTGGAGAAGTCCGCTGCCTACGGAAAGGGTGAGTCCAAGGAGAGCTTCAGACTCGCAAAGCATCATCCACACATAGTGCATTATGCTTCGGATGAACGCCCCTGGAACAGAGGAAACATGAATCACTACAGTCTCGCCTATGATAAATATCTAAAGCTGACACCATTTGCCGATGCAAAGAAGGTGAAGGGAAAGGAAGCTTTCATGGTTGCTTACCATGCCATGAACATTATCACCTTCCTGGCGCCTCCTGTGCGTCAGTTTATTTCGGACAAGTATTACAATGATAAAGTTAGAAAATAAGAAGATTCTTCTCATAATGCCCTATTTCTATAATTATGAGAAAGACATAAAAAGGAAACTTGAGGAAGCAGGGGCAGAGGTATTCTTAGTGGATTCCAACCTTCATGCCCACAGTCTCTATAACAAGCTGGTGATGTTTTACACAAAGGGCTTAAGGGACAGGCTGGTGTTTGATTACTATGAGGGCGTGATTTCAAAGCTGACCGAAGACATTGACACTGTTTTTGTTATAAAGGGCCAATGGATGACAGACCGGGTCATTGAGCGGCTTCGGGAAAGATTCAGGGCCGCGACTTTCAAGATTTATCAATGGGACAGCGTATCCACATTTCCGGATCAGACAAGGCTGAATCCTCAGTTTGATGAGATTTACACATTTGATCCGGTGGATTCGGAGAAGTACGGCTGGAATTACAGACCGTTATTTTTTAAGAAGGAAGAATGCCAAAGCTCAGAGGACAAGCGCTACGATCTTATATTTTTATGCTCCATGCATACGAGACGCATGCAGATTCTCATAAAGCTTAAGGAGCTTGCGGAGCGCTACGGGAAAAATCTTTTCGGGTACATTTATGTGCCGAAGCTTCAGTATATTAAAGAGGCGGTTCTTAAGAGAAATCCTTTGTATAAGGGGGCCCGGGAGGCTTTGCATTTTGATTCCCTTCCAATGGAAAAAACCAATGATATCTACAATCATACAAGGTGTTTTGTGGATTACACTTTTCCTCAGCAAAACGGTCTCAGCATGAGAACTATTGAATCGGTGGGACACAGATGCAAACTCATCACCAACAACAGGCACATTCTGGACACGGACTTCTATTGCAAGGAGAATGTTTACATTTATGACCCCGAGGACTTTTCTGTGCCGAAGGAGTTCATCGAAGAGCCCTATAAGGAAATTCCGGAAGAGGTGTATGAGAGATATAGTCTGGATGGATTCCTCAGGGATATTTTTGGAGAGATTGAATGAAGATTATTGTTACAGGTGCAAACGGATATATAGGTCAGGGGTTGGTGAAGCAGCTGCTTGATGACGGAAATCAGGTTATAGCTTCGGACTTTAAGCTTGATATCGTTGACAAAAGAGCAGAGTTAAAAGAAGCAGACCTCTTTTCTCTTGAGGATCCTTTTGAGTTTTTCGGAAGACCCGATGCCTGCTTTCATCTGGCATGGAAGAACGGTTTCGTGCACAATGATCCGTCACACATTAATGACCTGCCTAAGCATTTTGCTTTTCTTGAGAAACTTGTGGAATCAGGAATAAGCCAGCTGGCGGTAATGGGTTCCATGCATGAGATAGGTTTTTTTGAGGGCTCCATCAAGCCGGATACGCCTTGCAATCCCCAGTCTCTTTACGGTATTTCCAAAAATGCCCTTCGTCAGTCACTGGAGCTTATTTGTAAGAATAAACCTACGGTTTTACAGTGGGTGAGAGGCTACTACATCGTCGGAAATTCCGAGCATGGCTGCTCCATTTTTTCGAAGATCACTGCTGCGGAAAAGCGCGGGGACAAGGAATTTCCTTTTACCATGGGACAGAACCAGTGGGATTTCATAAACTATGACAGGTTTTGTGAAATGCTTGCGGCGGTCATCGAGCAGAAGGAGTATCAGGGTGTCATCAATGCCTGCTCCGGATTCCCTGAGAAGCTTGCCACAAGAGTTGAGGATTTCATAAAGGATATGGGCTACAGCATTAGCCTGAAATACGGGGCATTCCCGGACAGACCTTACGATAGTAAGGCGGTATGGGGAGATGACAGCGTAATCCGTAAGATAATGGAGAAGAGACGGGCTGATTCCTGACAGAATGGAATATGTGTGTCATATTCTGGCACATTGATAATAACTGATCAATTCAACATCGGCAGGTTTTCGATGATAAAAATCAGTAGTTAGCAAGTAAGAATTAAAATATAAGAAATAAGAGTTAATTGAGATAGATATGGAATCAAAAAATTCAAGTTATGAGGTCACAGTGCTTTTGTGTACCTATAATGGTGAGAATTATGTCAAACAGCAGATAGATTCTATCCTAGGGCAGAGTTATGAGGATATTAGGATCGTTGTGTCGGATGACGGATCAAATGACGGGACACTGGGAATCGTTGAAGCTTTGAAGGAAGCCAATCCCGGAAGGATAGAGATATTGGAACAGAATCCCCCTTGCGGAAGTGCACAGAAACATTTTTTGAAGCTTCTGGCAGAGGGGAAATACGGAGATTCCAAGTACATCATGCTTTCTGACCAGGACGATGTATGGAATCCGGATAAGGTTGAGAAGACCCTTAAACAGATGAAGATACTGGAGGCGGTTTACGGTGATGATAAACCAACTCTTGTACATTGTGATTCTGAGGTGGTGGATCAGGAGCTTAATCCTATCTCCCCAAGCTATGTGACTTACCAGAAAATGACTCCCGCGAGAAAGAAGCTGAATCAGCTGCTGGTTCAGAACAATGTTGTTGGCGGGGCAATGATGATAAACCGGGCTCTTGCAAAGCTTATAGACAGGGAGCCTGAGCATTGTGTCATGCATGATCAGTGGATAGCCCTTGTTGCGGCAGCCTTCGGACAGATTCGTTTCGTGCCGGAATCCCTTTATAAGTATAGGCAGCATGGGAACAATGTCCTCGGTGCTGAAAAGGGTTCCCGTATCATGGAGATTCTCGGCCGTTTCGGCATCGGCAGAAAAGATGGAAAAAGCAAGGCTGAGATGGATGAGCATTCCCGAAAGGTTTATGAGGAGATGTTTCAGCAGGCCCGGTGCTTTATGGAGATTTACGGGGACAGACTTTCGGAGAAACAGAAGGTCCTGCTGGAAAGCTTCCTGAGTATCCGGGAAAAGAGCAGGCTTGGGAAGATCATAACCATTTTGAGGTATGGGTTCACTTACAATATGGTTCACAGGACTGTGGGGGAGTGTTTCTTTATAAGGTAAGATTATCTAGGGACTCCGGAAAATGAAAGGGACGGGCGACGGCCCACGAGATTGAAAGTACATGTCTGTAAGTATGTTCTTTCAACTCACAAGCCTAGCCGCCCATCCCTTTCATTTTCCTCCGTGGTTGCGTAGGTATTAAGGTGTTGAGATTGAAATAAGAGAATCAATATGACTCAAATCAAGTAAATGCAAGAATGAGTCAATGGTTTCAATCGGAAAATATGACTCCATAAATGGTATTCTTGAAATGAGTCATTGAACAAAGAGAATCAATATGACTCAAATCAAGTAAATGCAAGAATGAGTCAAGGGTTTCAACCGGAAAATATGACTCCATAAATGATATTCCTGAAATGAGTCATTGAACAAAGAGAATCAATATGACTCAAATCAAGTAAACGCAAGAATAAGTCAATATTCCACATATGTTCTGGCTGAACTGATACATAATAGTAGGTTAGTTAATGGGTGAAGTAGGAATTGAAGTTAAAAATGATGTAATTAATCCTGTTATGGTCTCTGTTTGTGTGGTGACGTACAATCACGGGAAGTATATAGGTGAGTGTTTGGATCACATCCTGGGGCAGGAGAGGGATTTCGAGATTGAGGTTCTGATACATGATGATGCTTCTACGGACAATGCCCAGGAGGTCATCAGGGGGTATCAGGAGAGGTATCCGGATATCATCAAGCCGATACTGAGGACAGAAAATCAGTACAGTAAGGGGATTACCAATATTTCCGGGGCCTTTAACTTTCCGAGGGCTGTGGGAAAATATGTAGCCCTTACGGATGGGGATGATTACTGGTGTGATCCTGAGAAGCTGAAAAAGCAGGTTTCCTATATGGAGGCACATCCGGAGTGTGTATTTACTTTTCATTCCGCTAAGGTTGTTTCCGAAGACGGGGCTCTCGTAAACGGGGAGCTTATGAGACCTTATAAACAATCCCGTGTGGTTAAACCGGAGGAGCTTGTGGATAAAGCAGTGGGTTCACCCTTTGCAAGCTTCCTGTTAAGGCGGGAAATCGTTGAAAAACTGCCGGATTACTATGTGGATTGCCCTGTTGGCGACAGACCGTTGGAACTTATGGCGGCGGTAGCCGGGGACAGCTACTATTTCGATGAGCCCATGAGCGTTTACCGTTTCGCCATAGGGGGCTCCTGGACGGAGAGCCAGATGACCGGCGACTACATTAGAAAACAGGAAAAGTTCGCGGAGGATTTATGGAAGATGTATCGGCGCTTCGATGAAGTGACCGGTGGCAGGTTCCATGAGGCGGCCATGAGGGCAGGAGGAAGAAATGAGTTCCTCACCAAGGTCAATGTCAGGGACTTTAAGACGATCTTTAAACCTGAGAACAGAGAGTTTTTCAATGAACTGAATCTCCGGGACAGATTTTTTATAGGATTTGAATATCGCATGCCGAAGCTTTACAATTGGCTGCGAAACAGGAAAAATGGCAGATAATAATTTGAAAAGCAAGGTGATAAGCGGGCTTTTCTGGAAGGTGCTGGAGCAGTGCGGTTCCCAGGGAGTGCAGTTTGTGGTTGCACTCATACTGGCGAGACTCATGACTCCCACGGAGTACGGAACCATCAGTCTTATCACCATATTTATAACAATAGCAAATACCTTTGTGCAGTCCGGCTTTGCAACGGCTCTTGTGCAGGGTAAGGATATAAAGGAAGAGGATTACAGTTCGGTTTTCTGGATCAGTATGCTGCTGGCACTGGGATGCTACCTGGTGCTTTTTGCGGGAGCACCCTGGATTTCCGCCTATTACGGGATTCCGGTGCTGAGAGAGCTTGTAAGAGTCATGGGAATCGTTCTTTTCCCGGGAGCCATCGTGTCTATACAGACAGCCTTCGTGGCGAGAAATCTCAGGTTCAGGCAGCTTTTTCAGTCAACCATGATCGCGGTGCTTATATCCGGAGCGGTGTCCATCGCCCTCGCCATGCAGGGCTTCGGAGTCTGGGCCATGGCTGCCCAGCAGATATCCTACTACTTCTCACTTATGATAGTGATGCTCTTCACCGTAAGGTGGTACCCTCACTTTCTGTTCCGCACAGGACGTCTCAGGCAGCTATTTTCCTTTGGCTGGAAGATACTTGCCTCAGGCCTTATCGATGCGGTGTGGCAGAATATTTACGGCCTTATCATTGGCAAAAAGTACTCAAGTGCCGACCTCGGAGCCTATAACAGAGGTGAGCAGTTCCCAAAGATCATCGCAACGAATCTTTCCACAGCTATTCAGTCGGTAATGCTTCCGGCTTACAGTAAACAGCAGGATGATCCTGAAATGCTCCGGCGTATGGCCAGCAGATCCATAAGGCTCAGCGCCTTCGTGATCTTCCCAATGATGGCTGGACTTGCAGCGGTTTCGAGACCACTTGTAGAGATTCTCCTTACAGAGAAATGGCTGGTGGCGGCGCCGTATCTTGTGCTGCTGGCTGTGAGCTACGCGGTCTATCCCATTCACATCATCAACCTTCAGGTCATGAATGCCATGGGAAGGTCCGATCTTTTCCTGAAACTTGAGCTAATAAAAAAGACTCTCGGCATTGTAATACTGCTTTTGAGTCTTCCTTTCGGTATATGGCCAATGCTTATACTTAAAGTCATTGACGAGTATCTTTGTACCGTCATCAATGCATGGCCGAACGGTAAGCTTATAGGTTACGGGCCCCTGAGGCAGTGGATCGAGGTATTGCCCTCCCTGGTGGTTTCAGTGCTTATGGGTGCGGCCGCCTGGAGCGTGGAGCTTCTCCGGTTTGCTCCGGTCCCGACATTGATCCTACAGATGGTGACGGGAGTTATCGTATATCTTTTGGCTTCTTATATTTTTAGCCGCGAGCCTTTGGACTATATCGTCTCATTAGTCTCGAAGCGTACTCAAAAGTAGCGGCAATAAGTCTTAATTCCAGAGTGAGGTATCGCATGGGCGGTACCTCATTTATTTTTGCCCTTTTGAGAGTTTTGAACTTGCTGAAGGCTTCGAAGATGCCCTCCATGTAGGACTTTAAGAAGTCTTTTTTTGTGAAGAACAGTATCTTTATCAGGTAACCTGCAAGGATAGGCAAAATGTTAAGTATCACCATAAACAGGGGCAGGTTCTTATAGAGAAGATAAAGTGAGTTTCTGGCGCTCAGACGAACTTTAAAGTCATTGTACTTTGAGCCGCTGGTTCCGGAACCAACGTGATGAACCAGTGCTTCGGGACAGTATAGAACCTTGAAACCATAAAGCTGTGCCCTGTAGCAAAGGTCAATATCTTCGAGATAGGCAAAATGGTTCTCATCGAAAAGCCCCACCTTTTCAAAATGCTCGGTTCTGTACATTGCAGCACCTGCGCAGGCGGAGAAAACTTCTGACTCGGTATTCCATCTTGGAAGAGAGGAAGGCTCGTCTAAACCTCTCTGGAACTGCCAGCCAAGAACCGTCATCTGATCTCCGGCGTCATCCATGATGGAAGGGTCATGCATTTTAACCATCTTGCTGGAGATAGCAAAGACTTTCTTTTTACTGTCCTTATCCATGCGGTTTTCCAGGACCTCCACGAAATCAGGAGCTGCCTTGGTATCGTTATTTAAAAGCAAAGTGAACTCGATTTTATGCTCCATGGCATAGCGGATGCCCTGATTAACGGCACCGGAGAAACCGAGGTTATCTTTGTTAAGTATTAGTTTTCGATGAACCTTATCCTTTTCCTGCCAATGTTTAAGCCACTCTGTATCTTCTTCACCCGAGCCGTTATCGATCACGAGAGTTACGAAATGATCCACGGTCTGGGCATCGATGGCATTCATGCAGTCATCGAGAAAACGTAAACCGTTATAGTTTGGGATAACGATGACGGTTCGGAAACCATCGGGGGTTTTGGTTTTTATATTGTTGTTAATTGTATCTTTAGACATTATTTTTTATACCTTAAAACAGTAGATATTAGCTTAGTGAGTTGTCTGAATATAAATATAAGTATAGAGCAAAAGGCGAAAACAAATAAAGAGTAAATCAGGCTGTAAAGCATAAGTCCAAGGGAGGTCTCTCCGAAGAAGGCTTTAAACGCTGCCTCAAGTCCCGTTGCTCTAAAATGATTTGTAAATACGTAGTGTATCAGATAAATATAAAATGTATAGCCTCCAAGGGTGGAAATGAGCATACCCACGGCAGAGTAAGGTACTGCTATGCTGCCTGACGATTGCTTTGTCTGATCTTTAAAGCTGCCATTGTCAGTGTTTGCTGAGCTTACAGATGAAAATCCGCTTTTGTATTGAAGCTTTAATGGAAGCAAAAGTACAAATCCTGCAAGGCTTACTGTCTGAAGGGCACAGATCAGTCCGCTCCAGCTTGTGAAATAGTAATCCATATTCAATTCATCTACCGATCTTCCGATCATAAGTCCCTGCATATAAACATGCTTCTGAAGGAAGAAAAGCACTGTTGAAAGGATTATGAACATAAACAAAAACAGTAAGGGTAAGCGTTTGCTCCTGGTAAGAGATTGTTCAGTGGCTCGCACCTTCTTTATCCATGAGTAAAAAAGGTATCCTGCGATGGTGTACAGTGCCGGTTTTCCCATGGCTTCTGGAATGTATATCCCGAAAGGCAGAACCACCAGGGCACTGAGATTCACAAGCGTGTAGTGAAAAACTCCGATCAGAAGCATTAGTTTTAAAGCAGTATTTTCATCGTGTTTTACAAGAGTTAGTATCACAGGCATCCAAAACATGATGGAGGCATAGCTGAAGATATACCATAAGTGATCTGCATAAATGCCGAAACGCACAGTATCAAAAGCAAGGAACCCCTGAAGCATATCGGAAAGAATAGCCAAAGGCTGTGAGTTAAGAACACTTTGTAAAAGTCCCATCCCCGGAGTATCGATCCAGGGGCGAACGAGTCCGAGGCAGAATACAAAGATTGCTGTCGGCAGGATAACACCTTTTAGAAAACGTAATATTATATGTGAAAGAGTCTGTTTTTTGCTGATGAAAAAACCGCTTATGAGAAAAAAGGCGGCCACTGCCGGACCATTCATGACATTTATAAAAACTACGGCATCCCTGAGAGTCGTTCCCGAAAATGGAAAAGGTCTTACATGTATCATGATGACCATGAGGCAGGCGATGATACGCAGGAGCTCGACATTAAGATCTCGGGAACTGTGCCGTATGCCATGATTGCTATTTGGATTTGATTCTGACATTCTATTTATCCTTTGTATGTATTTCTGATTTACGATTCAAGATTATATCATGACAGAGTAGGAGTATACAAATGACTGTAAATATATGTGCCAAAAATGAACTTGTCACAGCTGGGGCTTCATGATACACTACCATTCTGGGATGTCACCTTTAGCAATTATGTGCGGTGGACGGTAGGCCTTTCGATTTGTTCGGAGGTCGAATATTCTAATGTGATAATGACACCTCCAAACGGTAACTATAGTGCGGGACTTGTTCCTAGCTTTCACCGGAAAGGAGGTAAATGCAGATGTTGACGATAGAGGGATTAATCGCAGTGATTAGCCTTGCGCTGACCGCGTTCGGTCTTGGATACGCCATCGGACGCAATAGCAAAAACACACGAGAATAGCCGCCCCGGTCGGTCAAACTTAGGCGGCTACTCTTGTAGTTAATTCTTAAGGAAGCCTGCCGTTACCGGTGGCATCCTTTTTATTTCTTTTTACATTCTCATCTTACCATCAGCATAGAAATCTGTCAAACAACCATCAGTCAGATGAAAATACAGTCTCAAATTATACACACATTATTTAGGCTTTTCGTATCTTAATTTGTCTAAATATCATCTTGTTTTGATGTTTGCAGTGGACTATGCTTTCTCTGTTATTATTCTGAGACCTGTCATCACAGATCTGTATACAAACATTATCAAAAGAAGGTGTATTTAAAATGAAATATGTAAAAGAGGTGGCATGGATCATGGCTTTCACCTTTATCGGGGAGGCTCTGAACAAATTGCTGCCATTACCGATTCCTGCGGGAGTTTACGGGCTTGTCCTGCTTCTCACCGGGCTCATTACAGGAATAGTAAAGCTCGAGGATGTTGAAACAACCGGAGGATTTCTTCTGGATACTATGACGCTAATGTTTATTCCCGCAGCAGTGGGCATCATGAGCGTGACGGACATTCTCATTCCTGTACTCGTGCCCTATCTTGTGATCATAATAGCCTCAACCGTTATCGTAATGACTGTTACAGGCATCGCTGCATCATTGATCCTCAGGCGGTCTGAAAAAAAGGAATATAAGGAGGCTTCGGAATGAAAGAAACACTGATAAGTGCCGTAGCAGGCTCCGACTATTTCGGACTATTTCTCAGCATCGGCCTTTTCATCATTGCCCTGAAACTTAAAGCCAGGTTTAAATTTGCCATCCTGAACCCTTTGCTGGTCTCTACGGTACTTTGCATAATTGTTCTTGCGGTTCTGGACATTCCCTACGAAACCTACCGCGACAGCGCAAAGATGCTCAGTTACCTTCTGACTCCGGCTACGGTATGTCTTGCGGTTCCAATGTATAAGCAGCTAAAGCTTCTCAAGGATAATCTGGCTGCTGTGGCCATCGGAATCACGACCGGAACCTGCTGCTCCATCCTGAGTATTTTGCTCATGGGAAAGCTTTTTGGTCTTACAGGTGACCACATAGCAACATTACTTCCCAAGTCCATCACAACCGCCATAGGCATGGGCGTATCGGAGGAAGCCGGCGGCATTGTGACCCTTACGGTTGCGGCAATCATTATAACCGGTATTCTCGGAAACATGATAGCCGAGACTATATTCAAGATTTTTCGTATCGAACATCCGGTGGCAAAAGGCCTGGCTCTCGGAACCTCAGCCCATGCGGTAGGAACCGCAAAGGCACTTGAACTTGGAGAGGTTGAAGGGGCCATGAGCTCACTAAGCATCTGCGTAGCCGGAATACTTACGGTTATTCTTGTTCCATTGGTAAGCGGGACATTTCTATGATGAAATTAGCGATATCACAGTGAATTTGTTTTACCAATACGACTTCAGGCAAGAATTGCGTAATGATTTTGGACTAGGCTAGCGTTTACTAAGATTTTAATTTCTAGTATACTGATACTAGAATGTATTGGTAATTCAAAATAATAAAGGAGGGCTGGTTTCTATGGTATATGCTGAACTAATAGAAGAGGCTAAGGATTTATCTGAAAGCAATATGTCTGAAGTTATCGATTTCATCAAGTTTCTCAAATCCAGACAAGAACAGCCTGTCCATGAAAGGAAATCAAATACATTAAAAGGAAAACTAAAATATATGGCAGATGATTTTGATGAGACGCCGAATTGTTTTAAGGAGTATATGTGATGATACTACTCGACACACATGCTATGATCTGGTTTATGTTTGATGATTCCAAACTAAGCGAACGTGCCATGAATAGCATAAAGTCTTCAGACAAAGTTTTTGTGAGTATAGCATCCTTATGGGAGATAGCAATTAAGCAGTCTATAGGAAAGCTGGATATAGACATTAGTGCACATGAACTGGCAGAAAAATGTGAGGATGTTGATATAGCTATTCTTCCGATTAAACCTGGGCACTTGGACAAGGTTAAAGATCTTCCTTTTTTGCATAATGACCCTTTTGATAGATTGATAATGGCACAAGCTGTCACGGAAGGCATGGCTCTTGTTACAAAAGACGAGAAGATTGCTCAGTATGATATTAATAAGATTTGGTAAAAATATTGATTATTTGTTCGTGAGTAGAAAGCAGTTGTGGGAAAACCCGCAGCTGCTTTTTTGCGTTAAAAAAACAAGCGGTAATGTGGCTTAGACTTTGATAAGTCACACAAAATCCTGTTGTCAAGAGGTTTAATATTTATTAAAAATCTCTAAATTTTTGAAAATGCCAATTATATATATATATATATATCAGTCGATGAGAGATAAATCAGATAAAACGTGTCTTTTTGGCCGGTGAATAAGGAAATCCCGGCTGGAGAAAGGAGAACTTAAGTGAAAAGAAGGAACTTATGTAACACAAAGAAACTTATGGCGGTGATTCTTGCGGCATCTATGGTGATTAGCTCAGGGGTTACGACATTTGCATACAAGGAAGATGATAATGTCTCAATAAACATAGGCGCTGAAAAGATTAGTGACAGTGACGGTAAAGTGGAGAAGGAACTATCAGGAAATGTTAGTGACGCCATAGATGTATATAGCTATGATAATGATGATGGCGAAGATAAGAGTACAGAAGCTTCGTTAAAAGTTGCTGGAGATGTAATTGTTGAAGATGATTATCACGGCGTGCAAGCTTACTCGAATTCAAGTTCTAGTAGTGGAACAAGTGCTACAGCTGAAGTAACAATAACAGGCGTCGTTGATGTAGAGAGTGACGGTTATGTAACAGGTGTTTTGGCAGGGGCAGCAGCTCATGGAAGCGATTCAGATGCTTCTGTCAACGTCCATGTTGGTGGAGTATCATCTTCCGAAACTAGCGAAGCAGGTGGTTCGTCAACTGGTATTGTAATTAATGCTTGGGCTTCTGATTCTAATTCGACAAGCTCTGTTGATGTAAAAGTTGATAATGATGTTGAGGCCACTTCAACTAATGGTAAGGCATATGGAGTGAAAATAAATGAGGTTGGGGGTAATTCGGAAATAGATGTAAATGTTGGCGGAAGTGTAAAACAGGAAGGTGAAGGTTCGGCAATATATATGCCGGATAGTGCCGATGATGGTAGTGTAGACATCACTATTATGGAGAATGTGACTGCCTCCGATACAGCTGTGAATATAACTCATGGATTTGGTTCAGAGTCTGAGGATGAAGTGCCTAGTGTGAACCTTACAGTTGAAGGTGAAATTTCAGGTGAAGAACACAATATAGTTCTAAATGAGAAGGCTTCTCTTGATGACGTAAACATCACCACTGTATGGAAGGTTGATACTTCAGATGATAAGCCTGTCGTAGAAGCAATCACAGGATATGATGAGAATACTAAAAAGCCTACTTATGGTACAAATGATGTCACCAAGAAGGCTGAACAGAGCATCAACTACATCATCAGCGTACAGTCAGACGTTTCAATCGCTTCAGGTACAAGAGAAGTTAATGGATATGACACAGCTCATCAGGATGAAACAGTTACCTTTGCAGTAACAGTTCCTTCCGGTTATGAAATTGAGAATTTCTTCAACGTAAGCCCCGGACATATCATTAGCCTTAACAAGGGCTCTGCTGACGGAACCTACCTCCTTACTGTTCCAAGAGGCGGTGGTGTTGATATCGGTGTAACCCTGAAGAAGATTCAGAATGATGTTCAGGCCACTACAAGCAATCAGAGCAGTGCACAGATTCAGGTTGCTTCAACCAGCATTGACAACAGTAAGAAGCATGAGTCAGATGAGACAACCGGCACAACCGGCGTACAAAACTGGTCAGTTGGTAATTATTCTGATGCTAATGCAGCCGCAACCATGCAGGCAATACAGGGACTTCAGGTGCATGCTTTGAATCTCGGCGGAGCAGATATGGTTCAGAATGTAGCTGATGTTCTTACACCGGTAGATACCATAACAGCTCTCAACAATTTCTCGGCAAACAATGTAAGTACTATGGGAACCAATAACATAATGGGTGCCGGAGTGGTAGACTTCAAGAGCATGTTCCTTACAGCTGCTACTGATACAGTTGATGTTCCTGTTGCAGCAAGTGTAGCAGAAGGTCAGTCTTACACTGTTATGTTCAGTGATGGAACAAGCGTAGTGGTTCAGTGTTTAGCTAACGGTGTGCTTAACATTCCATTCAATAAGAATGCAGAAGGACTCACTTACATTATTTACGGACTTCAGATGGATCCTTCAATGTTCCTGGGAATGCCTGCGACTAGCGAATGGACATATTGATAGATACTGAATAATGGTATCAGGAAATTATTGCAAGACGATTTAAGGCAAGATGATATGTTCAGAGCATTCTGAATATCAATATACCTTCTTTTCAAAACCGGAGCCTCTGTCTCAATTATGGGACAGAGGTCCTGTTTTTTTATTCAGCATAATTGATGTAGGGGGAATCGCTATGCGTTTACTATAATTATGGTATTTAGTATACTGTTATCAAGACGAGTGTTTGAATCATAAAGGAGCGCTGGACCATGGGAGAATTTATCAGAAAACTGCCTGTAGGTATACAGGGATTTGAGAAACTAAGGACTGATAATTTCCTTTATGTTGACAAGACAGAATATATCTACAGACTGGCTCATAATAATGTTCCTTATTTTTTGTCGAGACCCAGGAGATTCGGAAAGAGCCTTTTGCTATCTGCCATGAAGGCATATTGGGAGGGGAAGAAGGAATTATTTAAGGGACTTGAAATAGAAGAGCTGGAGAAGGATAATGCAGAGGCCTGGAAAAGATATCCCGTATTTTATCTGGACTTTAATGGTGACAACTATTTACAGACCCCTATTGAGACAGTTCTTGATGGAATGCTTTCGGATTGGGAAGCAATTTATGGTGAACAATATAAAGACCGAACCTTGGGGGATCGTTTCCAAAAAGTCATGGAACTGGCTGCTGAAAAGACCGGGTTGAGAAGCGTAGTTCTGATCGATGAATATGATAAGCCGTTATTGGACACGATAAATAATCCGGAATTGCAGAATCATATCAAAGAGGTGTTCAAAGGCTTCTTCAGCAGATTGAAGAAAGCCGATGAATCAATTCAGTTTATCTTTATTACCGGCGTTACTAAATTCCATAAGGTCAGCATTTTCAGTGACCTTAATCAACTCAAAGATATTTCCATGGACAAAGAATATGCTGCGTTATGTGGAATTACTGATAGTGAGATAACGAACTTTTTCGACCGGGAATTACAAATGTTGGCGGATTGTCATGGCCTAAGTATTGATGAGTGTCTGGATGCTATCAAAAAACAATATGATGGTTATCGGTTTTATCCATTCTCTGAGGGTGTTTATAATCCCTTTAGTCTGTTGAATGCATTTTTCTCAAAAGAGTTTGGTTCTTACTGGTTTGAAACAGGGACACCGACATTTCTTTTAAGTAAAATAAAGGAAAGCAGATTTGATGTCCGGAAGTTTACAAACAGAACAATTTATGCAGACGAAGCGACCCTGAAGGATTATACGGGAGATACATTGGATCTTATTCCTCTTCTCTATCAGACGGGATATCTTACAATAGCTGATTATGATAAAAGGCGCAGAAGATATACATTATGCTTCCCGAATGATGAAGTGAAATATGGCTTTGTCGATAGCCTTTTGAAATATTATGTGCCAAAAGCAACATCCGGAAACGGTCTTGATATCTTTACTTTAGATGAATACATAGAAAGCGGACAATTGGATAAAATCAGGGATGTGCTGTCGGGATTGTTTGCCAGCATCACCTATACACGAGAAGATGATCCTTTTGAGCATTATTTTCAGTCAGTAGTCTATCTGCTTGTCATATTGCTTGGGAAGTATGTTGACTGCGAGAGACAGATTTATGATGGACGCATTGATCTATGTATTCAGACAGAGGACTACATTTACTTGTTTGAATTCAAGAGGGATGATACGGCAGAGTCTGCACTTGCACAAATAGATACCAAGGAGTATGCATTGCCGTATATTGCTGACGGAAGAAAGCTCTACAAGATTGGTGTTTCGTTTGATTCACAGTCAAGGAAGCTCGTAGGATGGAAGGTGGCAGAAGCTAGTGATGATCCCGTAGAATAAAGGCCAAGGGAAATGATTTGAAGCAAAAAAAGAGGTTTGCCGCATTCATGCGACAAACCTCTTTTAAATTAATTGAAACTTTTATTTTACTGTGGCTCTCCGCCTGTCTCACTGGCAGCGGCAGCGGCAGCAGCTTCAGCAGCAGCCTTGGCAGCAGCGTCCTGAGCAGCTGTTACTAAAGGATCTGTAGGATCGAAGGTCTGGTTTCTCGGGATAGCCTGCTGGATAGCATCCTTCTCGATAGGACCCTTGTCCCACTTGTCATTGTAAACTGTAACGGTTGTGCCGTTTGGACAGTTGTTGTATATCCAAGCACAGTCTACAGCACGGAGACGGATACATCCGCCGGACATTGAGTCATCCATGTAGTTGTAGTAGATGGCATCCATTGTGTTGTAGTCAGGTCTTGAGTAAAGCAGTGAGTGAAGCAGGTAGTGACCCTTGAATCTTGAAAGGAACTGGCAATAGCAGTCTGTGTGCATGAAGTGCCATCTGTACTTCTCATAGATGCTGAAGGAACCGATAGGAGTATCATCACCAACTGTTACCATGAGTGTCTTGTAAGGAATTGTGAAGTTTCCTGTAGAATCCTGTGCAAGAACGTACATGGTTCTGGTTGCCTTGTTGATTCTCAATGCATAAGCTCCCGGTGCACCCATAACTTCTGAAAGATCCTTAAGAGCTACACCGTTCTCATCAAAGTAAATGTTGTAGCCGTTGACCACATTCCATCCTGTTACCGCAACACCATCGTTGAAGTAGTACTGGTTGGAATCACTGTCAAAGCCCCATCCTGTATAGGAACGACCATCAGCTGTTACATAAATAGTGCCTGATGAGGTATGGTAAACACCTTCGTTAGAGGCATTAGTCATAGGCTTCTCTGTTGAATCAAAGAACTGAACGCCCTTCTTCCAAAGAGCAAGCTTGATACCTACGATATAGCGGTCATCACCGATGGAACCTACTGCCTGACCTTCCTTAGCCCAGTCAGTAACAGTACCGTCATTAAGAAGTGCTCTGTAGTAAAGATCACCGAGGTTGTGTGTATAACCCTTTACACGGATCTGCATTGCGGAAATGATACCCTGGTTAGGTGTAGCCTCCTTTGAGGTTGCCCATGGGCCCCAGCCTGTGCCATTGGAGTAGGTTCTGTAGTACCATCTTCCTACATTTGCATGCTCAAGCATGAAGCTTGTGAAACCGATTGAAGAATATGCGAAGGAATCATTCTTGGAAGTGGTTCCCCAGTCGAGGCGCTTTCCTGATCCGTCATAGATGAAGTAGGAACCCATCGGTACAAGGTTCAGAACAGGATCTGCCTCCATGTTTCCTTCGTTAGGGGTTGTCATGTATTTGTAACGGATGCCTTCAACATCTGTAGGATCTACAACAGGAAGTGTTTTTGAGCTTGAGCTTGCTCCACTATTATCGGCAAATGATCCTGTTGACTGAGTTGTTGTGGCTGCAGGAAGTGTATTTCCTGTAACTGTTTCGGTATTATCAGGTGTTCCGGTACTTTCAGTGGTTGTCTGCGGATCCGCAGAAATAACTGCGTTATCACCTGTGGGCCCTTCAACTGCACCCGGTGTAATGCTTCCTGCAGAAGAGTCCTGAACAATTACTCCTGTCTGACTCTGGTCTATAACCTGGTCTGAGGTTACAGCAGGATCTGATGCTGTGACAGCATTGGTGGTGATTACGGATGAGTTGGTTGTTGTGTCATCTGTAATTTCAAACTGAGGGACGAGATTGTCGCCGGGGGTTGCAGCAAGTACAGACATGGGCTGAACCATCATGGCAGCTGCTGCAAGGATAGCGACAGTACGTTTCATACTAATCATTTTTTATCCTCCAAAAATATGGAAACTATTTCCTTATTAAAAAATGCACGCATACACTTTAACACAAGCTTTTGGAAAGTGCTAGACGGGATTTACTTTTTATAGGGCATATTATAAAATCGTAAAGTATTGGCAACAAACCTTATCTATTTTTTATAAATATTTCGGAAGAAAACTATGATAAGGAAAAAATTTTTGGAGATAAAATGTCAGATATAGAAAAAAATATCATAAATGTAACTAAGGCAAGCCTCCCGCCTCTGGATGAATACACTCAGATGCTGAGGGATATATGGGATTCTGCATGGCTTACCAATATGGGTAAGTATCACGAAGAGCTTAGGGAAGAACTTACGAAGTATCTTAAGGTTGGTTCCCTGCAGCTTTTTGTCAATGGCCACAGCGCCCTTGAGTTCCTGATTCAGGCCATGGAGCTTTCCGGAGAGGTCATTACCACTCCTTTTTCTTTTGCGTCCACAACCCATGCCATCGTGAGAAACGGGCTGAAGCCGGTTTTTTGTGACATTAATTTAAAGGACTATACCATCGATACAGATAAGCTGGAGTCACTTATAACCGAAAAAACCTCTGCCATAGTTCCCGTGCATGTTTACGGTAATGTCTGTGACGTGGAAAAGATACAGGAAATTGCAGACAGGCATCACCTCAAGGTTCTTTATGATGCTGCCCACACATTTGGTGAGGAGTATAAGGGAAAGGGAATCGGTACCTTCGGGGACGCTTCAATGTTTTCCTTCCATGCCACCAAGGTTTTCAATTCTATTGAAGGCGGCGCTGTTACAACAGGAGAAAAGAACGAGAAGCTCATGGCCAAGCTCTATGAGCTTAAAAACTTCGGAATCCTCGGCCAGGAGGAAGTGGCTTCCGTGGGCGGTAACGGCAAGATGAATGAATTCGCTGCCGCCATGGGACTTTGCAATCTCCGCCATGTTTCGGAGTATATCGAAAAACGTAAGACAGTATTTGAGAGATATATGGAGAATCTCAGCGGCGTTCCCGGAATCATACTGCCTGAGGAAAATCCGGACCTTAAGCCGAATTATGCCTATATGCCGGTGCGTTTCCACGAGTTCGGAAAATCCAGAGATGAGGTCTGGGCAGCACTTAAGGGCGGTAATGTTAACGCCCGTAAGTATTTCTATCCATGCATCAATGCCTATGGCTGCTACAGGGATCAGTATGATGTTAATGATACTCCCCGGGCGCTTCTCGCATCTCTTGAGATACTTACACTTCCGATCTATCCGGATCTGAGCCTTGAGGATGTGGACCGTATCTGCATGATGATACTTAACTGAGGAGAACAAAATGACAGAACAAAGAACAGCGCTGGTCACAGCCATCGGCTCCTTTTCCGCGGACGCGGTTATAAGAAGTCTTCATGAGATGGGCTATAAGGTAGTGGGCAGCGACATATATGATAAAGAGTGGGTTGCAGCCTCCCTTGATGTGGACGTGTTTTACAAAGCGCCCTACGCAAGTGATGAAGAAGCCTACATTTCCTTTATAAAAAAGGTATGTGAAGAGGAGCATGTGGACCGCATCCTTCCACTCATCGATGTGGAGATTGACGTACTTAACCGCCACAGAGAAGAACTGGAAAACGAAAAGGTAACCATCTGCATGTCTTCGAAAGAGGCAATCGAGGTACTGAGAGACAAGTATCTCATGAGCCGTCTGGTTGAAGGTGTTCTTAATGAGATAGAGGAGCCTGAGGTAAAGGGTGCTGTCAGGATCATTCCTACAAAGCTTGCTGAGGAAGTGGATTTTGAGCAGGTTACTTATCCACTTATCCTTAAGCCTGTGGACGGAAGAAGCTCAGGCGGACTTTACCGAATCTACCATGAGGATCAGCTGGGCTTTGCATTTTCAAACATCATCGATCCCGAAAAGCTGAATGATACAAATCTTACCAGATACATCGTTCAGCCTATGATAAAGGGTAATGTTATCACCGTGGACATCCTTCGCGATACCAAAGGAAACTGCAGGGCGGTACCGAGAGAAGAGCTTCTCCGTACGGCAAACGGTGCGGGACTCAGCGTAAGGATAATGGAGGATGAGGTTCTTCAGGATGTATGCTGCAGGATAGCTGAGCGCGCCGGTATCACGGGCTGCGTTAACTTCGAGTTTATCCGCGGTGAGGGCTCAGGAGTTTATTATTTTGTTGAATGTAATCCCCGATTCTCCGGAGGCGTAGCCTTTACGGAGCTTTCAGGCGTTCCCATGATAAAGAATCATATGCGCATTTTTGACGGTCAGAAGATGGAAGAACTGCCTAAGCAAAAATGCGGCTTTATGACCAGAAAATATATGGAAATAAAGATGTAGTGTGAAAAATATATTCCATCACTATTTGTGCCGCAGCTTGAAGGCAGAATGGAGATTAATGTGAAAAATACTTTTCAATGCTATATGTGCTGCAGGTCAATTGCGGCGGAATGGAGATCTGTATGGCGGAAGCATTAAAGGAAAATTCAAATAGAGAAAAAGTGCTTTTGGTCATACCTGCCTATAATGAGGCGGAGAATCTTCCGAAGGTTGTGGCAGACATCAAGGCGCAAAAGTTCCCCATGGATTACATCATCATTTCCGACGGTTCAACCGACGGTACTGTGGAGCTTTGCGAACGGGAGCATTATAACTATATATCCCTTCCGGCCAATCTCGGACTTGCGGGCTGCTTCCAGACAGGTATGAAATATGCCTACAGGAAGGGCTACAGCTACGCCGTTCAGTTTGACGGAGACGGGCAGCATCGTGCCGAAGATATAGAAACACTGTATGAGAAGATGAAAGAAGGGGATTATGACATTGTCCAGGGTTCCCGCTTTCTGGAAAAGAAAAAGGGCGGCTCCATGCGTGAGATAGGCTCGAGACTCATTTCAGTGGCTATCAAGATCACCACCGGAAAGACCATAACCGATCCCACCTGCGGATTAAGGATGTACAGCGGACGCGTTATCGACAGCTTTGCCAACAGGCTGAATTACGGGCCGGAACCGGATACCATTTCATTTTTGATCAAAAAGGGTGCAAAGGTTACCGAAGCTCCCGTGACTATAGATGACAGGCTTGCAGGGGAATCATATCTGAAGCCTGTGAACGCAATGAAATATATGGCAAGGATGCTCATATCCATACTGGTCATACAGAGCAGCAGGTAAGATTCATGAAAAATATCATTATTGAATCCAACAGAGATTTTATATGGAATGCGTTAGGAAGTCTTATCTATGCAATGGCTTCCATAGTTCTCGCCTTTGCGGTGATACGTATTGCAGGACCTTCAGAGGGAGGAATATTCGGTTTCGGCTTCTCAACCCTTGGGCAGCAGATGTTCATCATTTCCTACTTCGGCATCAGACCGTTTCATATAACGGATATGAAAAGACAGTTCAGCTTCTCGGATTATCTTCTTACCAGGCGGATCACATCGCTGCTGGCTTTTTTGGGAAGCCTTTTGTTCGTCGGCATACAGATGATGGAAGGAAATTATGATATCCATAAGTCGATGATCCTTGTTTTGCTATCCGTATATAAAATCATAGACGGTTATGCTGATGTTTATGAGTCAGAGCTTCAGCGACAGGATAAGCTGTACCGTACCGGACAGTCCCTTGCGTTCAGAACAAGTCTTTCGGTTCTGACATTGCTTCTTGTGCTGCTTGTGTCCGGAAATCTTCTGATTGCGGTTGCAGCAGCAGATGTGATGCAGATTATGGGAACAAAACTTTTTGCCGTGAGAGTTCTCGGAAAGGGACTCGCTCCATCAGAGCGTGAATTCAAAAAATCCTACGAGCTTATATCCTCAACAGCTCTTTTGTTCCTCAGCGTTTTTGTGGACTTTTACATTTTCTCGGCCTCGAAGTATGCCATTGACGCCGAGCTTTCAGATGCGGCTTCCGGGTACTTTAACGTACTTTTCATGCCCACATCATTTATTTATCTCATCGCGAATTTTCTTATCAGGCCAATGCTTACAAAACTGGCAACCTACTACAGCGAGAACAATAGGAAGGCCTTTGACCGGACTTGTATTTACATGGTAAAGGCGGTTGCGGTCCTTAGTATTTTGATTTTGATACTGACCTTTATATTCGGACGTTTCGGGCTCGGAGTATTCGAATTTCTCCTGGGACCTTCCGCTGATGGAAAGCTGGTGTCAGAATTTATGACATTTGCACTTCTCATAGTTGGCGGCTCACTTTATGCCTTTGCCAATGTTATGTACTATATTCTTGTGACCGTCCGGAAACAGCTTCAGATATTTATAGGTTATGTGATGACGGCTGCGGTGGCGATATTAACGGCAGGCCCCATGGTGAGAACCCGGGGAATGTTTGGCGGCGCTCTTAACTATGTTATGCTGATGTCACTCCTTACGGTTATCTTTACACTGTATACAATAGTTTCGGTGAGGAAAATCAATGAAAACAGTTGATGTTATCATCCCGACCTACAAACCGGGATCCAAGTTCATAAGGCAGCAGGAAATGCTCCAAAAACAGACTTATCCTGTGAACCGCGTGATCATAGTTAACACAGAAGAAAAATTCCTGGACCGAAGGCTCCTTCAGGATTATGAGAATGTCTCCGTGACAGATATTTCGGCTAAGGAGTTTGATCATGGCGCCACCAGAAATCTCGGAGTTTCCAAATCCCGGGCGGATTATTTCCTTATGATGACAGATGATGCTGTGCCGAAGGACGAACATATGGTGGAGAATCTTGTGAAGATGATGGAATCATCACAGGATAAGGAAATCGGGGCGGTTTACGGAAGGCAGCTTGCGACGGGAGAGAGCTCAGAGGATGAAAAGTATTCAAGGAGCTTTAATTATCCGGCACAATCTTTCGTAAAAACCATCGAGGATCTGCCGCGGCTTGGCATCAAGACCTATTTTGAGTCCAATGTATGCTGTCTTTACAGAAGGGATATTTTCGACAAGCTTGGTGGATTTATTGACCATACTATCTTTAATGAGGATATGATCTACTGCTGCAGGATGCTTAAAGCAGGTTACGCCAGTGCCTACTGTGCCGAAGCAGCGGTTTTCCATGCACATAATTACACCGGCATGCAGCAGCTGAGAAGAAACTTTGATCTGGGAGTTTCTCAGGCGGATCATCCGGAGGTATTCGGAGGCCTCAAGTCAGAGGGCGAAGGCATTAAACTGGTAAAGGGTAATGCAGCCGCACTTATGAAAAAAGGAAAGCTTTTTTCGGTGGTCAGACTCATTTGGGTTTCCGGTTGCAAGTATATAGGTTTCAGGTTGGGAAGGAACTATAAGAAGCTTTCAAAGAAAACCATATTGAAGCTTACTATGAATAAACACTATTGGGGAAATTGATTTCTAAACAACTATTTTTGAGGAGAAACAGTATTATGATGACACCGCTTTTCAGAGCTGTACTGGTGGTCGCATCTGTCGGAACATTGACAGTGGTCCTTAACAGGATACACAAGGCAAAACTGAATATTGAGGATTCTATATTCTGGATTCTTTTGGTATTCATGTTCGTAGTGTTCGCGGTATTTCCTGTGGTGCCGGATGCCCTGGCAGGACTTCTGGGGATTTACAGCACTGCCAATTTCCTGTTCCTCTTCATGATATTTATCCTGATCATG
This sequence comes from Oribacterium sp. FC2011, assembly GCF_000701645.1. NCBI lineage: Bacteria > Bacillati > Bacillota > Clostridia > Lachnospirales > Lachnospiraceae > Oribacterium > Oribacterium sp. FC2011. Next base: position 203,511 of record NZ_JNJM01000002.1, read on the forward strand.
AGACTTTTTTCCATGAGCATGAGGGTGAGTTCTCTGGAGGACAAGCTCAGGAATCTGGTTCAGGAGCTGGCGCTTAAAGAAAAGAATGAAATGGATGATAAAACATTGAGATCCACAGATGATCGGGGAGTCTCTTCAGTGAAGGCTCATGAAAGACTTGAAGATGTAAAGCCGGCAAAATAAAACGGGACATCAGAACAGGGTGAAGGAAATGACATCAGTTAAGGGCGAGAAACAAAGATATCTTTTATGGGATATATTTAAGGGCTTTGGAATAGTGTTTATCGTTTTCGGTCACACCGGAAAGGTTGGCGGAGCCATAGTATATCTTTTCCATCTGGCTCTGTTCTTTTTTGTAACGGGATATTTTTTTAATGAAGAAAAGTATGGACGTGATCCTTTCAGGTATTTTGGGAAACGTATAAAGGGAACCTGGGGAAGGTACATGCTGTACTGCATTTTCTTTGCAATTACCCACAACTTCTGTGTGGTACACGGTCTAATGACACCCGGTTCAGTGATTTATGACGGACCTGAATTTCTGAGATCCATCATGGGCAGTATGGTGCTTGAAAGACCTGAACTTTATTCGGGCCCCATGTGGTTTGTGCCTCTCTGGCTTTTGGGTTCGGTGCTTTTTGCCGGAGTTATATATCTTTCAAACAAGATTTCCGGTGCTTTTGCGGGATCCTCTGCGGAAGATGGTAAAAATCCGAATAAGGATGCGGAAAAATCAAATGTGACTTCCGCAGCGGATTATAAGTCCGAACACAGAGACGTGAAAAAGCTTGTGAATCTCGCGAGCATTCGTGAAAAAACTGTATCACAGGAATATCAGACCTCTGAAAATATCAGCATAGTGATCATGTCTCTGTTATGTCTTTTCATAGGAATCTATGCAGTGGACAAAGGCATTAACATTCTTTATCATATGGAACTTGCTTTTGTGATAGAGCCGTTTTTTGCTTTCGGATATTTCATGAAGAAATACCTTCCGAACTGGCAGGACAAGCTTGGCTGGCCCATAATGATTCCGGCAGTGGTATTGATCTATTTCATCTTCAATAAATTCATAGATGCGGGGATATGGTTCGATCTTGCAAGCCAGGATATCTTTGGATGCTGGTATTATGTTGGCGGAGTTCTCGGAATACTCTTCACCATTATGCTTTCAAAGCTTGTTGAGAGAGTAGAGGTCAATGATAAGCTTCCGGAAGACAGTAAGCTTAGAGCGTGTCCTTTGTTTACCTTGGGACCGAATCCGGTGGCAGCGCTTCTTGCAGCTGCCGGAAGATACAGTTTTGATATCATGGCGCTCCACATCTTTGTTTTCAAGATGCTGGATATGCTGCTTAGAAAATTCTACTACAGGGATCCGGGTATGGATCTGTCGCAGTATCCTTCGCCTTTATCTCAGCAGTGGTGGGTGCTTTATCTGGTGGTGCCGGTGCTGGTACCGATGCTCGTGGGCATCATGATTGACAGAATAAAGAGCAGGATACGAGGGAAATAGTCCCATAGGACCTTTGAACTAGAAGTGCCTACATATCTCGGATGAAGGGTCATCTAATATATCATTCTTGAAACGACAGTCTGGTAGCATCCGGCGAGGATTATTCCATCCATCACAATTTCTAATATAAGAAATAGCTTAGGGATTGATGCTGTTAGGTTTTGGGAAAGCCCTTTTCCCGATATGGCGTTAAGTTTTTCGATAAGACCTTTGATCCACTTTGCCCGGAAGCAAAGCAGCAGCACCGGCAGGTAGGGGAGGAAGTATCTTCCCTGAACTCCTAAGATGTAGAAGGTGTCCGCCGGGGTATAGGATAGCAGCATGCTGGTGAGCAGAATAAATGTCAGTAAGATAACGGTTCCTGCCATGATAATTCTTTTCCAAATTTCCGGAACCGGTTCTTCCGGATCATATGCTCCTGTGATTATAGCGCCTATCCAGAATACAAAAAGAAAAGGTACAGGCGTTGCCAGGCCTCTGTCAAAGGCTCCCAGCCACATACCGACTGTAGTTCCCAGATACTGGGTTCCAAGGATCTGGAAGGTGTTTCTGATGATGCGGAACACTAAAGTTTTATCCCGGAGGAGTTCCGAGAGATCATGAAGCTTTACAGTGTTTACTTCTCCCGAAGAAGTCAGTTCCGGTGCCTGGGTCACGCCGGAAGCATTGATATAACGAAGCACTTCACGGAGATTCACAAGCACGATGGAGCCGATTATCAATGCTCCGATAAGCAAAACTGTCATACCCCATCTCGCAAAGCTCGGCTTCTTCCACTTTTTTATCGGAATCATGAGGCATAATGCAAAAAGCGTTGAGTATATCATCTTGCAGGGAGACAGAAGCACCGCAAGAAGCCCCATCTCCACGATGTCCCTGATTGTTATCATACGATTCTCACTTCCGACAGCGTGGTCAAGAATCACCGCTGTAAGGTAAAAGCTCAGCGCCATGATGTAGGAGTCATAGCTGTAGCTTCCCGCTATTTCAAGTGCCATGGGAAAAAGAGATACGGCAAAAAATACTTTCTTTCCAACGGGAGTCCTTTTCACGGAAAGTGCTCCGAGAACAGAGAAAAGCAGAAGGTTCATAAATCTTCCCAGAAACAGAAGCCCAAAAGCGCTGAGATTTACAAACCTTGCCAGTGTGATCCCAAGGGCCGGCATAAGATATGCAAGTGGAGTTGTTGCCACGGGCTGCTGCAGAGTGATGCTTTCTCCTTCTTCTCTCACGCCGAAGAAACCATAATCATGTATTTCCTTGTAAACTGAAGCGTCCAGTGTCTGCCCGATAACCGTTGCTTTATTCCAGTCATTGTCTCCGGGCCAGTTTACGATGTATTCGTCTTCCTTTCGGATGATGACATTTCCGTTTGTGTCCCTTGCAGGTTTAAGCATCAGCTTATTTGAAAGCTCATAGGCTCCGACGAAATGCAGCACTTCATCCGGGGCCGAAAGAGGCGGGAGCACCGCCGTAAAGATCATGCCCATAATAAGGATTGTCAGAAAATATATCTTATGAAGCTTAAGCATCTTGATGTGCGCCCCCCGAATTCCAAAAATCTTCTAAACAACCAAAGCATATCATATTAGGGGTGTCAATTGAACTATTATATCCCGTCCGGAAAATGCAAGGGATGTGTGCCGGCCCACTCGATTGATAGCACATCGTGAGCGGTTTGTCCGTCTCATAATAGTTGTTTCTTGAGATTTTTACACGTTTTTAGTAGAGTTATTTAATAAAAAGCAGATTGGATATGGCTTTAAATAAAACGAATAACATTTTATGGGGTTTTTATGTCAGAGAAATCAGCTTCAAAGAGGCTTTACTATCTTGATTCATTGAAATATATCTTTTGTCTTATTATTTTCTGGACTCACTTTACGGGAGCTTTCTGGACAATGTGTGAGATCAAGCCGGATCTTCGTCCGGAGCTCCAGGCGCTTTTTCTTCCGCCGCTTTCCATACTGGTGGATTCAAATCTGGCACTTTACGGGTTCTGTATGCTGGCAGGGTACCTGGCGGCACATAAAAAGATATCGTCTTTGAAAGACCTGATTGTACAGTTTATCACAAGATATATCAGGTTTGTGATTCCGTTTTTCTTTATAAATCTTATTTCGTTTGTGATTTACTACACCATCGGATTTCCAACTGTCATTTCCAGTCAACTTCTGAATAACAGCTGGATAGGCACTTTCTACAATCATGCGCCAACCTTAAGCGGGCTCATCACTGCCTCACTGACCATGAGCGGCGAACTGAATGGCCCATTATGGATGATGAAGTACATCTTTTTCGGAACCTGTTTTATCTTTTTATATAATTTTGTAAGGGAACTCATAGAAAAGAAAGCATCATCCGGATCAGCGGCGGCAGTTATTATTTATGACATTATCTGTCTTCTTTGTATGATCTACAGTTTTTTTCATCTCCCGGAGCCAAACTTCTTCCACTTTCATCTGGTGCTCATGGGTGTAGTGCTGATGCGGATTAATGAACATATACAGAAAGGCAACAACTCCATTTTCCTGCCTGTTGCGATAGTGCCTGTATTTCTGGATGCCGGAGGACTCACCAATATCCTGTTTCCTTATATACATGCACATTTTCCGGAAATCAGTAAATACTTCATCTGGAACATGTACTGGGTAATAGGCTTCAGCTTTTTCCTGATACTGGGCATAATGCATACGCCCGCATTACAAAAAGCTTTGGAGATAAAGCCTTTGAGAGCACTGGCTCCCTCCAACTTCTCGATTTACCTTATTCATTTCCCGCTCATAAGCTGCTTTTCTTTACACCTTTATATACTGATGGTGAACCGTATATCCTACAGCAAAGAGTTCATTATTTTGGCGATCACCACCTTTATAGCCCTCTTTGTAATAGCCTGGATTTATGAAAACACAGTAGGAAAATTTCAAAACAGGATGATAAAAAAGATAAATGATACAATAATGAAAACCATCTGTTTATAAACCTGTAATATTAGGAAATACCTCAAAAAAGTGGTATAATGAGTTATTAAGATTTTTCGAGGAGTTATAAAGAGGCTTATTACAGAGCCCTTGTAAATATATGAAATATTTAAAACAACTGATAAGGGATATCATCGGGAGAAGGAGGATGATCCTGGATCTCGCAAAGTCAGATTTCCGAAAGAGATTTGTTGGATCCTATTTCGGGATCATCTGGATGTTTGTCCAGCCTCTCGTTACGGTAGCTATCTATGCTTTTATTTTCGGACCCTACGGCTTCAAATCGGCGCCTCCGGTTCCCAACACAAGCTACGTAATCTGGCTGATTCCCGGCCTTGTTCCCTGGTTTTACTTCAGTGAAGCCATGAACACCATAACCGGAATACTTCATGAGTACAGCTATCTCGTGAAGAAAGTGGTATTTCCGGTGGAACTTTTGCCCATCATAAAGCTGGCATCCTGCTTTTTTGTACACCTTTGCTTTATAGTTATCATGCTTGCGGCATATCTCATTTCCGGAAAGATGCCGCAGCCAAGCTGGATACAGATCCTATACTACAGCTTTGCGGCTTCCGTTCTGGCATTGGGACTTGGTTATCTTACAAGTGCTGTTAATGTCTTCTTTAAGGACATGCAGCAGATAGTAGGGATAATGCTTCAGTTCGGCATCTGGATGTGCCCCATTATGTATGATGAGACATTATTCACAAGCCGTGCACCCTGGGTCGGAACAGTACTTAAGTTAAACCCGTTTTACTATATCGTTGCAGGGTACCGTGATTCAATGCTGACAGGGGATCCGTTTTGGATGAGACCTACACTGAGCATTTACTTTTGGGCTGTTACCCTCATCATATTTTTCATGGGACTCGGATTCTTTAAACGGGTACGCCCGCATTTCTCGGACGTTCTTTGAGAAAAAATCCATGTTCCCGGATAACGTTATACCTTCCCGAAATCAAATATATTTATTTGAATTAAGGGCATTGATTTAAGCTCTTCATGAAGAAGAGTCAAGATTCAGGAGGAATTCATGATTTACACAATACTTGCATTGGCACATTTAATCTTTTTCTTCACAATCGGTGATATTTTTAATGCCAAAAAAATAGAAAAAGTTGAGGACAGAAGAGAAAGATCTCTTGCAACCCTTAATAAGGTGCAGGTGTTGTTTCGTAACATCCTGAATTCCTGCAAGGTTACTTATGATGTTGAAGGAATGGAAAACCTCACAAACATCCCAAAAGAAGAGGCAGTTATGTTTGTCGGTAATCACCGCTCATATTTTGATGTGGTTATAGGTTACACACTTGTAGACAGACCGACAGGTTTTATTGCAAAGATAGAGATGCAGAAGATTAAGCCTCTGGCAAGATGGATGGACTATGCAGGCTGTCTCATGATAGACAGAAACGATCTCAGGCAATCCCTTAAGGTTATCCTTACAGCAATAAAGTACGTGAAAGCCGGGATCTCCATTTACATTTATCCCGAAGGAACACGTTCTCATAGTGAGACGGAGGAAGAAATGCTGCCGTTCAAGGAAGGCTCCTTCAAGATCGCAGAAAAGGCCGGCTGCAAGATAGTGCCGATTTCAATGATACACACCAGAGAAGTTTTGGAATCCCATTTTCCTTTTATTCATCCTCAGCACGTTAAGGTAAAGATCGGAGAGCCGATACTTATGAGTGAGCTTACGGAAGAAGAAAGAAATCATATCGGAAGCTATGCCAGAGACAAGGTTATAGAGGGCATAAAGGAATTGAAAGCAAAAGAAGCTTAAAGACATAATTCAGAGACTGAAAGGGACCGACACATGGAAAACAAAGAGACACTTCTGGATATCAGGGATCAGCTTGACACCATAGACAGAGACATTACCCTGCTTTACAAGAAACGTATGGATCTCTGTGCCAGGGTTGCTGAAGTAAAGATCAACAGCGGAAAAGCAGTTTTTGATCCTGCGAGAGAACAGCAGAAGCTGGATTCGGTGGCGTCTTATCTGGAAAGTGATTTTGACAAGAAGGCAATTAAGGAACTGTATCGTCAGATGATGACCATTTCCCGGAGACTTCAGTTCGGTATCATGACTCAGCACGGAAAGAACTTTGATTCCGGTTTTTCGAAAATAAGCGAGATAGATAAGACAGGAAAGAAGGCTGTATATCAGGGAGTGGAAGGTGCCTATGCCCAGCTTGCGGCATTTAAATGTTTCGGTACAGATTATGACATAGAAAGCGTTCATACCTGGAAGGACGCAGCGGACATGGTGAGAGCGGGGAAAGCCGACTATGCAGTGATCCCTATCGAAAATTCAAGCCATGGCGTGGTTTCTGACAATTTTGACCTGATGATAAAATATCCCGAACTTGCTATAATAGAGGAAGTAGATTTAAAGGTAGAACATGCACTTATGGGTGTAGAGGGAGCTTCCGTTTCGGGACTTAAGGAAGTATATTCCCACCCTCAGGCATTGGGACAGTGCAGTGACTTTTTTGATGCCCATCCCGGTATAAAGCCGGTTCCGGTCATCAATACAGCCGTTGCCGCAAAGTACGTGAAAGATAAGGGGGATGCCGCGATAGCAGCATTAGCCTCGGAAAGATCTGCCGAGCTTTACGGTCTCAACATTCTTCAAAGATCAGTGAACCAGCAGAAAACAAACACCACAAGATTTCTCGTTATCGGAAAGGACAAGGTTTACACCGATAAGGCAAAGAGGATAAGCCTCTGCTTTGAAGCTCAGCACGAGCCGGGAGCTCTGTACAACATCCTCGGAAACTTTATTTTCAATGATGTCAATATGACTATGATCTCATCCCGTCCTATTCCGGAACACATCTTTGAGTATCGCTTTTTTGTTGATATCGAAGGAAGACTTGACATGCCAAATGTTATCAATGCAATTTCCGGCATGGGAGATCAGGTGTCAGAATTAAGGATACTCGGTAACTACTGATAAGGGAGTTTGCCATGGCATTTAATACTAAAAATGTTTTTGATCCGGGTAACTACACAAATCGTGAATTAAGCTGGCTTGACTTTGATGCCCGCTGTCTTTATGAGGCAAGGAATCATGACGAGCCTTTGTTTGAGAGACTGAAATTTTTAAGCATTACCGCCTCCAATCTGGATGAGTTCTATACCGTCAGAGTGGCTTCTCTCAAGGATCAGGTTAATGCCGGATATCTGAAGAAGGATATAGCCGGTATGACACCGCAGCAGCAGCTGGATGCCATCTCGGAAAAGGTTCAGGGATTTATGAGCCTGCAGTATTCAACCTACAACAGGTCCATACTGCCTGCCCTCAGGAATCAGGGACTTTACCTCATCTCCGAGCATGAGAAGCTTACTGAAGAGGAAGGCGGGTTTATCGATAAGTATTTTAAGGAGCAGGTATATCCTGTTCTTACACCGGTTGCTGTGGATTCCTCAAGGCCATTCCCGCTGGTGCTTAACAGAACCCTGAATATCGCGGCTCTGGTTAAACCCAAGAAGGTAAAGGGAAAGAGCATTACCAGCAAGAAACATAAAAAGGCAGCCGGCCTCGACATCACCCAGGACAACTTCGAGTTTGCGATGGTACAGGTGCCGAATACTCTTCCGCGTCTTGTGGAGCTTCCTGAGGAAACATTGTCAGACGGAAAGAAGCAGAGGGTCTTCATATTACTGGAAGAGGTCATAGAGCGTAATATGGGACTGCTGTTTGCGAATTACGAGATAGTATCCACCCATTTGTTCAGAATCATGAGAAATGCCGACCTCAGTATCGACGAAGAGGAGGCAACGGATCTTCTTGAAGAGATAAAGAAACAGCTTAAGCAGCGCCGCTGGGGCGAAGTAGTGCGTCTCGAGGTGGAGGACACCATAGATAAGCGGCTTCTCAAGGTACTCCGTAAAGAGCTTGCCATTGAGAACAAAAATGACGTTTACAGGATAAACGGTCCTCTGGATCTCACCTTCCTTATGAAGCTTTATAATGTGGAAGGCTTTGAGCATCTGAAGACCCCTCCGTATGTTCCTCAGCCGGTACCGGCTCTTGATAATGAGGATTCCATATTTAAATGCATCAGGCAGAAGGATATCTTTGAGACCGTACCGTATGAAACCTTTGATTCGGTTGTAAGGCTTATTAAGGATGCCTCGAAAGATCCGGAAACCCTGGCCATAAAGATCACACTTTACAGAGTGTCGGGTAATTCCCCCATAGTAAAGGCTCTGGAGGAGGCAACCGCAAACGGCAAGGATGTTACCGCTCTCGTGGAGCTTAAAGCCCGTTTTGACGAAGAGAACAATATCCAGTGGGCGGAACGTCTTGAGAAAGCGGGAGCTCACGTTATCTACGGACTTGTGGGACTGAAGACTCACAGTAAGATTGCCCTTGTAGTCCGCAGGGAAAAAGATGGAATCCGCAGATACGTGCATCTTGCAACCGGAAACTATAATGACAGCACGGCCAAGCTTTATACCGATCTCGGTATCTTCACCTGCCGTCCCGAATTCGGAGAGGATGCTTCCAATTTCTTCAACATGATCTCCGGATATTCTGAGCCCGAGAACTGGAATGAACTGATTCTGGCACCTTTATGGCTCAGAAAATGGGTATTGAAAAAAATACGTAAGGAAATAGAGAACGCAAAGAAAGGGCTTCCTGCTAAAATAACAGCAAAGATGAACTCTCTGTGCGATCCTGAGGTTATAGGAACTCTTTATGAGGCCAGTCAGGCAGGAGTCGAGATAGACCTTATAGTCAGAGGTATATGCTGCTTAAGAGCCGGCATACCCAAGCTCAGCGATCATATACGTGTGAGATCCATAGTCGGATATTTCCTTGAGCATGCCCGTATTTTCAGATTTGAAAACGGCGGGGATCCGGAGTATTATCTCGGAAGTGCAGACTGGATGCCGAGAAACCTTGACAGACGTATAGAGATTGTGTTCCCTGTTCATGACAAAGACATTCAGAACAGACTTCAGCATATCCTGGATCTGGAACTTGCGGATAATGTTAAAGCCTCTATCATGGATGAGAAAGGTGAGTATCATCACCCTGATCTGAGAGGCCGCAAGCAGATAAATTCCCAGGAGCTTCAGTGCAAAGAAGCCATGGAGCAGAGCAAAAAGCTGAAGGGCCGCAAAAAGTCTGAAAAGAAATTATTCAAACCAGTAGAACATAAAGATATTAAGAAGTAAAGACAAAAAGTAAAAGGAGTAGTTATGCCACAGATTAATATTCTTGTAGTAGATGATGAAAAGGAGATCGCCGAGCTTGTTGAGATTTATCTGGTAAGTGACGGATATAAGGTGTTCAAAGCCTATAACGCCGAGGATGGACTCAGGATTCTGGATGAGCAGGAGATCCACCTGGTACTCCTTGATATCATGATGCCGGGCATGAACGGTCTCGAGATGTGCAAGAAGATCCGTGAAAAGTCCAATATCCCTGTAATCATGCTTTCAGCAAAGTCCACAGACCTTGATAAGATCGTGGGTCTTACCGGAGGAGCTGATGATTACGTTACAAAGCCATTTAATCCTCTTGAGCTGACAGCCAGAGTGAAGTCACAGCTTCGCAGATATACACAGTTAAATCCGAACGCGGCCAACCAGTTCACTAACAATGAGATAACCATCCGCAACATGACTATCAATAAGGATAATCACAAGGTTATCATCGACGGAGAGGATATAAAGCTTACACCTATTGAGTTTGATATACTCTTCCTTCTGGCTTCTCATCCCGGTAAGGTATTCTCCACAGATGAGATATTTGAGAAGGTATGGAACGAAAAGGTTTATGAGGCCAATAACACAGTTATGGTTCATATCCGTCGTCTCCGCGGAAAGATGAAGGAAGACAGCAGAGAAAACAAGATCATTACCACCGTTTGGGGCGTTGGATATAAGATTGAAAAATGATTTTAAGCCGGACGGAGCACTGCAGACGCAGGAGTTCCTCCGGCTTTATTTGTAGAGTGCTATCGGTGTCATGGGGAACGGTCCTCAATTGTGATTGCCACCGGGGACGGTTCTCAACCGCGAGAACCGTCCCCGGTAGTATACCCATGGCAGAGAATCATTGAGAGGTGAGACAAAGCCTTGGATAACGAAAAGAAACAAAATACCGGCAGGATCAGTACAGGACGCGGTTACATGATGCAGATTATTGCAAATATTGGCGTTTCGGCAGTGATCACCGCAGTTCTTGAGGTCTTTCTGGTTACCAACATTACAGCCATCACAAGTTTTCTTTATCAGACGGGAAACGACTCGCAGACAGTGAAACGTTTTGCTTTCGGGTCTACGATAAGTGTCCTTCTTTTTGTGCTGTTCGGAATAGCTGTTTTTTCTTTTATCTTCCTGATGATGCAGAGGAAAACCGCAAGAGACATAGAGACCATCGCCAATGCGGTACAGCAGATTTCGGAAGGGGATCTCACCACAAAGCTTGATGTGACCGGTGAGGGAGAGCTGACAGAGATTGCCGAAAACATCAGCCGCATGGAGAAGGATATAAGGGATCTCATTGAGAAGGAGCGAAATTCGGAGCAGTCAAAAACAGACCTTATCACCAATGTTGCCCATGATCTGAGAACTCCTCTTACATCCATTATCGGATACCTGGAACTTCTCAGAAAGAACAACAGCATATCCCCGGAAATGAGACAGAAATACCTGGATATAGCCTACAACAAATCGGAGAGACTTCAGAAGCTTATCGAAGAGCTTTTCGGATTCACCAAGCTTTCCTACGGAAAAGTGAACCTGAACATCAAAGAGGTTGATATAGTAAAGCTCCTGGCACAGCTGCTGGAGGAAAGCTATCCTAATTTCGCGAAGAACGGGCTCAGCTACGATTATGTTTCCAATACCGGCTCCCAGATCATAGAAGCAGACGGTGACCTTCTGGCCCGGCTTTTTGACAATCTTATCAATAACGCCATCAAGTACGGCAAAGAGGGTAAGAGAGTAAAGGTTAACCTGCGTGCCGACAGAGAGATCGTCACCATCAAGATCGTCAATTACGGTTATGTGATCCCGGAAAAGGAACTGCCGCTTATTTTTGACAGATTTTACAGAACGGATCACAGTCGTACCACTCAGAACGGCCCCGGCGGAACGGGACTTGGACTTGCTATCGTTAAAAACATTACCGACATGCATCATGGTGCGGTTTCGGTATCTTCAGATCTTTCGGGAACAGTTTTTACTGTTAAGCTGAAGATCCACTTTGAGGAAGGGAAAGAGAATTTTGAATCCAGAAATATTGAATCCCACAATCATGACTCGAGAGGTTATGACTACAGAAGATAATGCAAGGCTCTCATTATGCCTGCTTTCAAAGATAAAGATTATTTGCGCCGTGCTTTTCATGGTGATGGTATTTCCTCTGATAACAAAAGCGGATACCATTGACCTTTCCGTCACCTATGGGTATCAGAATACTGCCAAGGCCGGAAGATTTCTGCCCCTGAGCATTACCATAGAAAATACAAGCGAAAAGACTTTTTCAGGTTATATCCATGTGTACATGGTGGAGTCTGAGAACAGTGTTTATGAGTACAGATACAGGAAGACCGTAGAAGGAGAATCCGAGGATGTGCTTTCGGCTACCGTATCCCTCAGTTCCGGAGTGAATCAGATTCTGGTGACCGCGGAGGATTCCAAGGGAGAATTGCTTGGCTCAAGGCGAGTGGGCCTGGATGTGGCGGGCTCTGACGCGGAACTGATCATTGGCCTTATTTCCCAGAGTCCCGAAACCCTTACCTACCTTGGCGGTGTTGGTATCAATAACGGTATCCTCCGCACGAGAACAGTAACTCTTGACACAGAAAATCTGCCGAAGGACAAGAAAGAACTTGACCAGCTGGATGTCCTTTTTATTTCCGACTATAACATTCATCTTATGACGGAGATCGAGGCTGAAACCATAATTGACTGGGTTAAAAGTGGCGGAGTCCTGGTTTTGGGAACAGGAGCAAAGGGAAATTTTGCTCTTGCGCCATACTTTGACGGTTATCTGAGGGAGCCCCTCATGCCGGGAGAAATGAAGCTCAATATGGGAGAGCAGTATTCCGGAGGATCCAATAAAAATATCCTTGATCTCAATGCTTCTGCCGTGACACTTACACGAGGAAGAGAAGTGATGTATTCCGACGGTGTCCCCATTATTTCTACTGTTACGGAAGGGACGGGCGCTATAGCTGTCTCGGGTTATGATTTTTGCGATATTCAGAGATTCGCAACGGATCAGATGTTCTATGTGGACGATCTTTTTAAGGCGATACTGGGACAGAACCGTCTGGACAAGCTGTCTGTTGCGGCATCGGAGAGAAGTCTCAAGCGTTACTGGGATATTCAGGCTCTTATGAATATGAGTGATCTCAGTAAGATCCCTGAACCTTTGTTTTATGTGACAATTCTGTCTGCTTATGTGCTTCTGGTGGGGCCGGGTCTTTATTTCTACCTCCGTACCCATGACATGATAAGGCTTTACAGACCCGGAGTTATAGTGGTTACTGCTCTGGCTGCCATGCTCGTATGGGTAATGGGCGTTGGAACCAGATTCTCAGGCCCTTTCCTTACATACGCAAAGCTCAATGAAGTGTCCAAAGACAGCATTAACGAGATCGATTATGTAAATCTGAGGTCTCCCTATAACAGTACCTATACCTTTGATGTAAAATCTGAATACTATGTATATCCGGTGCTTAAAGGATCCGATTATAACGGAGATATCCAGGAGCTTTCTTTGGATTCGGAAACCGGACACACTACCATCAATAATGATCGTGACAAAACTGAGATAATCATTTCCAGGACAGATACGTTTACCGGAAGATATTTTGAGTTTAACACGAAAACACCGAATCCCGGAGGCTGCTTTACCACAGATATGGTGTACTCAAACGGCAAGGTGCAGGGTGTGCTCAAAAATGATTCGGACTATGAGCTTTCTGATGCAGCCATCCTTATCTATGGCAAGGTTATCCTTATAGGGAAACTTGGAGCAGGTGAGGAAGTTGACCTGTCGGGAAAGGACATTGTCAATGTTCCCGTCGGGGATTATCAAAGGATTGCCGATACAGTTACGGACGGTGCAAATTTCAGCTTCCTGAAATATTATATTTCCGACAACATGGCGGGATATTACGGGGATGCAAGGCTTGTGGGATTTGTCCGTGAGAGCGGCCTGGGAGAACACTTAAGTTTCTCAGATCAGCTTAATTATGACAGCTACGGAGTCAGCATGGTGGTGGCATCTCTTCCTCTGGACACAAGGGTCGGGGATGAATACAGCTACAGTGTTATGTCTACGGACCCTGAGATCAGGACCGGAGATTATGACATCAGTGACAACACTATTTCTGGCGTGGTTCCTGCAGTTCTGGCTTACCACCTTGGAGAGGGCGATAACATTAGCAGTATAACCATAGAGAGCCTGAGCTCCGATGATTCAGGAAATCCTAACCACAGGATAGGAAATCTGAGACCGTTTAAGGGCTCCTTAAGCTTCTATAACAATAGTACCGGCGGTTTTGATCCCGTGGACATAGGAGATGGAGTTCTGAGCGATAAGGAGCTTACATACTATCTTGATGAGGATAATGTTCTCGTGGTGAAATATACACCGGGCGAGCAGAATCTGGGCATCGATGAGAGAATGTATCTTCCGATGATCACTGTCACCGTGAAGGAAAATGTTACTGTCATAAATCAGATACTTGAAAATGAAGTCGGAGGTGAGCAGCAGGAAGGAGAAGGACCGCTTCCGCTGGATGCCGATGGAAGTGTTGTTGCCGACGAAATTGCACCGTCGGTTCCTGCGACTGTTCAGGAGACCGTTTCCGAGACTGGGAAAGGAGACAGCTGATGATCTCCCTTGAAAATGTTAAAAAAACATATGGACATATAAATGCTCTTGACGGGCTCACTATGCACATAGAAGACGGTGCCATGTATGGTTTTGTCGGTCCCAACGGAGCCGGCAAAACCACAGCTATCCAGATGATGTGCGGCCTTGATTTCCCTGATCAGGGAGTTGTCATGGTGGATGATATGGAAGCCGGTTCCAATGTCCGCAGACTTAAGAAAAGGATAGGATATGTTCCTGATTACACCGGAAGCTACCCGAATCTCCGCATCATAGAGTATATGGATTTTTTTGCGGACTGCTATGATATTAATGAGCCGAAGATAAAGAGGCGCATTCAGAAACTTCTCAATATGGTAGGACTTGCCGACAGGCAGAACCAGTACATGGATTCCCTGAGTCGTGGAGGGCAGCAGAAGCTGAGCCTTGCGAGAGCCCTTATCCATGACCCGAAGATACTCATACTGGATGAGCCTACTGCAGGTCTTGATCCCAATACAAGATTTGAGTTCCGGCAGATAATAGCAAACCTTGCTGATACCGGAAAAACCATAGTGATTTCGTCCCATATACTTAACGAGATTTCTGAACTCTGTACCGATATAGGTATCATTGATCAGGGAAAAATCGTTATGGAAGGAAAAATCGAGGATGTACTTGATCAGGTTAATGCTTCGAACCCCATCATCATCTCAGTCTCGGGTAATCTTAGTTCGGCCCTTACTACATTGCGGGCAGACAAGATGGTTAAGTCTGTGAGCATCCGTAACAAGGATCTCCTTATCACATACGGGGGTTCAGACCGGGATGAGGCTCTGCTTCTGAAAAAGCTTGTTGAGGCAGGGGTTAATATTAAAGGGTTCCATCGTGAGAAGGGAAATCTGGAGTCGTTGTTCCTGCAGCTTACCGGAGCAAGGGAGGAAAGGAGGGTGACCTACTATGAAGCTGAGTCCGATTTTTAAAAAGGATGAGATAACAAGCGTCAGAAGATATTTTCTTCCTTTTCTTATCACTCTGGTAAATGGCTGCCTTGCCTTTCTTGTACTTGTGAATCTTTTCTATGTTTCGAAAAACGCAAGAGCAACGGGGGAGATATCCTATATCAATTTCCTGAGGATCTACTATATCGCAGCAGCAGCTGAGCTGCTCCTTATACTTCTCATAGCACCGGCGCTTACATCTTCTTCCATTTCGGGAGAAAGAGAGAGGAAGACTCTGGGCCTGCTTCTGACGACGCAGCTGGATCCCTGGGATATAGTGATCGGTAAGTTTCTGGGAGCATTGAGTACACTGCTTCTTCTGGCCATCACCTCCATACCCATACTTTCAACTGTGTATATATATGGAGGGATTACACTTACCGAGGTTTTGCAGTATACAGGGGCCCTCATGGTGACGGCAGTCTTTTGCACCAGTGTCGGGATCATGGGAAGTTCTCTCGTAAACAGTACTGCAGCGGCCAATGCCATAGCGTATGTGATCATATTTATCAGCTATGCATTGATCATAGTGTCATATATATTTAAGGACGCCATGGGCATAAGTGAGGCGAGACTTATTTCTGAAGCAGTAGCCGCTATGCTCCTGTTGTCGGCATTTATGCTTTATATCAGTAAGAGACAGATTACGCCGCGAAGGAGAAAGAAGATAAAGGAAGGATAGAGGAAGCTCGGATTTGGACATAGGTGACATGAAGAAATGACTTTTATTGAGCCAATCAGATTGACGCCGGCATATCAGATATTCCGGATAAAAAACATTGATATATGAGGAACAAATCGACATATGATCAGAGAGGTAAATATGAGCAGTAGGCGGTGGATATTTCTGGTGCTGACTCTGCTGTGGATGCTGGTGATATTTTTAATGTCTTCGCAGCCTGCTGATGACTCCACTGAAACGAGTTTGTATGTGGGAGAAACCATAGGAAAAGTTTTTGTACCGGGATACACCGGGTGGTCACCGGAGGAACAGATTGAATTTGCCGAACATATCGATCATCCGGTGAGAAAAGCAGCCCATGCCACGGAGTATACGGTACTTGGTATCCTTTTGTTTATGACCTGCCGGAGCAGTTTTGGAATGAATCTTAAAGGTTCCTTCAGGACAGCTTTTTTAACAGGAACAATCTATGCCGCAACAGATGAGTTTCACCAATTGTTTGTGCCCGGAAGAGCAGGAATGATATCTGATGTTCTCATCGATTCCATGGGAGTATTGTTTGGATGCCTCGTGATCTATGCCTTGTACAAGGTTTTCAGGAAGAATTGAAATGTACTCTCAGAGAATGTGCCGCCAATTCTGAAGTGGTCATGATACAATGTTGATCCGATGACAGATTAACAAAGCTTTTAAATATATCAGTGCTATAACTGGGATTTATACAACCGGGGTTTTGCCCCGGTTTTTCTTTTGTCTTCGGTTGAAAAGGACTTATGGATATGATTATAATGATGTAGAAACTCTACGGGAAAGGTGAAACGGCGGCAGTACAACCCGACGGTGGAATCCGCTCCCGAGGTATCGTTGTTTCAACAAAAACACAGAGGTGTAATATTTATGAGCTGTATTATGATCGGCATCGCCGGCGGTTCCGGTTCCGGCAAGTCAACATTTACAAACAGGATCAAAGCTGAATTCGGAGATAAGGTAACTGTCATTTATCATGATAATTACTATAAGTCCAATGACGGAATACCTTTTGAGATACGTCAGAAAAACAATTATGATTCTCCTGAGGCATTTGAAACGGATCTTCTGATCTCACATTTAAAGGCCCTGAGACGTGGAGAAACGGTACAGTGTCCGGTTTATGATTATTCACAGCATAATCGTACAGACAAGACCGTAGAACTTAAGCCTTCAAAGATCATCATTGTGGAAGGCATTTTGGTTCTTGAGAATCCCGAGCTTCGTTCACTTTTTGATATAAAGATTTATGTTGAAGCTGATGCCGATGAGCGAATCATCAGACGAATCATCAGGGATGTTAAGGAAAGAGGCAGACAGGTTGAGGACATATCCACCCAGTATCTCACAACCGTAAAGCCTATGCATTATCTTTATGTTGAACCTACAAAGGCTATGGCGGATATCGTCATCAACAGTGGAATGAATGATGTGGCATTCGATCTTATGAAAACAAAAATCAGCAGTCTTTTAAAAAATGGAGCCGATTAGACCTGCATCTGTATGGCAGAAACAAACGGCAAAAACATATGTATATAGATGAGGAGGAAACAGTACCAATGCTTTACAATAGTACACGTGGCGGAGAAACAGGCCTGCAGGCATCAGAGGCTATACTTAAGGGACTTGCCGATGACGGCGGATTATTTATGCCGGAGTCACTTCCCAGGCTTTCAAAATCTTTAAAGGAGCTCAGCGGCATGTCCTATCAGGATCTCGCTTATGAGGTAATGAAAGAGTTCCTTACGGATTTCACGGAGGAGGAGCTTCGTCACTGCATCAACTCTGCTTATGATGAGAAATTCGAGACTCCGGAGATAGCTCCCCTTGTAAAGAAGGACGATGCATATTTCCTTGAGCTTTTCCACGGAAGAACCATTGCCTTTAAGGATATGGCACTTTCCATACTTCCTCACCTCATGGTGACAAGTGCAAGAAAGAACAATGTTACCGACAAGATCGTTATCCTTACAGCCACCTCCGGCGATACCGGAAAGGCTGCCATGGCAGGCTTCAGTGATGTGCCGGGTACAGAGATCATAGTTTTCTATCCTTACGGCGGTGTATCAAAGTTCCAGGAGCTTCAGATGCGTACAGAGCCGGGGCTCAATACTCATGCGGCGGCTATCCATGGTAATTTCGATGATGCCCAGACAGGGGTTAAGAAGATATTTGGAGATAAGGAGTTTGCAAAGAAGCTGAAGGACAAGGGTGTTATCCTGAGCTCTGCAAACTCCATCAATATCGGACGTCTCGTTCCCCAGGTTGCATACTATGTTTATGCTTACGCCAAGCTGATTGCCACAGGTGAGATCGAAGACGGTGAGAAGATCAATGTCTGTGTTCCTACAGGCAACTTCGGAAACATCCTTGCGGCTTACCTCGCAAAGCATATGGGTGTTCCTATCGAGAAGCTGATTTGTGCTTCCAATGAGAACAGAGTGCTTACCGATTTCTTCGGAACCGGAAAGTATGACAGGAACCGTCCTTTCATCCTGACCTCAAGTCCTTCCATGGATATCCTTATCAGTTCAAATCTTGAGCGTCTCATATATCTCAGCACAGGTCGTTCCGCTGAGAAGACAGCAAAGCTTATGGCTGACCTTAAGGAGACCGGTGTTTACGAGATTACTGATGAGATGCGTTCCTTTATCAAGGATTTCGTGGGTGGCTATGCTGATGAGGAGTCTGTATTTGCCTCCATCAGGGCTCTCAAGGAGAAGACCGGTTATGTTATCGATCCTCACACAGCGGTTGCCAAGGCGGTTTACGATAACTATGTTAAGGAAAGCGGCGACAAGACAAAGACTGTTATCGCTTCGACTGCAAGTCCTTTCAAGTTCTCTCCGAATGTCATGAAGGCCCTGGGTGAGAACGGCGATGATGAGGATGTTTTCAAGGTTATCGATGCGCTTCAGAAGATTGCGGGTGTTCCGGAGCCGAGAGCAATTAAGGATGTACGAAGCGCGGAGATTCGCCACAACACAGTCTGTGAGATAGCAGATATGGAAGATGTTGTTGAGAAGTTTCTCTTCGGTTGATGACGTACGACCGGAGCCGGCGGGCATCCATTTAAAGACGAGTCGTCTCGTCGGAAAAATTTAAAATCGGACCCCTACGAGTCGGCGGGTGTCCATTTAAAAACGAGTCGCTGCGGCGGAAAAATCTAAGGTCAGACCCCTAAGAGACACTAGGCCCTCGCCAATGTCTGAGTTTACTTTTATGAAAACTCAGACTTGGCGAGGGGGCTAAGGAAAAGGAACCAAGTGTCTCTAAGGGGTCTGACCTTGATTTTTCTCGTCCTCGCTCAACGTTTTTAAATGGACACCCGTCGGCTCATAGGGGTCCGATTTTATTTTTTCTCGACTCGGCTCAACGTCTTTAAATGGATGCCCACCGGCTCCGGTCTGTTTTATACTCGGACGTACAGTTACAATACGGAGAAATTTGTGTATTTTTAATAACGAAGAGTACCATATTGGGTTAAAAAATGCTATTATAGACCAAGATGATTTTTTCACCGCTAATTTGTTTAGTGATGATATTTTCGGCTTTTTGGAAAAATGGTATTTGTAAGGGCATGATGCGAAATTTTTAACAATCTTTTATGTTCTTATAGAAATACAATACATAGTATGTTAATATATTAACAGGCTATGTAAAAGTAATTACATTAGGAGGAAATCAAATGTTAGTAAACGCAAAGGACATGCTGGACAAGGCACTTGCAGGACACTATGCAATCCCACAGTTCAACATCAACAATCTCGAGTGGACAAAGTCAATTCTTCTTGCTTGTGAAGAGTGCAAGTCACCTGTAATCCTCGGTGTATCTGAGGGTGCCGGCAAGTACATGACAGGCTTCAAGACAGTAGTTGCTATGGTTAAGGCTATGGATGAGTCTCTTGGAATCACAGTTCCTGTAGCTCTTCACCTTGATCACGGTACATACGAAGGCTCCAAGGCTTGTATCGAAGCTGGATTTACTTCTATCATGTTTGACGGCTCTCACTATGATATCAATGAGAACGTTGAAAAGACAAAAGAACTTGTTAAGACAGCTCATGATTTAGGCATTTCTATTGAGGCTGAAGTTGGCGGCATCGGTGGTGTAGAAGACGGTGTTGCATCTGACGGTGAGAAGGCTGATCCTAATGAGTGCAAGATGATCGCTGATCTCGGAATCGATTTCCTTGCTGCAGGTATCGGAAACATTCACGGTGTATATCCTGCTGACTGGAAGGGTCTTGATTTTGATGTTCTTGCAGCTATCAAGGATAAGATCGGTGAGCTTCCACTGGTTCTCCACGGTGGTTCAGGTATCCCCGAGGATCAGATCAAGAAGGCTATCTCTCTCGGTGTTTCAAAGATCAATGTAAACACAGAGCTTCAGCTTGTATTTGCCAAGGCTACAAGAGAGTACGTTGAGGCTGGCAAGGATAAGGAAGGCAAGGGCTATGACCCTCGTAAGCTCCTTAAGCCGGGCACAGAGGCTATCATTGCAGAGTGCAAGAACAAGATCAATATCTTCGGTTCTGCTAACAAGGCTTGATAAGCAAAATAATAAATTTTCAAAAGCTGTCGGAATGAAAGTTCCGGCAGCTTTTTCATCACATTAACCAATGTCTTTAATGAAAAGCAGAATATTTTTTTCTTGCCACACTGTTATTCGGTGGTTTACAATCAGCACAGCACAACTAAATATACAAAGACAAGGGTGTTAAAAGGAGATTTGAGAATGAATGATGTTCTGAATGTTGCTGAAATCTTTGGCGAAGATGTATTCAACGACAAGGTTATGCAGGAACGTCTTCCGAAGGCTGTTTATAAGAAGCTTAAGAAGACGATCACTGAGGGCTATGAACTTGATCCGACCATTGCGGATTCTGTTGCTCAGGCAATGAAAGAGTGGGCTCTCGAGCATGGTGCTACCCACTATACTCATTGGTTCCAGCCACTTACGGGTATAACTGCCGAAAAGCATGATTCCTTTATTTCAGCTGCTGATCAAAACGGAAAGGTCATCATGGAGTTTTCCGGCAAAGAGCTTGTCCGCAGTGAAACAGATGCATCATCTTTTCCTTCCGGCGGACTTCGTGCAACATTCGAGGCCAGAGGTTATACCATCTGGGATTGCACAAGCCCTGCATTTTTACGTCACGAAGGTGATAACAGAGACATTGTCACCCTTTGCATTCCTACTTCTTTTTGCTCCTTCGGCGGTGAGGCGCTTGATACCAAGACTCCGCTTCTCCGTTCAATGCAGGCTGTAAATGAACAGGCCCTGCGTATTCTTCGTCTTTTTGGAAATACAAGCTCTAAAAGTGTCAAGCCTTCTGTAGGTGCCGAGCAGGAGTATTTCCTCGTAGATCGTAACAAATATTTAAAGCGTAAAGACCTTATCTATACAGGCCGTACCCTGTTTGGCGTGATGCCTGCAAAGGGTCAGGAGCTTGATGATCACTATTTTGGTTCCATCAGACACAGAATCGCCGAGTTCATGCGTGATGTAGACATTCAGCTTTGGAAACTCGGAGTAACGGCAAAAACAGAACATAATGAAGTTGCACCGGCACAGCATGAGCTTGCACCGGTTTATGATGAGGCAAATCTTGCTGTAGATCATAACCAGCTGTTGATGGAGGTAATGAAGAAGACTGCGCCCAAGCACGGTCTTGAGTGTCTTCTTCACGAAAAGCCGTTTGAAGGTATCAATGGTTCCGGTAAGCACAATAACTGGTCCCTTACCACAGACGACGGCATTAACCTCATGAGCCCCGGAGATACACCTCATGAAAATGTTCAGTTCCTGCTGGTTCTGGCCTGCGTTCTCGCTGCGGTTGACAAGCATGCGGATCTTCTCAGACTCAGCGCAGCAGACGTGGGAAATGAGCACAGACTGGGAGCTGATGAGGCACCTCCTGCAATCATTTCCGCATTTATCGGAACACAGCTTGAGGATGTGGTGGAGCAGCTCATCGGTCAGGGCTATGCTACAAAGTCCAAGAAGGGCAAGAAGCTTCCTACCGGTGTCAACACCATGCCGGATCTCTATGCTGACGTTACAGACCGTAACCGTACATCACCATTTGCCTTCACCGGAAACAAATTCGAGTTCCGTATGGTAGGTTCCAGCGATTCCATTGCCGAGGCTAATATCATCCTCGATGCAATAGTGGCTGAGCAGTTCAAAGAGGCTGCGGATGTACTTGAGAAGGCAGAGGATTTCAAAACTGCCTGCCACGACTACATTAAGAAGCTTCTTACAGAGCACCAGAGAATCATCTTCAACGGCAACGGTTACAGCGAAGAGTGGGTTAAGGAAGCCGAGAGACGCGGACTTCCGAATCTTCCGTCAATGGTTGATGCCATACCTGCACTCACAACCGAAAAAGCTGTTAAGCTCTTCAAAGAATTTGGCATTTACACTCAGCCAGAGCTTGAGAGCCGCACAGAGGTTGAGTATGAGCACTATGTAAAGGTAACCAACATTGAAGCCCGTGCCATGATCAATATCTCCGGAAAGCAGATTATTCCGGCGGTTATTCACTACACCACAAGACTTGCGGATTCTGTGAATAAGGTCGTGAAGGCCTGCCCTGATGCCAATGTTTCTGTTCAGAAGACTCTCCTTGAAAGAGCTTCAAAGCTTCTCGGGGACATGGAGGATGCACGTACCGATCTTTACGAGAAGGTTGAGAAGTACGGCAAGGAGAAGAATGCCGAGAAGAAGGCTCATAAATACCACGATGTTATCGTTCCTGCCATGAAGGCTCTGAGAGCTCCCGTTGACGAGCTTGAGCAGATCGTGGACAAGGATCTATGGCCATATCCAAGCTATGGCGATTTGATCTTCGAGGTTTCTGAGCCGTAAATGTATTATAAGACGGACGAGAAAATGCAAGGGACGCGTGGCGGCCCACGAGATTGAAATGGTGCAGAAAATGCAGGGGACGTGCGACGGCCCACGAGATTGAAAGTACATCCTAATAGGCGTGTCCGTACCCGATCACACTTACGTGTGTCGTGTACGGACACGCCTATTAGTCTGTTCTTTCAACTCGAGAAAGGAGAAAATGCCATTGGAATGCGCTACGCGCAGGCATTTTCGTTTGATTTCGGCTTACGCCGAAACAGCCTCGCCGCCTGGGGGCATCAGCGTTTCTTACGAAACGCTGATAAAGCAAGCCTTGCCACCCATCCCTTGCATTTTCTCTGACTTTGACTGATAGTTCCTTGCCTCAAAATACGATTTTTGGAATATAGGTCATGGTAAGGTTGATAGTTCCTTGCCTCAAAATTCAAATTCTGGGATATAAGTCATGATAAGACAGATCCTTTCTTGACTCATAATCTGATTTTATGGAAATAGGTCATATATAAGTGGACTCATTCATGACCTATAACTCATTTTTGGAGATATAGGTCATTGAAGATCATATTGTTCATTGATTCATATTCCGTAATGGAGATATAAAGTCATTTTTTATACCGGGTAAATGAATTTGAGACCTTAATGTGACGATGGTACATAAGGTGAATACTTGAAATCATGAGAAGATGATGGTATCATGTTCAAAAACAAGGAAGATTTTGCTGATTTGAACAAAACATGAGGCGTATTGCCGAAGGAAGAGATATGAGTAAGGCGAGCAGGGAATCGATTATTATTTTAAGGACTCTTTTTGAAAACAGGGAGAGTACCCAGAGGGATATTGCACAGCAGCTGGAGGTGTCGCTGGGGAAGACCAACAAGCTTATAGCGGAAACGGTTGAAGAGGGGCTTCTGTCGAAGGTGGAGAGCTCGGAGGGAAGGGGAAGAAATGTCTCTTACGAGATAACCGAAACGGGAAGAAGGATGCTGGAGAAGTATCGGGTGGAAAGAGCGCTGATACTGGCTTCAGGATTCGGATCAAGGTTTGTGCCGCTTACTTATGAGACACCCAAGGGACTTCTTGAGGTTTTTGGGGAGCGCATGATCGAGCGTCAGATAAGGCAGCTTCATGAAGTGGGTGTCAGAGACATTACCATCATGGTGGGATACCTCAAGGAGAAGTTTGATTATCTCATCGATAAGTATGATGTAAAGCTTATCTATAATCCTGAATACAGTGATAAAAATACGCTTGCGACTTTGTATCATGCGAAGGATGTACTTAAGGGTAAAAACTGCTATATCCTGTCCTCCGACAACTGGATGAGGGACAATATTTATCACAGTTTCGAGGCGGATACCTGGTATGCGGCAACCTTTATGAAGGGTGAGACCCGTGAATGGGCTATGGAGACCGGAAAGAACGGTGCCATAAAGGATGTGCGCGTCGGCGGCTGCGACAAGTGGTGCATGTACGGTCCGGTTTATCTCACAAAGGAATTTTCGGAAGCATTTCTTCCGCTTATTGAAGCTTACTACAAGATGCCCGGAACCGAGCAGTTCTACTGGGAGGATGTTCTCATCAGAAACCTGAAGAATCTTCCGGATATCTATATAAACAAGCAGCCTGAGGGCGTGGTTTATGAATTCGAAAACCTGGAGGAGCTCCGCCGCTTTGACGAGAAGTATGTTAACAATTCAGGCTCCAAGGCCATGCAGCTGGTTTCGGAAATATTCGGAATTCCGGAGTCGGAGATCATAAACATTAAGTGCCTGAAGGCGGGTATGACCAATAAGTCCTGGTATTTTAATGTTTCGGATTCGGAGGAAATCTCTGAGAAGTACAGGAACAAAGCCTTTATATGCCGTATCCCCGGACCCGGAACGGAGAAGCTTATTAACCGTCGGCAGGAGGGTGAGGTTTACAAAGCTGTGGCAGGACTTGATATAACTGAAGAGCTTGTGTATTTTGACGCGGAAAGCGGATACAAGATATCGAGATATTATCATGGGGCAAGAAACGCGGATTTTGATAATGTCGAGGAGCTTTCACAGTGCATGTCGGTGCTCAAAAAGCTTCATAATTCCGGAATAAAGCTTGGACATGATTTTGACCTGAGAAGAGAGCTTGGTAACTATGAAAAGGATATAAAGGAAGCAGGAGCTGAGGTTCCTTACGAGGATTATCCGGCTGTCAGGATGAAGGCGGAGGAGGTGCTCGGCTGGATCGATTCTTTGAACAGGCCTAAGACCATCGCGCATATCGATTCCGTAAAGGACAATTTCATTTTTACTGATGAAGGCTTAAAGATGATCGACTGGGAGTATGCGGGAATGGCGGATCCTTTGCTGGATCTTGCTATGTCGGCAATTTACTCCTACATGAGCTTTGATAAGGCGAAGGAGCTTGTAAGGGTGTACGCTGCTGCACCTGAACCCGGAAAGGTTCAGGATATAAAGCTGCAGGCAGATGGAGAGTCGGGGATTCCCGGCTCGGAAACCGAATCCATAAATCAGAATAAAAAACTGCAGTCAGGTGGGGAAGAAAAAGGTCTGTTGGAAACCTCCGGGGTGGCAGATGCGCTTGCAGAGTCAGAACTGCAGAAGATTTTCGAGTCTCGTGGAGGCATTGCCCTGAAGGGGCTTTCACCGGACGACGCCTATGCCATAGTGATCGCCTACATGGGTCTCGGCGGGCTTCTCTGGGCGCTTTGGGGGATATATAAGATGGCTTTGGGGGAAAGTTTCGGAGATTACACCCTTAAGATGTACAGGTATTTCAAGGACTCCTACAAAATCTTACGAAACCTGGAAAAATTTTAATGTAATAGAAAAAGACTTACGCTTGAATGCGTGATAAAATTTCTATAGATGATTTTGGGGGTGTCTTATGATTAAGAATATAAAATCAAAACTGGGAATAGCCGGACTTAGTATCGTGATTGGATGCAGTGCTTTTGCACCGATGGCATTTGCCGGCTGGGGTCAGAAAGACGGAAAATATTATTATGTAGATGAGTCAACCAACGAAAAGATCAGCAATAAGTGGATACATACTTCATCCGGCTACTACTACATCGGAAACGATGGATACATGGTAACGGGCTGGAAGAAGATCAATGATAACTGGCACTATTTCAGAAGCAACGGCCTCATGGCAACCGGCTGGAGACAGATAGACAACAAGTGGTATTATCTTCAGTCAGACGGTGTTATGCAGACCGGATGGCTCAAACTCACAGAAGGTACAGAGACCAAGTGGTATTATCTGAAGTCCAACGGAACCATGACAACAGGCTGGATCGAGCTCAACGATAAGTGGTATTATTTCCAGCCGGGAGACGGAACCCTCGTTATGGATTCCTGGGCGAAGATCGATGGCAAGTGGTATCGCTTTGAGTCCAATGGTGTTATGCAGACCGGATGGTATTCCAACAACGGTTCTTACTATTATCTCAATGCTCAGGGCGTTATGCAGACAGGCTGGAAGAAAGATGCTTCCGGCAATAAGTATTATCTTGATACTGAGAACGGCAAGATGGCTCAGGGCTTTAAGGAGATCGATGGCGCGAAGTACTATTTTGCACAGAACGGCAAGATGGTAGTGGGATGGCTTGAGTATGAAGGCTCTTACTATTACTTCAAGGATGGCAAGATGCAGAAGAACAAGACTCTCACCATTGACGGCACTGAGTACAAGTTCAACAGCGACGGTGAATGCACAAGTTCGGTAGACGGAGTTTCCGTTACACATGCATCAACAGGATCATCAGACAGCTCTGATTCTGTTACATCACCGGGAGGAACAACCTCAGGAAGCAGCAGTAGCAGCACAGTATCCGGCAGCAATGGAACCAGCACAACTACAACAACCACAACAACCACTACAGTGACAACAACAGGAAATACCGGCACAACAAATGCTGCCTCCACAACACTTGCAAGCGGCACGGTTGGTGAAGGACCTGATTCCAATACTTCAGTAACTACATCACCTTCTTCCGGCACAAGTGCCGTAACCGCAACATCGCCATCATCTTCTACATCTACTTCAGGCAATGTTGTTTCAGCAACGGTTGCTCCGTCGGATACTACCACATCAACTACTAATGTGTCTGCTTCCGTTAACAGTGGTTCTTCTGTAAACATAAATGCAGGTTCAACAACCGGACCTAAGTGATTTAAATCCGTGGCATAATTTGACACTGGTACAATTGGAAAGGGATCAGGCTGTGACAGGTCTGATCCCATTGTTTTTAAGGGAATTAAATGATCGAAGATTACTCAAAAGCAAAACGCAGGGGAGATGCACAATATCGTAAGGATGTGACCGGCGGCAGATATCCTTATCTGACGGCACTTGATGATATGATCGCTTCTGCCGATATAGTTGCGGAAAACAGACTGGGAGTGATGGAGATACCGATCTCCGCGATCTCCGGGACCAAGACCCGCGGCAGGCAGGAGGCATTTGCCACCAATTTCATGCCCATTCTTGACTTGAATACAGAATTTGCCATGAAATGGAGTTCTCTTTATGATGCAGCCATGAATGAAGGCATCAGAGACGCCATACTGGTTTATGAGTACATGGGCCGTTTTTATGTACAGGAGGGAAACAAGCGTGTTTCCGTATCCAAATTTATCGGTTCGGATTCCATAATGGCGGATGTCATCAGATTTATGCCCGATAGGACAGGCAGCAAAGAGGACAATATCTATCATGAGTTTGTTGAGTTCTTTAAGGCAGCGGGATTTTACGGCATCAGATTCAGCGAAGAAGGACAGTATCAGAAGCTCTGTGATGTTCTGAAGCTGCCAATGTCTAAGCCCTGGGACGTAGAGGTAAGAAAGAGCGTCAAGGCAGCCTTCAGCAGGTTCTCCAAAATTTTCATCAAGAAAGGCGGAGACCGTCTGGAGATGAAAACAGGCGATGCATTTTTACTGTATCTCACGGTATTCGGACTTTACAATATCCAGGATGTATCCAATGCCCAGATTGAAAAGAATCTCGACCAGATCTGGCAGGAATTCCTGAAGGAATCGGATGATATAAGCCTCGTTAAGGAACCTGAGCTTCTGGAAAAGCAGGAGAAGCCAAATATTTTCAACATTTTCACGTCTAAGGGCTTCAGAGGCGATGTTCTGAAGGCAGCATTTATCTACGAAAAAAGTACTGAGAGTTCAAGCTGGGCCTACGGGCATGAGCTGGGACGTGCCTATCTTTCCGAAAAGTTCGGTGAGCACATAGAAACCATGGTATATGATGACTGCGGAACGCCGGAGCTTGTGCATGAGGCTCTGGAAAAAGCCGCAGAGGCCGGTGCCCATGTCATCTTCACAACTTCGGGAATGATGATAGACGAGTCCGTAAAGGCGAGAGTGGAGCACCCGGAGATATACATCCTCAACTGCTCCGTAAATACAAATTACAACACTATACGAACCTATTACAGCCGTATGTACGAGGCGAAATTCATCATGGGAGCCCTTGCGGCATCGCTGACAGACGGTCATGACATAGGATATGTTGAACTTTGTCCCCAGTATGGTACTCTTGCCAATGTCAATGCCTTTGCCATTGGTGCCCAGTTGATAAATCCATATTCCCGCATACATTTAAAGTGGATGGAGCTAAAGGATTCAGACTGGAGAGAAGAACTCAGAAGAGAAAACATTATCACCATATCGGGTCCGGAGCTTACACCGCCCAAGGTTTCAGGAAAAGAATACGGCGTTTACATGGTATCGGACGGGGACGTTGTCTCGAACATTGCCATGCCTATATTTGACTGGGGCAGGTTCTATGAGATCATCATAGACTCCATTTTGAGCGGAACCTGGGATAACTCAACCCTGACAAAGGATCATAAAGCTCTCAACTTCTGGTTTGGCATGAAGTCGGGGGTAGTGGATGTCATTCTGTCGAGAGAGCTTGGCTATGCTTCAAGAAAAATGACAGAGGCGCTTAAAAAAGGTATAGTTGAAGAGATGTTAAATCCTTTTGACGGAGAGTTACGGAGTCAGGAGGGCATCATCAAAAAGGAAACAGACCCGAGATTGTCCGGCGAGGAAATAGTGAATATGCGTTGGCTTAATGACAATATCATAGGCACCATTCCTCCTATAGAGGCATTCAACGACAGAGCACAGTATCTTATGCGCATAAGCGGATTTATGACAAATAAGGGAGATGTGAGTGATGAAGGTTCTTCTGATCGCTGACGAAGAAAACAAGGTGCTATATGAGCATTATGATCCGGAAAAACTACGGGAGGTAGATCTCATCTTATCTGCGGGAGACCTCGATGCAAGATATCTGGAATTCCTTGTGACCATGGGACACGCGCCCCTTGTTTATGTTCCGGGGAATCATGACAGTTACTACGTGGACCATCCGCCTATGGGGTGTGACTGCGCCGATGACAGGATCATTGATTTCCGCGGACTAAGGATACTTGGACTTGGGGGTTCCATGAAATATAAAGAGGGACCGTACCTCTACACCGAAAGGGAAATGGAGAAGAGGATAGAACGTCTGAGGCGTACCATAATGCTTTATAACGGTTTTGACATCCTGCTTACCCATTCCCCCGCAAAGGGCTACGGAGATCTCGAGGATCTGCCTCATCAGGGATTTCAGTGCTTTAATGACCTCCTCATGAGGTATAAGCCCAAATACATGATCCACGGTCATGTTCACGGGAATTACGGGAAATTCAAAAGGGTACAGGTTCATCCGTCGGGAACGGTTATAATCAATGCTTTCGACAAGTATGATCTCAACATAAAGAAGGATGATCACCCGGAGGAAGGTAAAACAGGCTCCCTGCTGTACGATCTTTACAAGAACGTGTCTATGGGACGCCGGAAGTATTACCCTCAGCTCCACGGAGAGGAAAATGATGATAAATAACGACTGGGAGGCTTTGCTCAGGCCTGAATTTGAGAAGCCTTATTATAAAAATCTGTATGAAAAGATAGACCGGGAATATAAGACAGAAAAGGTTTATCCCCCGGCAGAGGATGTGTTCAATGCTTTCCTCTATACTCCTGTGAGTAATGTGAAGGTGGTGATCCTCGGGCAGGATCCCTATCATGAACCGGGGCAGGCCCACGGACTTTCATTTTCCGTAAAGCAGGGCATAGACATTCCGCCGTCACTGGTTAATATCTATAAAGAGCTTCATGATGATCTGGGGTGTTACATCCCCAACAACGGCTACCTGAAAAAATGGGCAGATCAGGGCGTGCTGCTTCTGAACGCGGTTCTCACCGTCAGGGCTCATGAGGCAAACAGTCATAAGGGACTTGGCTGGGAAGAGTTCACGGACGCCGCCATTAAGGCGCTTAATAAGGTGGACAGGCCTATGGTCTTTATACTGTGGGGAAGGCCGGCACAGATGAAGCAGGCCATGCTTGACAATCCGAAGCATCTGATACTGAAGTCACCGCACCCGAGTCCCCTCAGCGCATATCGAGGATTCTTCGGTTCAAAACCTTTTTCGAAGGCCAATGCCTATCTCGAGGCGAATGGGTTAAGTCCGGTTGACTGGCAGATTGAAAATATTTAATTTTTTTTTATAAAGGGGTTCATATGAGTTTTGTAGAAATACTAAAGGTTTTGGTTTTTGGACTTGTAGAGGGATTCACCGAGTGGCTTCCGGTTTCCTCCACCGGTCACATGATTCTTGTTAATGACATCATCAAGCTTCGTCAGCCTGCGGAATACTATGAGGTATTCCAGGTTGTGATACAGCTTGGGGCAATACTTGCGGTGGTTACCACATTTTTCAGGCAGTTATGGCCCTTTGAAACAAGACGCAAAGGGGGCATCGGCCTTGCTCCCGCAAAGGTTGAGCTCTGGATCAAGATAATCATTGCCTGCCTTCCCGCAGCAGTGCTGGGACTTCTTCTGGACGATTTCCTGGACACCTACCTTTACAATGGATTCGTGGTGGCTCTTACTCTTATCATCTACGGCGTGGCATTTATCGTCATAGAAAAAAGAAATGAATATACCACCTTTTCTGTCAGGAGAGTAAGTGAGCTTGATCTGAAAACTGCATTATGGATAGGTTGTTTCCAATGTCTTGCCCTCATCCCGGGAACCTCACGCTCCGGGGCAACCATAATCGGAGCCATGCTTCTCGGCGTTTCCAGAACAGCTGCAGCAGAGTTTTCATTCTATCTTTCCGTACCGGTGATGTTCGGAGCAAGCCTTCTGAAGCTTCTCAAGAGAGGTGCAGGATTCAATACGGTTCAGTGGTTCTATATGATACTCGGAATGCTTATCGCTTACCTGGTAAGTGTATACTGCATAAGCTTTTTGATGAGATATATCCGTAAGCACAGCTTCACGATTTTTGGCTATTATCGTATAGTTTTGGGCATTATAGTTCTCCTGTGGTTTGCGGTATCGAGAGCCTGATTAGGGTGTAAGAAATACTTAAGAGGGACGTAACCGATTGTCGGTTGCGGGCCCTCTTTTTTTGGATTATTCTCAACATGTGATTATAAATAATTTCGGCCCTGCCGAAGTTATATTTATAAGGTATTTGAAAGAGGAATAAATGAAGAAGATAAAGGTAGCAATTGCAGCCGTTGTCATGTCACTTTGCATGAGCGTTTCTGCATTGGCAGCGACTGACATCGGACTGAATCTTGACTGGAAGTACGCTGAAAACTCAAAGATCAATACCGGAAGGGCAAGGCTGTATACAAGCGAAGCCGCCGATAAAAAGAATATCACCATAGCTGTGGATGCAGGGCATGGAACAGCAGGGGGAGAAGATGTGAAAATCCTTTGCCATCCTGACGGATCGGCAAGAGCGGATGGAAGCACAATATGCGAAGCTGTGCCCCGGGATATGACATTCCAGGATAAAGTAACCGAAGCAGACGCAAGCCTTATGGTGGCTGAAAGCTTTAAAAACAAGCTTCTTTCCGAAGGATATGACGTGCTTATGATAAGAGATGGTGAAGATGTGCAGCTTGATGATGTGGCCAGAGCGGTTCTCTCCAACAACAAGGCAGACTGTCATATCTCCATTCATTTCAATGATTCATCAAGCGGTGTGGGAGCGTATTACGTTTCTGCCCCGGATAAGCTTAAAAAGCTTGAGCCGGTTTCAAAGTACTGGAACAAATCGAAAAAGCTTGGTGACAGTCTGATCTCAGGACTTGAGGCCAACGGAGTAAAGATCAGCTCCGGCAGCAGTGTGGAAGAGGATGTGGTGCAGACAGCTTATTCTTCTGTTATATCGGCATATGTAAAGCTCGGCGACAAGACCGCAGACCACTCAAAGGAAGCCTGTGACAAGTATGCTGAGGGGCTGGTTCTCGGGGTAAACAAGTATTACGGATTTGCGTGATAAATTACATAAAGACATTTTGCGGCAGCAGGACATCTGAAAAAGGATGCCCTGCTGTTTTTGTATTTGCCCACGATTTATTTTTTGATCGAGGGAGCCGCTCAGCTTTGAGCGATTAAAAAGAATCAGTGAGTATTCTCGCTTGATTTTTTACCTATTGTGAAAAAATAAATTTTATATAGTATTTTTATTAAATCCGGATATGCAATATTGAATATGTATGATTTTCTTAGGATATATAGCAAATGTCTGCTGTGAAATTTTTCACAAAATTACTGTTTTGCACTTGCAAAAATACATAACTTGACATACAATATGTTTGCTGACGGAAATTTCATCCATTCAGCATTTGCAATATGCATTTTTTATTTTAAGTATCAGGAGGATATTTACTATGGCAGTTAAAGTTGCTATTAACGGTTTTGGTCGTATCGGTCGTCTTGCATTCAGACAGATGTTTGGTGCAGAGGGATTTGAAATCGTTGCAATCAACGATCTTACAAGCCCTGAGATGCTTGCACATCTTCTTAAGTACGACAGCACACAGGGTCGTTACGAGCTTTGTGACAAGGTTTCTTACGGTGAGGATTCCATCACTGTTGACGGAAAGAAGATCACAATCTACAAGGAAGCTGATGCTAAGAACCTTCCTTGGGGACAGCTTGGTGTAGACGTTGTTCTTGAGTGTACAGGTTTCTATACAAGCAAGGATAAGTCACAGGCTCACATCGATGCAGGCGCTAAGCACGTTATCATTTCTGCTCCTGCAGGAAATGATCTTCCTACTATCGTATATAATGTTAACCACCAGAACCTTACAGCTGATGACAAGATCATCTCAGCAGCTTCTTGTACAACAAACTGCTTAGCTCCTATGGCTAAGGCTCTTAATGATCTCGCAGCTATCAAGTCAGGTATCATGTGCACAATCCACGCTTACACAGGCGATCAGATGACACTTGACGGACCTCAGAGAAAGGGCGACAAGAGACGTTCACGTGCAGCAGCATGCAACATCGTTCCTAACTCAACAGGTGCAGCTAAGGCAATCGGCCTTGTTATCCCTGAGCTTAACGGAAAGCTCATCGGCGCTGCTCAGCGTGTTCCGACACCTACAGGTTCAACAACTATCCTTACAGCTGTTGTTGAAGGAAATGTTACAAAGGATCAGATCAATGCAGCTATGAAGGCAGCAAGCAATGAGAGCTTCGGTTACAACGAGGATGAGATCGTTTCATCTGATATCGTTGGAATGAGATATGGTTCTCTCTTTGATGCAACTCAGACAATGGTTCTTCCTCTTGACAACGGAACCACACAGGTACAGGTTGTTTCATGGTATGACAACGAGAACTCATACACAAGCCAGATGGTTCGTACTATCAAGCACTTCGGAAGCCTTCTTAATAAGTAATTATCCTTGAAAGATAAATAAGACATGACTTTGAAGAGGTCCGGCCTATATGGGCCTGGCCTCTTTTTCTTGTAATAAGTTATAGTAAATACAACCATAATTGACAATTTAAAGAAGATTTTTGCACATGCTTTTGTCAAAAAACACAAATGGATGAAAAATCTTCTATAATATTTAAAAAGAATATAAAATCAGAGAGATATTTCTCTCAAAAAGGAGATTCATATGGCAGGATTAAACAAGTTAACAGTCGATGATATCGATGTTAAGGGCAAGAGAGTACTTTGCAGATGTGATTTCAACGTTCCTCTTAAAGAGGGCAAGATCACAGACGAGAACAGACTCGTAGCAGCACTTCCAACAATCAAGAAGCTTATCGCTGACGGCGGAAAGGTTATCCTTTGCTCACACCTTGGAAAGGTTAAGACAGAGGAGGACAAGCCTTCAAAGACACTTGCTCCTGTAGCTAAGAGACTTTCAGAGCTTCTCGGACAGGAAGTTAAGTTCGCAGCTGATCCTGAGGTTGTTGGTGCAAATGCCAAGGCCGCTGTAGCTGAGATGAAAGACGGAGACGTTATCCTTCTTGAGAACACACGTTACAGAGCTGAAGAGACAAAGAACGGAGAGGCATTCTCAAAGGATCTTGCTTCTATCGCTGATGTATTCGTTAACGATGCATTCGGAACAGCTCACAGAGCACACTGCTCAAATGTTGGTGTTACACAGTTCCTTAACGGTCCTCACGCTGTTGGTTACCTTATGCAGAAGGAAATCAAGTTCCTTGGACAGGCTGTTGAGAATCCTGTACGTCCATTCGTAGCTATTCTTGGCGGCGCTAAGGTTGCTGATAAGCTTAATGTTATTTCTAACCTCCTTGAGAAGTGCGATACACTTATCATCGGCGGAGGTATGGCTTATACATTCGCTAAGGCACAGGGCTATGAGATCGGTACATCTCTTTGCGATGAGACTAAGGTTGATTACTGCAAGGAAATGATCGAGAAGGCTGAGAAGCTTGGCAAGAAGCTCCTTCTTCCTGTAGACGCTGTTACAACAGACCACTTCCCTGAGCCAATCGACGGACCTATCGACACAACAGTTGTTGATATCGACAAGATCCCTGCTGACAGAATGGGTATGGATATCGGACCTAAGACACAGGCTCTTTATGCTGATGCTGTTAAGTCAGCTAAGACTGTTGTATGGAACGGACCTATGGGTGTATTTGAGAACCCTACTCTTGCAGCCGGAACAAAGTCAGTTGCACAGGCTCTTGCAGATACAGATGCTACAACCATCATCGGTGGTGGTGACTCAGCTGCTGCTGTTAACCAGATGGGCTATGGCGACAAGATGACACACATATCAACAGGTGGCGGAGCTTCTCTTGAGTTCCTTGAGGGTAAGGACCTTCCTGGCGTTGCTGCTGCAGACAACAAGTAAGATATTGTTAATGTCTTTCCGGAGGACATGAGATGTTCTTCGGAAAGATTGATTTAGAAATACATAGAATTTTTTCTGATGTATGACGGTAAGTCATATATAGAATGGAGTTTATATGAGAAAGAAAATTATTGCCGGAAACTGGAAGATGAACATGGTTCCTTCAGAGGCTGTTAAGCTTGTTGAGACATTAAAGCCACTTGTACAGAATGATGATGTAGACGTAGTTTACTGTGTACCTGCAATTGATATCATCCCTGTAGTTGATGCTGTAAAGGGCACAAATGTTCATGTTGGTGCTGAGAACTTCTATATTGAAGACAAGGGTGCTTTCACAGGTGAGATTTCTGCTCCTATGCTTAAGGATGCAGGTGTTGAATACATCATCATCGGACACTCCGAGAGAAGAGATATCTTCGGTGAGAATGATATCCTTATCAATGCAAAGGTTAAGAAGGCATTTGCTTCAGGTCTTAAGCCGATTCTTTGCTGCGGTGAGTCTCTGGCACTTCGTAAGGCCGGTACTTACAAGGAGTGGATCGAAAGACAGATCACCTGGGATCTTGACGGTGTGACTGCCGATCAGGTTAAGGAGCTTGTTATCGCTTACGAGCCTATCTGGGCTATCGGAACAGGCGAGACAGCTACTTCAGATCAGGCTGAAGAGGTTTGCAAGCTTATTCGTGACCTTATTGAAAAGCTGTATGATGAAGATACTGCTGAAGAGGTTCGTATACAGTACGGCGGATCAATGAATGCAGGCAACGCAGCTGAGCTTTTGTCCAAGCCTGATATCGATGGCGGACTTATCGGTGGTGCTTCACTTAAGCCTGACTTCGGAAAAATCGTTAATTACAACAAGTAATTTTAATCCCACGGTTACAAAACCGTGGGATTTTTGCTCGTTTAGGGGTGAAGTCACTATACTAAGGCTTAGGGGATGACTCATTCCACAAGGTTGGGAGTTTGGGTCAATGGTATTAAACTTATGGTTTGATTCATATCTGAAAAATTGGAATTGGAATCAATGATAATCAGCTCAAGGGTTGACTCATATCGCAATTTATATGAAAATGCAGTCAAAATAATACTTTACTTTAGGTGACTCAAATTTAAGATGAATTGAAAAGCAGTCATGGAAATATTCTACGAACATTGGCTCAATACACTAAATATTAAATTGAAGTCAAGATGTTACCCCTAAGATATTTGACTCAGTTGGAATATGACATGATTTGGATCATATATATATGGATTCAGACCACAGTTTTGACTATAATCCAAACAAATATCAGCCAGACATTTATAAATATCGGGCGAATGCCGATGAAAATAATATGGGTAAACCGTACGGCTTTATGTTTTTTCAGATACCTGTTGACAAACCGGATTCTATTGCATACAATATGCCGTACAAATGAATACTTATTCAGAGTCGGTGGAGCTACATAGGAGCTATGAAACCGCAGCAACCCCGGGGAAACCGGAAGGTGCTAACCTGAGCGAACTATTTTTTGTTTCGAACAATAAGAGGATGCTTATTACAAGCCAGTCGATTGTTCGACCGGCTTTTTTTGTACGATATTGTGGCCATAGATATGGTTTACTTTCGTAGGCATACTTATTAACCACATAGTACATAAAGCAGCAGGAGACCATTTCTCCAACCTATTTTTTTAGGTATTTCGAAACACCAGGACGCCAAGCGTCAGAAAGGACTAATTAAATGTTATTTTCATCAGAGCAGGTATCAAACGGACACCCTGACAAGATCTGCGATCAGATTTCAGATGCCATCGTTACAGACATCTTACAGCACGACAAGGCAGGTCGTATCGCAGCAGAGACAACCATTAAGGACTGGGAGGTAACTGTCCTTGGAGAAGTTACCACAAACTATGAGCCCGATTATGAGAAGCTTGCCAGAGACGTTCTTAAGAATATCGGCCTTACAGATGTTGATAAATACAACATTCGCATTCTTATCTCTAAGCAGTCTCCCGATATCGCCATGGGCGTTGATAATGACGGCGCCGGAGATCAGGGTATGATGTTTGGATATGCCACAAACGAGACTGAAGAGCTTCTTCCTATCCCTTATGTTCTTTCCAACAGAGCACTTCTTAAGCTTAGAGAGTACAATATCAAGGATGGCTTCAAGAAGTTCCGTCCCGATGCCAAGGCACAGGTATCTTTTGACTATGATACACATCGTATCGATACCTTCCTTATCTCTACTCAGCATGCTGAGGAAACTTCTCTTGACGAGGTTCGTGAGATAGTTTCCGGTATCATGAAGGAGACTGCAGAGGAAATGGGTCTCAATACTGATTTCCGCATCCTGGTTAATCCTACAGGCCGTTTTGTAATGGGTTCTTCCTTCGCAGATTCAGGACTTACAGGACGTAAGATCATCGCCGACACCTATGGCGGGGCTGCTCACCACGGTGGCGGAGCATTCTCAGGAAAGGATCCAAGTAAGGTTGATCGTTCAGCCGCTTACATGGCACGTAAGATCGCAAGAGATATCGTTAAGGCAGGAAAGGCTGACCGCTGCGAAGTACAGCTTGCCTATGCCATCGGTGTTGCAGAGCCTGTTTCAGTTTACGTTGACTGCTTCGGAACAGAAAAAGAAGACCGTAACAAGATCTGGGATGAGATAAAGCATAATTATGACCTTACTCCAAAGGGCATCATCAATTCCCTTAAGCTTAGAGATGTTAACTATAACCTCGTTTCAAGCTACGGACACTTCGGCAAGCCTGAGCTTCCTTGGGAGCAGTAAGTATTTAAACATCATAATAAAATATGTTAAAATAGTGCAGTCACATAAGTGGCTGCACTATTTATCGTTTAATAGATAAACTATAGGGGGCTTTAATTGAAGTTTTCATCCGATAATTCCAAAAACAAAAAGCATACACTATGGCATGACTGGCTGACCTACGACTTCATAGTTGGAATAGCGCTTCAGCTTTTGCTGTATTTTGTAGCCATGTTCGTTTGGTCCATGAGATTTCCAAAGCTGTCCTTTGAACGTACTCCTATATTAAATGTTCATTACCTCGTCATGTTTCTGCCATTTATTGTCGGAGTCTTCGGGCTATGGGCCAGAACATATGAGCTTCCGGTCTGGGCTAAATTTTTCACAAAAGTCTCCCTTCCGGTGCTGATACTTGGTGTAATCTCAGCTGTGGTTTTATGTATAGTACCGCCCTATTGCTCCAGTACCACAAAAACTGAGCAATACATGATTGTAGACAGAGATGTGGATGCAGAGAGCTTTGACATATGCAGACATATATTTCCCTCCCACATCTCAGGAGCACCTTCAAACACCTCCTACCGCTACTACAAATACAGCAGTATCCTGGAAGACGACTTCCACCTGAGCCTCGGAGAAACCCTTTCTTCCGATCAATTCAAAGAAGAAAGCGACCGCATACTGGCTCTGGATATCCTGAAAGATGCTGACTTGTCCACCTCAAAGGATATCACACTCATAGATACCACTCTGAACGGTGATTTAATCGTTCACATAACTTTGGATTCCGCCTACAATCGGATAATATATGCCGCTGGATACAATCGAATCAAGTGACCCCACAATTTTGCCAATTCCATAAGTGAGATTTTTATAAATTTATACCCAAAATTATTGTATACTTATATTCAATGCGTCAAACACTTTATCAAAGGGGGATGTTCATATGCCGATCAAAGTACAAAATGATTTACCGGCTAAACATATACTGGAAAGCGAAAACATTTTTGTAATGGATGAAAAGCGTGCTCAGTCTCAGGAGATACGACCACTTCGTATATGTATCCTGAATCTGATGCCGTTGAAAGAAGATACAGAACTTGATATTTTAAGGGTACTTTCCAATTTTCCCATACAGACGGAAATTACTTTTATGAAGGTGGCTTCTCACGAGTCAAAGCATACGGATGCTTCCCACCTCAATAAGTTCTACATAACACTGGAACAGATCAGGGATGAGTACTTTGACGGCCTCATCATTACGGGAGCTCCGGTGGAGAAGATGCCTTTCGAAGAGGTGGAGTACTGGGATGAGCTTAAGGAGATCATGGACTGGTCTCTCACACATGTATTCTCGACTTTCCATATCTGCTGGGCGGCTCAGGCAGGTCTTTACTATCATTATGGGATAGAGAAGGTAATGCTTCCGAAGAAGCTTTCCGGCATTTACCGTCAGAAGGTTCTTCACCGCAAGAAGATGATCATGAGAGGAATGGATGATTATTTCTACGTTCCCATTTCCCGATATACAGGAATAGATGAGGATGCAGTAAGGAATAATCCGGAACTGTATGTGGTGGCTGATTCTGTGGATCCCGAGGAAGGCGGCATTTACATGGTTCTCGCCTGCTCCAGCAG
Organism: Oribacterium sp. FC2011; assembly: GCF_000701645.1. Classification (NCBI taxonomy): domain Bacteria; kingdom Bacillati; phylum Bacillota; class Clostridia; order Lachnospirales; family Lachnospiraceae; genus Oribacterium; species Oribacterium sp. FC2011. The sequence goes on from NZ_JNJM01000002.1 coordinate 243,075, forward strand.
ACAGATCTTTATCACCGGACACTCCGAGTATGACAAGTACGACCTTGATAAAGAGTACAAGAGAGATGTTGCAAAGGGTCTGAATCCCGATGTCCCGATTAACTACTATAAGAATGATGACCCCGCACAGGAGCCGATCCTCAGCTGGAGATCCACTTCAAATTGTACCTACACCAACTGGCTCAATTTCGTATATCAGGAGACCCCGTATGATCTCACTGAGCTTAAGCCTGTGAAATGTGACAGCTATGTGGCGGTAGGAAATCATTTCAGTGAGAGGGATACGACTCTTACATTTAAAAAGTCTGAGGATTTACTGGACAGCTGAGTATTCTGGCCAGAATATTTAAAAACAGAAAGGTGAAATTTAGTGGACGTTTTAGAAAGATTTATCGGATATGCAAAGATAGACACACAATCAAGTGAGACCACCGGTACTCACCCATCAACAGAGAAGCAGTTCAATCTTGCGAGACTTCTGGTTAAGCAGATGGAAGAGATGGGAGCCAGAGATGTTCGTCTCAGTGACAAATGCTATGTATACGGAAGGATTCCTTCAAATTTAAGTGAGGAGGATAATGCTGTAACCCCGAAGCTTGGCTTCATCGCTCATATGGATACATCCCCGGCGGCGAGCGACACAGGCGTAAATCCCCGTGAGATAAAAAACTATCAGGGCGGAGACATCGTCCTAAATGTTGAGAAGAAGATAGTTCTGTCGCCGAAGACTTTCCCGAAGCTTAACACTATGATCGGTGCAGACCTTCTGGTGACTGACGGAACCACACTTCTGGGTGCGGATGACAAGGCAGGAGATGCCGAGATCATGGCCATGGCAGAGTACCTCCTTACTCATCCTGAAGTAAAGCATGGCGAGATCCTCCTTGGATTCACACCGGATGAGGAGATAGGAGAAGGCGCGGATTTCTTTGATGTGGCAGAATTTGGAGCAGATGTGGCTTTCACGGTTGATGGTGGAACTCTCGGTGAGATCGAGTATGAGAATTTCAATGCTGCCTCCGGAAAGGTTGAGATCACAGGTGTTAATGTTCACCCCGGAGACGCAAAGAACAAGATGATCAATGCGCTCCTCGTAGGTATGGAGTTTAATGCATTGCTCCCTGCTGATCAGCGTCCGGCACTGACCGAAGGCTACGAAGGCTTTTTCCATCTTGTGGGCATGGAAGGTGATGAGGCTCTTACAAAGATGAGCTATATCATCAGAGATCATGATAAAGTAAAGTTTGAAGAGAAAAAGAAGGTATTTCAACAGGCTGCGGATAAGCTTAATGAAAAGTATAAAGAGACAGCAGCGCACGTAGACATTGTAATAAAGGATCAGTATTACAACATGCGCGAGAAGATCGAGCCGGACAATATGTATCTCATAAGTGCGGCGGAGGAGGCATTCAGAAAAGCAGGAGTTGAGCCTGTGATAAAGCCAATTCGCGGAGGCACCGACGGCGCGAGACTCAGTTTCATGGGGCTGCCCTGTCCGAACCTTTCAACCGGCGGCGAGAACTATCACGGAATATATGAGTATCTCAATATCAACTCCATGAGGAAGATGGTGGAAGTGCTCATTAACCTGGCGACGGATATGGTGGGAAAAAAGAAATAAAAATATGGCTATGCATCCTAACAAGTGAGCTTGCCTTCGGAAGTTTTTCTGTCCATCGGTAAATGTACCCGATGGCTTCGGTGGATATTAGAGAATTAGGCACTATAAAAGGACCCTCCTCAAGGGTCCTTTTAATATTAAAATTTAACAAGTTTCTTAATCAATATTCTATTTTCGGCTAACTAATACAACGGAGTATTCTCCTTTCATTGTATTAGGTATGATAGCTTACTACGACAAAGCTTTGTGCTAAGTCTGCTTCTATACCCAGTGACAAATAGATTTGTAAGACTAATCGTTAACTTTTTAATATTTCCCGAAGATGATGTCCACGTTTCAAGAAGGTTAAATCATAGGAGAAACACTCCTCAGCTGAATAACATGACCACTTGACGTGCTGTTATCATTTTATCAATATTACCTTACCTGAACTACGGAGATATCATCCAATAACTGTGCTGGCGTCATCGTTTTCATACCTCTGCTTTCTACAGTTTTCTGAAGTGATGTTTTTTATGATCTCGACGGATCATCATCGCTTTTGTTAACTCGATCACCCTTTCTCGTCAGGTGATGTGTTAACCCGTTCTTTATTGTGATTTAATGTTAACATATGGAAGTGATTTTGTAAATATCAAAATGTAAGGAAATAATTTTTATTTTGTAAGATTTCACCGATTTTGTAAGTTTTGGAGAGAAGGCTTTATGGCAACGGGGGGTGGTCTCGCGCCGGACGAAAAAATGCGTCTTCATGCCAACGGCCCACGGTGTTGAAAGTACATTCCGCGAACAACGTCCGCCATGGACTAAACACTTACGTGTTTGTCCCTGTCGGACGTTGTTCGCTCCATGTTCTTTCAAACCGCAAGTCTAGTTGGCATTGAAGACGCATTTTTTCTGTGTTTTGAAAACGGTAAACATGGTTTTAAAAGTACTTTATTGTCGAAATCAAAATAATTTTTATCCTTTAGCTCTTGTTTCATTCTCTGCTTGTTTGAGTAACGCATCTTGGAGTATTTTTGAGAAATTGATGTTGTTCTTTTCACCGTAGGTGTTAAGCCAAGCCGGAATAGTTATGTTCTTTCTTACTGTTTTGGTGCTATATTTCTCAGCGTAAGCGTTCATATCAAGGGATAGAACGCTTTTGAAGCAGTTAGGATCGTCAAGTTGAACATCAAAGAATGGTGTGGCAGAAGGAATGCTGTTTCCTTCTTCGAGTTCGCCCAGAATCCAGCCACTGGCAGCATCAACTGCCATGTCTATGGCTTCGGCAAGGTTTGGTCCTTCTGTAACGCATCCGGGAAGATCTGGTACTGTCACAGTGTAGCTTCCATCATCGTTAGGATCAAAGATTGCAGTATATACGAGTTTCATTTGTTTCCCTCCTGATAAAACGAGAAATTTATTTAAGGCCTGCTTGTTTGAGAATAGTGTTTGCTGTTTTGATATTTACATCTCCTGAATGTATAGGAAGAGTGATCTTTCCGGGCTTAGTAGGGTGCTTAAACTGTTTGTGAGAACCTACCTGTGAAACTGGTATCCAGCCATCAGATCTAAGTAGCTTTTCAAGTTCTCTTGATGTCATGAACTTCCTCCAATTATGATTATGCGTATTATGTGTATGATAGTCAATATAAACCTATGATAAATCGTTAGTGTCTCGGAAATTATTTATGATACGGTGAATTGTGGCAGATAAATACCTTTTACTATAGATTTTTAAAGACTGAAAGATTTATTAATAAGAAACGAGAGTCCTGCTTACACAGGACTCTCGGATAATTTTCTTTCGGATAATCCTAGCTGGCTTGTGGTTACTTATCGAACCCACCAATGGCTCCATCGCACAAAGCAAACCAGCTCTCCGTGCAACCTCAACGCTCAAGCATACCTCATGTGCATGCTTATCTGTGTCCAATATAATTCCTTATTTGGGTGTAGTCAATAATTGCAAATCATCTTTTATAGATAATTCATATCGACATTTGGATGATATCACAATTTGTTGCGTTTTCATATTGTCTAATATATGACGTGCCTTAAATTTGATGTTGACAATTGTTTAGGCTGCGCGTACTATAAGTCATGCCGATTCTAAACGTCTATTTAAGAATCGAATTTATTCAGTACTGAATAATCTATATTCCCTTTCCGGGAGATATAAAAATCCAAAAATATAAGTCAAAAACAATATAGAGCGATTCATTATAAATGATATAATGATGTTAGCTACAGAGGTGTTAATGGACAATATAATAAAGAAAAAACCGTTTGATGATCTTACGATAACAGACAATTATATGTTTCAGACTGTTATGAGGGATCCTCAAAATGTAAAACCGCTTCTTGAGATGATATTTGGAAAGAAAATCAAGAAGATAACAGTGATAGAACGAGAAAAAACCATCGAGACAGGGTATGAGTCCAGAGGCATTCGGATGGACGATTACGCAATGAAAATCGTGCTTAACGCAAAGGGGTCAATTGATAAAGAGAAACACGAGGTAAATGATGACATTAAAGAAATGTTATCATACATGGATGGAAAAGCACCAAAATCTGAGTATTCGAAGATGTTGGATGAGGCGGTAAAAAAAGTTAAACAAAACCATGAAAGGAGAACAGAGTATATGAGTATCAATACATTTGCGATGGATGAACAATTGGTTGGTGAATATAAAAAGATTGTAAAATCGATACGGAAAAATGACGGAATATATCCGGATAATGATATTTTAACCATTTTGGATATCAATCCTACTGTTCTTTTCTGTGTTCGGAAAGCTTTGAGTAAGCATTCTGATTGGGATGATGAAGATATTGCTGAGGAAGTTCTTGCAATGCCGGAGATGGATGATTTATAGGAATAGTGCCACCGGGGACGGTTTTTCAGTTGAGAACATTCCATAAAGGTACAGAATACCTAAGAGCAGAGACTGAAATTAATAGCTACTCATGTTTAAAAGGATGCACAGTGTGAAGACATTGGCATCCTTTTTCATACTGTAAATGATATAAAATATTCAGAAGGTGATAATGTCCGGAGAGAAGCATTCGTTTATTTTCATAGCTGTTGCACAGGGAAGACAGGATATTATAAAATGGTGTAAGCTGATGGCAGCTGTGACCGGCAGCATCTTTATGGTTGCCTTGAGGAAGAAATATCATTATTAGATTTATAGGAATGGTGCTACCCGGTACAGTTTTGACAGTTGAGAGCTTCCGGGGTGGGAATGTGTGAATTATGGACAAAAAAGAGCTGCGGACGATGATCCGCGAAAAAAGAAAAAATCTTACAACAGACTATAAGGACAGAGCCAATGCTGAGATCGCCACAAGGTTTCTGCTATACCCGGTATTTCAGCAGGTGGATTCGATTTTCTGCTACGTGAATACACCGGATGAACCTGATACGAGAGCCATCATTGAGACAGCATTTCAGATGGGAAAGATGGTGACGGTGCCGAGGTGTAAGCCGGGATCGGAGCATATCATGGAGGCGGTTCAGATTCAGAGCTTTGATGATCTAGAGCCGGGAACCATGGGCATCCTTGAGCCGAAAGAAGGGCTTCCGGTCATTGACGGCTACAAGATCGCACTGGCCGTTGTTCCATGCATTTCCGCCGACAGATGGGGCGGAAGGCTCGGTCACGGAGCGGGATACTATGACAAATGGCTTCATGGACTCAGTATTTATAAATATTGTCTCTGCTTTGAGGAACTGCTTTCGGAGAGAGTTCCCATGGAGCAGAATGACATTAAGATGGACCGTGTTTTTACAGAGGATAAGATTTATAACCCGAGGGTTCAGAGTGAGGATACTTTGGGGGAGATAAAAAGGGATGCTGTGAAAAGCGGACTGACAGAGATCCTGAAAAGTCTGTTTCCGTGGAAGAAGTGATGCTGAGTGTTTGCATAAAGACATTTCAGTGAAGGATTTAAAATAGTATTCCTGGGAAGATTCGATTTTTTGCAGATGTATTTCTGCATTTTGGGATAGAGATTTAAATAAGAGTTAATAATAATTATTGAAGGAGGGCATGATGGACGAGCAAAAAATCAAGAGACTCAAAGAAATGATAGACGATTCAAAGAATATCGTTTTCTTCGGAGGCGCGGGAGTGTCAACGGAAAGCGGAGTTCCGGACTTCAGAAGCAAGGACGGCCTTTACAATCAGCATGACGTTCAGTTTGAGAAGTATCATCCGGAATATCTTCTCAGCCACAGCTGTCTTGTGAATGAACCAAAGGTTTATTATGAGTTCCACAGGCAGAAGATGGACACGAGAAAGATCGAGCCTAACTTCGCTCACAAGTATCTTGCGGAGCTGGAGAAGAAAGGGAAGCTGAAGGCTGTGGTGACCCAGAACATTGACGGGCTCCATCAAAAGGCCGGAAGCAAGGAGGTCTACGAGATCCACGGAAGTGCCCTCAGGAACTACTGCATGCATTGCGGCAAGGCTTACCCTGTGGACTATGTTTTTGATTCCACAGAGCCTATCCCTCATTGCGAGTGCGGAGGCGTTATCCGCCCGGACATCACTCTCTATGAAGAGAGCCTGCCTGAGACTGCAGTTAGGAAGTCTGTTAATGCCATCGCCGAGGCTGATATGCTCATAATCGGAGGAACCTCTCTCACGGTGTATCCTGCGGCTTCCTATATCAACTACTTTGAAGGTAAATATCTCGTTATCATTAACCGTGACGCGCTCAAAGTCAGATCCGGAAACCAGGAAGTATTGATGATAAATGACAGCATCGGAGAAGTGTTTAAAAAGCTGTCAGAGCTGGAATAATGCCTGCATATCTTCCGGTAATGCCGCGGTAAAGCTCATGGGCTCTTCGCTTATGGGATGCTTGAAACTAAGCTTCCAGGAGTGAAGGGCCTGTCTTTTTATATAGCGGTAATCCGGGTTATAGAGGAAATCTCCTATCAGGGGATGCCCGATGTGCTTCATATGAACTCTTATCTGGTGTGTGCGTCCGGTTTCAAGCTTCAGGGCTATGAGACTCAGATCCTTTTCGCTGTCGTACATGAGAGGCTTAACGTGAGTTGTGGCGGGGTCTCCATTGGCATAATCCACGATTCGTTCTATAACAGAGGCATCCTTTCTCGCGATGGGGGCGGATATGGTCATGTCGAAGCCTTCAAGTGAAGAAGGGTAATGTTTAAGGCAGTCTCTCACATCGCCCTGACAGATGGCGATATACTGACGGTGTATGGATCGCTCCCTGACAAAATTCCCAAGTCTTGCCGCTGCATGCATGTTTTTGGCTGAAATGAGGAGCCCGCTGGTGTTCTTGTCAAGCCGGTTAATGATGCGGTTCACGTAGGTGTCGAAGTGAAGGACATGGTGAGTGTAGAAGCAGAGAGCATTGGCGAGAGTATCATCGTAGTGCCCCATGGAAGGATGTATGGGCATGCCGGCAGGCTTGTTGATGACCATAAAGTCTTCATCTTCATACACTATGGAAAGTGGAAGATTAGTTTCCACCACATTCTCTTCAGCCGCTGTTTCCAAAATATTGCAGGTGAGCTCGTCGCCTTTATGGAGAATGGCTTTGAGCCAGGTTTTTTCACCATTAACCAAAAGCCCGGGTATATCCGAAGGGATAAGCTCCGTGCCGGTATTCCTAAGGTGGTACATCACACTTCTTGAAAAACCCATGGAACGAAGAAAAGCCTCTACGGTCTTGCCGTGGAAGCTTTTCGGAATTGTATAGGTTAGTACTCTTAGATTTTTTGGCATATGATTTCTTCGCAGGTTGATGAAGTAAGTGATACTTGGCTGCTGCCGGGCATCAACTCCTGCAGAGCTGCTTATACATTGAACTTAAAGGTGTCCTTGAGACCAAGCCACTTCTGGTCCTTGTCTGAAAGGTTGAGGGCAGTTCCGTCATCCATGGTATAGCCTTCGGCGGAAGCATTACCCTTGTACTCACCTGTGACATGAGGCCACTGAATGTTTATCTCGGGATCGTTCCATGCAAGTCCGCCTTCGTCTCCGGGATGATAGAAATCCGTAACCTTATAGCAGAACTCGGCAACATCGGAGAGTACCAGGAAGCCGTGAGCGAAGCCTTCGGAAATGTAGAACTGCTTCTTGTTCTCCTCTGTAAGCTCAACTCCGAAATACTGTCCGTAGGTTTTGGAACCCTGACGGAGGTCTACTGCAACATCATATACGGAACCCTTGATAACACGTACAAGCTTGCCCTGAGGGAACTGCTTCTGGAAGTGAAGTCCGCGAAGAACGCCCTTGGTGGACATGGACTGGTTGTCCTGAACGAAAACCATGTCAAGACCTGCTTCATGCATGTCGTTCTGATTATATGTTTCTACAAAGTATCCGCGGCTGTCGCCATGAACGGTTGGCTCGATTACATAAAGACCCTCGATAGGTGCTTTGGTAACTTTAATCTGTCCCATTTTGACTCCTTGATTTTTTATGAAATAAGTATGATTTTTGTCGTTCCTGAATGCCTGAAGGACAATGTTCAGGACCGGCTTTTTACACCGGGCATCTGTCAGTTGAGCCCATAAATGCTCATATATTATAAATCGGTTAACGAAAAAAATCCACCTAAGAAAAAATCAATCAACGAAGCCTATAGAAAACTGTCAATCAATCAAGCCTATAGGAAACATTAATCAGCCAAGTCCCACATCCAGTGCCATCATGAGTATGAATCCCATAGCAAACGCGATGGTTCCTATGTTTGAATGTTCACCCTCGGGCCTTCCTCGCATTTGTCCAGATGCATATGGGGTGTAACCATATCCATGACAAGAAGGAAAAGCATTCCTATTCCGAATCCTACAGACACAGGAAGAAATCCGAGTCTCCCCATTTCCGCAGTCTGATCGAGAGCAGGAAGCAGAAGACTGAAAAAGGATGCAGATACCATAACCCCTGAAGCAAATCCTGTCAGGGCACGCTGCATCGTTAGCTCCATCTCTTTTTTAAACAAAAACACACTGGCAGCTCCCAGCGCTGTTCCCAGAAACGGGATAATGATTATACTCCACATAGGCATTAGCTCCTTTCTTCAGTGATAGTGTATACAGGGCGTTTCTGTCCATGATATTTCTATGAACCTGTCTGAATCAACAGTGAAAAAGCGAATAGAAACAGTATAGTTTTAGTTAGGCAAAACAAACATCTTCGTACAAAAAATTAATGAAAGATATTTCCACTATATCATTGACTAATCTATTAAATATAGGTAGAGTGGTATTAATTGAAAACGGTTATTACATCAGTTTCCGAGGACACCGGAAACGATGAACTAAAGAAAAGGAGAGTACGAAAAATGAAGACATGGGTTTGTTCAGTATGCGGATATGTTTACGAGGGTGAGACACCTCCTGAGAAGTGCCCGACATGTGGAGTTCCTGCATCAAAGTTTGTTGAGCAGGCAGGAGAAATGACATGGGCAGCAGAGCATGTTATCGGCGTAGCAGCTGACGCTCCGGAAGATATCAAGGCAGATCTTCGCGCAAACTTTGAGGGCGAGTGCACAGAGGTTGGAATGTATCTCGCAATGTCAAGAGCAGCTTTCCGTGAGGGCTATCCTGAGATCGGTGAGTACTACAAGACAGCAGCATTTGAAGAGGCAGAGCACGCTGCTAAGTTTGCAGAGCTTCTCGGTGAGTGCGTATCAGCATCATCAAAGGAGAACCTTACAGTTCGTGTAAAGGCTGAGAACGGTGCTACCATGGGCAAGACAGATCTCGCTAAGAGAGCAAAGGCTCTTAACCTTGATGCTATCCACGACACAGTGCATGAAATGGCCAGGGATGAGGCAAGGCATGGAAAGGCATTTGCAGGTCTCCTGAAGAGATACTTCGGATAATGCCTTATGGAGAAGGACAAAGATTTTACAAATAAGCTTTTGGCATTTACATTCTTCTATGCTGTTGTTATCTATGTATTTTGTCTTGGATTTTACTTCTGGGACAAACATATCAATTATAAAGAAATCAGTGGATAATTGGGGGTCTGGTGATTTCGCGGATACATTGAGGATGTAAATCAAAGTTGGATGAAGAGGGAGCGGAGTGATCTGATCCCTCTTTTTTGTGTGTCCGGGAACGTCTTCATGGTTGATGTTATATCATAATTATGATAAATTTATGATAATTTATGATCACAATTTTAGGAGGCATGTATGGTTAATATAAGACCTGTTTCTGATCTTAGAAATAAATTTGCAGATATAGAGAATGTTGTAAAAGATGGCGAACCTGTTTTCTTAACTAAGAATGGCTATGGTTCTATGGTGGTTATGAGCATTGAGACATATTCAAAGTTGACAAAAAATGTTGAACAAGCTTTGTCAGAAGCTGATGAGTATGCAGCCACAAATCCTGAGAGATTAACTCATGATGAAGTGTTTGGAAGATTAAGGAGACAAATAAATGGGTGAGATTACATACGATGTAAAACCCGGCGGAATGAAAAGGTACCTTGCCGGAGACATTATATTTAAGGAAAAGGAAATTCATCCATACATGTACAAGGTGCTGAAAGGCAGTGTGGCCCTGTACGTAAATCACGAGAAAGAACATGAGAATGTTTTGGGAATCCTCGAGGAAAACAGATTTTTCGGGGAGATATCAATGCTTACAGGGCGGCCGCAGGTTTATACGGCGGTGGCATTAAATGACGTTCTTCTCATGCGGGTAAGCGAGGAGCAGCTGGAGTCCTTCCTGAGTGAGAACCGGGGCAACACCCTGGGCATCATGAAAAGCATGGCAAGGATCATAGTCACCCAGAGTCTGGACATTTCCATGCTCATGGAGGATCTGAATGAGATACTTAAGGATCTGCCGGATGAGAATGCCCTGGATCCGAAGGTTGTAACGAGACTGAAACAATACCAGTTAAAATATGTAGAGAAAACGTACAACCCGGAAGATTCATTCTTTTCGGCTGAAGTATAAGTGAAGAGACAGAAATCCCGGTGGAATCATTTTTCTCTGCGGATGTATAAACGAATTGTATATTTTTTAACAAAGTTAGCGTCAGAGTCATTGACGCTAACTTTTATTTGGTATAAACTACAAAAAAATCTAATAAAAAGAGGTAATGTTTCATGACAGATAAGAAACCAGTAGTACTTCTGATCCTTGATGGTTATGGCATCAATAAAAATCCGGAGGGTAATGCCATAGCTATGGCCCAGACTCCGGTTATGGATAAACTTATGGCAGAGTGCCCATTTGTTGAAGGACAGGCATCAGGACTTTTCGTAGGTCTTCCTGACGGACAGATGGGAAACTCAGAGGTAGGACATATGAATATGGGTGCAGGACGCATCATATATCAGGATCTTACACGTATAACAAAGTCCATCAATGACGGTGATTTCTTCACAAATCCCGCACTTATGAATGCAATCGAGAATTGCAAGAAGAATGATTCCGCTCTCAACATGTTCGGACTTGTTTCCGACGGCGGCGTTCACTCACACATCGAGCACATCTTCGGTATCCTTGAGCTCGCTAAGAGAAACGGCTTAAAGAAGGTTTATCTCTATGCATTCCTTGACGGTCGTGACACACCGCCTGATTCAGGAAAGAGCTTCCTTCAGCAGGTTGAGGGCAAGATGGCAGAGCTTGGTGTCGGCGAGATCGCTATGATTTCCGGTCGTTACTATGCTATGGACCGTGACAAGAACTATGACCGTGTTGAGAAGGCATACGATGCCATGACAAAGGGCGTAGGTGATAAGGCAGCATCAGTTACAGAAGCTATCGACAAGTCCTACGAAGCAAAGGTTCTTGATGAGTTCGTGGTTCCATGCGTTATTGAGAAGGATGGAAAGCCTGTTCACGTAATCACAGACGGCGATTCCTGCATCTTCTACAACTTCCGTCCGGACCGTGCACGTGAGATGACTCACTGCTTCTGCGATGATGAGTTTGATTTCTTTGCAAGAGGCAAGCGCCTGGATACAAAGTTCGTATGCTTCACAGATTATGATCCTACAATCCCTAACAAGGAGATAGCATTCCCGAAGCAGTCTATAACAAAGACTCTCGGTGAGTATGCTGCATCCCTCGGACTTAAGCAGCTTCGTATCGCCGAGACAGAGAAGTATGCACACGTAACCTTCTTCTTTAACGGCGGTGTTGAGGAGCCTAATGAGGGTGAGGACCGTGTACTGGTTCCTTCACCAAAGGATGTTCCTACCTATGACCTCAAGCCTCAGATGTCATGCCCTGAGGTATGCGACAAGCTTTGCGACGCTATCAGATCAGGCAAGTACGATATGATCATCGCTAACTTCGCAAATCCTGACATGGTTGGACACACAGGTGTTATCCCTGCTGCAGTTAAGGCCATCGAGGTTGTTGATGAGGCTGTAGGTAAGGTAGTAGACGCCATTAAGGATGCAAACGGTCAGATGGTCATCTGTGCAGATCATGGTAATGCTGACATGATGATCAACTACGAGACAGGCGAGCCATGGACAGCTCACACAACAAATCCTGTTCCATTCATCCTTGTCAACGCTGATCCTTCATGGAAGCTTCGTGAGGGCGGCGCACTTTGCGACCTTGCTCCTACTCTTCTTGAGATGATGGAGATTCCTCAGCCGGAAGAGATGTCAGGAAAGTCACTTATCGTAAAATGATAGGCTGATGCAAAGGCTTTGACAGTTTATAAAAAAGATAGTACAATGGCTCGGCGCGATTGTACTATCTTTTTTCGCGATATGATATGTGACTTCTGATGCAAATCGGGCTGAGCATTTCCCTGCCTGATACGCTGAGATTTATTGATGTTTAGATAGAGGTGTTATTAATGAGAATTGGAGTTTCTACAGATTCCGGGAGCGGCATCACACAGGAAGAAAGCAAGCAGCTCGGAGTTCGTGTTGTTCCCATGCCCTTCCGTATAGATGGACAGGAATACTTTGAAGATATAAACATTACCAGAGAAGAGTTCTTCGAAAAGCTCAAGAATGACTGTGACATATCAACTTCACAGCCAAGCATGGAAGACGTAATGAAGGTTTGGGACGAGCTTCTGGAAACCTGTGATCAGGTGGTTCACATTCCTCTTACCTCCGGACTTTCAGGCTCAACTCAGACAGCCATAATGCTTAGTCATGAAGATAAGTATGAAGGAAAAGTATTTGTTCCGGATGATAAGGGTGTTTCCATAACCCAGAGACAGTACTGCATATTTGCGACAGAGCTTGCCTCAAAGGGTTATGACGGACAGCAGATTTGTGACATTATCAACCGTGAATCTACAAGCAATCAGATCTATATCGGTGTTGATACCCTTAAGTATCTCAAGAAGGGCGGACGTATCACTCCCATGGCGGCTGCCATCGGAACCCTCCTTCACATCAAGCCGGTTCTGGGTATCACAAACGGCGGAAAGCTTGATTCCTTCACCAAGGTGAGAACCACCAAAATGGTCAGAGAAGCCATCATTAAGGGCCTTAAGGCTGAACTTGAGGGCCGTCTCAATGATAAGGATATGAACAACTGCTACGTTTGCGTTGCCTACACAGACAACCCCGAGCAGGCGGAAGCATTTGCAGAAGAGCTGAAGACAGAGTTCCCGGACAGACTGAATCCGGAGATCGTTGTAGCTCCTCTGTCACTGCTTATCAGCTGCCACATCGGGCAGAACGGACTCGGCGGAGGGGTTATCGAAAGACCCGCTGAATTGAAATAAAGAATAAAAAAGGATTTTCGAAAGTGGCTTAAAAACCACGTATTCGAAAATCCTTTTTTTAAATCTAAAAATCGTTCTGATTAGGATTTATTACACTTACATGGAAAACGTTTTGTTTGGATTTCCTTCTAAGACTGCTTAATCACGGAATTTGGCTCAACGGTTTCCCAGGTTCCGTCTGCATATTGAAGCTTGATGCCGACTATGGCATAGGTTGAAACCGTCTTACTCAGCCAGAGATGATCCAACAGCACAAAATTGTTGAAGGTCCTTGCATTATCGCTGACAGTGACTAATGAGGTTTTGTGAACATTACCATCCTCACCCAGGATATATTGTCCGAGAGAGTAGGGGTCGTCGGGATAGAATGGACCTGTTACCGACTGCTCGACGGTGGAATTGCCGGTTATTTCACAGGTGGCAACATTATGCCTTGCGTCATAAGGAGTTACTGTAAAGACTATTGCGTTAATGATTTTACCGGAGGAGTTAATAAAGTAGATGTTGGGGGAAATGCCTCCGTCCTTAGTCATATGTGCTTTCATGTACTGGATTTCAATGGGCTGTTTCGGGATGTAGGAGCTGCCGGCATAGCTGTACATGGCTGCCGCGTCGAAACCCGAGGCAGTGGTGTTTGCCGATGCGGAAGCGCTGCCGGTGCTCGCAGCTGCCGTGGTACCGGCGCCGGCTGTTCCGGAACCGCCCTGATAGTTCTCAACCCATTTTCCGTCCGCCCCCACATAGTAGCCGTCCGGGGTCCGGGTGTCGGTCAGCATTTTCCCGCTGTAATCCACGTACTTGTCATCAATCCATTTATCGGTAGCCAGATGTCCTTTCTGATCAAAATAGTACCAGCTGTTATCGATAAGGGTCCAGCCTGTTGCCCGGTAGCCATCCTCTTTTAAATAATACTGATAACCGCTGTCGTAGTACCATTCACTGGTCAGGGGCTTCTTGCTCTTATCCCAAAGCTTCCAGCCCAGGGCGTCCTGATGCCACTCGACGGCATAAGCTGTAAAGGAAGACATTATCAAAAAAACCGCTGTGAATAATCCAATACATCTTTTAAGCATTTCATCCCCCAAATACTTTGTGCAAGCAACAAGTGCTTACTCAAAAAAATTTCTGATATGGCCGGCTATTTCCTGAACGAATAAAAATACGTTTTGAAATAAACCGCTACATTCTTTATCGGCCGGGAAATAACAAATATAAAGCAACCGTAACAAAATGAAACACTATTAAAAATTGATTAAACTGTAACAAAATGGTATGATTCCACCTGATTATTCGTTATAATATACAAGGCATAACTTTATGTAATACATGCTAATGCTCAGAAATGTCGGTGAGCAGGGCCCCAAAACCCGCCGAATTCGTATATTTATGTATTAGCTGTATAAAAATAGTCAAAAGCTATTATTTAAATCTAGGAGGATCTATTATGTCAGAAAAATTAACTAGGCGAGATTTCATCAAGGGAATGGGCGCCACTGCAGTGATCGCAGGTCTCGGTTCCCTTACAGCCTGCACAAGTGGTGCGGGAACACCGGAAGCAACTACAGCTGCCGCTACAACAGCTGCTGCAACTGAGGCCGCTACAACAGCCGCAGCCGCTCCTGCAGGTGGTGCTCTTTACACACCCGGTACTTACACAGCAGGTGCAGATGGAATCAGCTCAAAGGTTACAGTTACAATGACTTTTGATGAGTCATCCATCACAGAAGTAAAGATCAATGCAGACGGCGAGACAGCTTCAATCGGTGGCGCAGCTGTTCCTGATCTTGAGAAGGCTCTTATGGATGCACAGTCAGCAGAGTTTGATGCTGTATCAGGTGCAACCATCACATCTGACGCTGTTAAGAAGGCAGCGGCTAACTGTATCGCACAGGCAAAGGGTGAGGCAGTTGCAGCAACAGGAGAGCTTATCCCGACAGGTTCTGATGAGGACTGGCTTGGTGAGGAACCTGTAGTTGATGATGCTGACATAAAGGATACTATCGATACAGATATCCTTATCGTAGGTGCAGGTAATGCAGGTATGATGGCAGCAGCTTATGCAGCTTCTAAGGGACTTAACTTCCGCGTTATCGAGCAGAATGCAGTAGTTCAGGATACACGTCACTGGTACGGCGCTATCAACAGTTCCGCAGCTATCGCAGCAGGTTCACATGTTGATAAGAAGAAACTCCTTTCAGAGATCAGCCGTTATGCATCAGGAAAGTGCGACCAGAGAGTAGTTAAGTTATGGCTTGACGAGTCAGCTGCAATGCATGATTTCGTAGCAGGCATCCTTGAGAATGAGCCATACAACTGGAAGTGCGATTTCACATCCGGTGAGGAAGCTCGTTGGCCGGACAGCGATGAGAATACAACTTTCGTATTCCCTGAGCAGGAGCACAACTACAGAGCTTCAGAGTCTGAGTACGGAATGCAGAGAAATGAAGTATTCCTCGAGGTTATCCAGAAGGCAGGCTATGATGTAGATTTCAAGACAGCTCTTGTAAAGCTTGAGAAGGATGATACAGGAAGAGTAACAGGCGTTATCGCTCAGAACGTAGATTCAGGCGACCTTATCCGTTACAATGCCAAGGACGGTGTTCTCCTTGCATGCGGCGGATATCCCGGCAACCCATTCATGATGGAGCAGCTTGATCCGCTTGGAACTTCTGTTACAACAGCATGCTCTTTCAGCCCTGCTGATAAGGGTTATGGAATCCGTGCAGCTGTTTGGGCAGGTGCTCATCTTGATGCTGAGTCAGCTCCTATGCTCTTTGACCGTGGTCTCGTAGCTCCTGAAGTTAATGCAGGATATGTTACAAGCGAGTCTTCCTTCGGCGGAAAGGCATTCCCTGGAACTGTAAGACAGTACAATCCCGGTACACAGCCATTCCTTAAGGTTAACCGTCATGGTCAGCGTTTCGCTAATGAGTCCAGCCCATACAATGATATCGTTTATGCAGCAGCTCATCAGCCGGGTCATGTATATGCTCAGATCATGGATGCAAACTACATGGAGGACATCAAGAGATTCCATACTATCGGATGTTCAGCACAGTCAAGAAACATCCCTGGCTATGTAGACAAGCAGCTTGAGCAGTACGGTGAAGAGGGCGAAGGCCTGATCTTCAAGGCTGACACCATCGAAGAGCTTGCTGACAAGCTTGGTTTCAAGGATGAGGATAAGACTAACTTCCTTGCAACAGTTGAGCGTTACAATGAGCTCTATGACAAGCAGGAGGATGAGGACTTCGGTAAGATGAAGGTTCGTCTCTCTGAGCTTAGAACAGCTCCATTCTATGGCTGCTGGCTCGGTGCATCACTCCTTACAACAGAGCAGGGTATCTCTATCAATGACAAGACACAGGCTCTTGATGCTGAGAACAAGCCGATTCCGGGTCTTTACATCGGCGGCGATATGTCAGGTTCATTCTTCGCAAACAACTATCCATGTCTCATGGCAGGTATCGCTTGCGGACGTACACTTACATTCGCTATGAAGTCCATTAAGGAAATGGCAGGAATCGAAGAGTAATTTCGTTCCGTTATATGAATCTCCATATTCAGGTGGGGGTTTCCAATAGTTATTCAGGGTCAGGCATCATGCCTGGCCCTTTATTCATGGATTTTCCCGGTGGGAAACACGGTGGGAATCTCGAAAATTCATTTTTTTAGCACTTGACACAAATGGGGCTTTTATATATGATAGTTGAGCGTGTTTTCAAACTGTCCGTGTCCGGTACTTGAAAAACGCATATGTAAGATATCGATATCAGGTGAAAGGAGATATTTCCAAATGGCAAATATTAAGTCAGCAAAGAAGAGAATTCTTGTTGCAGCTACAAGATATGAGCGTAACAAGGCTATCCGTTCAGAAGTTAAGACATACATCAAGAGAGTATACGCAGCAGTTGAGGCCGGTGATAAGGCTAAGGCTCAGGACGCTCTTAAGATGGCTCAGAAGAAGATTGCTATGGCTCACAGCAAGGGCATCTACAAGTCAAACAACGCTTCAAGAAAAGTTGCTAAGCTTTACAAGGCTGTAGATTCTATGAACTAATTTGCGCGAAAGGCGCACAGGAATCTTTGATCAGGATTTCTGTTTTCAAGTCGTTCTTGAAAAATTACTTTGTAAGTAACGTTACTCACGAAGACCCGCGGTTAACCCACCGCGGGTTTTTTTATATCCACCGGCTTTTATGTAGGGTGTTTCAATAATGTTTTTTCTCTGATAAAATAGAACATATTGTAAAGAATTATTGTTCCAAAATTGGAGGCAGAAACTATGATCATCATCAAAGATGGAAATGAAACCGAGACATTTGAAGAAATAAAAGATTTCACTGAAAAGTACACAAAGAAGCAGGGGCTTGGAAGCCGTGATGAAATGCATATAAATCTTGTTATGGAAGAAATGATGGAGATAACAAGATTATCCGGAAATGTAAATGACAGGTGCTTCAACATAGATGGAGATGGACATCTGTGTGCCCTTACCATGGAGCTTACCCCCGGAACCCTCCAGGATATTTCCTTTGAAAGTTTATCCGGAGTTTCTCAAAAATTAAAGGTTCTTTTGGGCACAAGTTTCGAAACCGTAGAAATGAATGAAAAAGCAGCGGAAGAAATAGGTGTTCGCCGTGCGGATAAGGAAACACTCCTTGAAATGGATTGTGAAGATGTAGAGGAAGCGTATCTGTGGACTCTCGACAGTTACAACATGGCTTCCTTCAACAAGTATATCGATGGAGACGAAGAGGACTGGGTGGCATTATCAGCTTCCATTCTGTCAGCATTGACCAAAGAAGTAAGAGTGCTTATTCTTAAGGGCTGTATCCTTTTCTCGGTTATTCTTGATTTTGACAGTAAAGCCGGCGAAAAGAAGAGCTATGGAATAAGTCCTGAGTTCGCAGCGCTTTCAAAGGTTCCTGTTGTGAAGACCAGGTTCCAGGTTAAACTTGTGGAGCTTATGTACAAGGGCCTTCCTAAGAAAGTGACAGCACCATTGGGTATGCGTCTTGACCGATTTGAAATCCCTGTTCCCACTTCAACAAAGGGGCAGATTGAGACTCTTGTATATGTACCATTTGCAGTTAAGGACAAAAAGGATGCGCCGGTCATCCTGTTCCTTCATGGCGGTGCCAACCTTTTTCCTGCGCTTCCTTACCATTATAAGCTTGCAGAGAATCTCGCAAAAAAGACCGGCTGCAAAGTTATGCTTCCAATGTATGATCTCGCACCTTATCGTCAGCCGCCTGTTCAGATAAAGGAAACATTTGAGGTTTACACTGAACTCCAGAACAATCCGGAAAAATATGCCATAGATCCCGGAAAAATCTTTGTGATCGGAGATTCGGCAGGAGGAACCATGGCGGCAGCCATTACCCTTCTGGCAAGAGACAAAGGACTTAAGATGCCTAAGGGAACACTTCTCCTTTATCCGTCTCTTGATATGAGATTTAAAACGGACTCTATGAATAGTTTCTCAGACGTTCCAGTCATAAACGGTGATTCAATCAGTGCTATCAGAAAGATAGTTCATTCTGACAGAGAGGAAGGTCTGAAATACCACTATTCTCCTGCAGAAGTCGAATCACTTTCGGGTCTTTGCCCCATGTATGTGGAAACCGCAGAATTTGACGCTCTGCATGATGAGGGTGTTGAATTCGCAAAGCGCCTTAAGGAGCAGGGTAATGTTGTAACACTGAACGAAACCCGCGGCACAGTACATGCCTTTGACATGGCAAAGGACAGCAGCATCCAGAGAGCAGCCGTTGATGCGAGAGCTGATTTTATAAAAGGTCTTTTGAACTGAGATTTTAAAGATGTCCTCTTTTCAGGGGGCATCTTTTTTCTTGAGTTCGATATCAGGCAGCTGAGCATCTATCAAGCTGAGTATCCGACAGGCTTGCTTGTTATACATTTTACAGTGTGACATAATGGTAGCAGAGGTTATTTTCGGTAAAGAGGCAATGGGATGAAAAGTCTGTATAATATATTTTTAAAAAAGACTCTGACAGTTGTAATTATAACGGCTTCCATTTTCCTGTCCGGCTGCGGAGGGAATCAGCGGGAACATGATATAGAGTCGCTTTCAGAGAAGTACAGTGTGCCGGAGGAAAAACAGCTTACGGTTTACACTTCTCACAAGGAGGAGGTTTATCTTCCGGTGATCACGGAATTTGAAAATACTACCGGCATATGGGTGAATATAGTTGCCGGTGGAACTTCGGAGATGTTCGACTTGATCGAGTCCGGAGAGGGCAGTGACTGTGACATCATGTTCGGGGGAGGCGCAGAGTATTACGAGGCAAAAAAGGAGTTATTTGCACCTTTCAAAGTGGCGGAAAGTGATATTCTTGACAGCCAGTATCTTTCTTCTGAAGATTTATGGACTCCCTTTACCGAGCTTCCTATCGTATTTATTTACAATCCCAAGCTTGTGGAAAAGAAGGATGCTCCCGGGAGCTGGAGGGATCTTTTTGATGAACGTTTTAAGGGGCAGATAGCATTTGCGGATATGGAGATTTCGGGAACCAGCTATACTATAGTCTCTCTTATGTCGCAGCTTTTTAATGAGACACCGGAAAAAATAATCCAGGAATTATATGAACAGCTTGACGGCAATGTTCTTGATTCTTCCGGTCTCGTTATTCCCTATGTGGAATCAGGCAGATGCATGGTGGGGATAACATTGGAAGAAACTGCAAAAAAATATATGGCAAATGGTTATGAAATCACCATGACATATCCGGAGGAGGGAACTACGGCCCTTCCTGATGCCTGTGCCATAGTAAAGGATGCACCTCATAGTTATAATGCCGGGAAATTTCTTGATTTCATCATAGCCTATGATACTCAGAAGTATGCTGCAGAACATTTCCACAGAAGATCTGTGAGAAAGGATGTGGAGTTGTCTAAGGATTATGAGGAAGTGAAGCTTTTGGATTTTGATATAAAAAAATCGGCAGCTGATGAGAATAGGGCCATGGACGCATGGAGAGCTGTCAGGGCATCAGGCAGGGAGCATCCATAAGACCTGTGTCGGTGTATAAGATTAAATGGCAGAATGAATTTTACAAACAGTACGAAAAACACCCGAAAACAACAGAACCCCTGTCATGTAAGATGGAAAGGAGCAGACCTACATGGGACTTGGATTTATAAAACAGTCTTTTAAACGGCAGATTTTTGCGGTCTTTCTTTTGGTGCTGCTTCTTATCGTGATACCCGGAGGGATACTTACCATACAGACCTTCCAGACCAGAGTCAGAATCGACTATGAAAACAGAGATCTGGAACAGCAGAGATTTGTTTCTGACAGGATAAGCGGGATGCTGGAGCTTTCAAAGACCGCTATGGAGAATCTGAGCCGGAGTCGGGTGATAAAAGAGGCACTTCGGACAGGAAACGGCAATACCATAGATGTGTATTCGGAACTGTATCGCGGAACTGAAGATATCAGAAATTTTGCGGTGATTGAGCTATACAGAGGAAGCAAATGCCGTTACAGCACCGGAACGAGTAATGGCAGTCTTATGTCTTCAGATTACTATTGGATGCTCAAAGAAGCTGAGGCGGGAAAAGATGTGGTGGCGTATGCATTGAACTCATCGGCAGTTGATGCGGGATCGTCGCTCCTTATGGTGAAAAAGGTACTTGATGACCCCGAGCCCTGCTTTATAATGATAAGGCTTTCACAGGATCAGGTAAAGGAACAGATCAAGGATGGCATTAATGCCCGTGACGGTTTCATACTTGCAAATAAATATCTGAGACCCTTCTGTCTTATCGGCACGGCTGAGGACGGAATGGTTCTCTCGAAGGTCAGAGAAAATCTTCTTTCTTCGCGGGCCTACAATTCCGAGATCAGGGACAATGTCTACCTTAACGAGCTTTCCGGAACGGAGCTTCTCTGTCTGTATATCACACCTCCGGTGCTGGAAGAGAGTGCTGTTAATGCGGGATACCGGGTACTTCTTTTGCTGGTACTGTTTGGTATGATCGTGTGCTTTATCGCAGCATCAAAATTCAGTGAATTTTTCTCAAGGCCTATAAATGAGCTTTACCGGGCCATGAAAAGGTTCAGAAAAGGCGACTTCGATACGAAGATAGAACTTGACCGGGAGGATGAGTTCCAGCAGCTTGCGGTTGGTTTCAACAAGATGACAACTCAGCTCAAGGAGACCATGGAAGAGCAGGTCAGAGCGGAAAGAAAGGTGACCGAAACCAGAATCGCCATGATGCAGGCGCAGCTCAATCCGCACTTCCTGTACAATACTCTGGATACCATAAAGTGGGCCGCAAAGGCAAATCAGGTGTCTGAGGTGGCTACATTAGCCGCATCTCTTGCGGGGATTCTCAGGTACAGTATTTCCGGGAAGCAGTTCTCGCCTCTGGAAAAAGAGCTTGAAATGATAAGAAGATACTGCGACATCCAGAGGATAAGATTTGATGACTGTTTCACTCTGGAGACTGAGGTCAGTGAGGAGCTGCTTAATGCTGTTGTCCCTAAACTCATACTTCAGCCCCTTGTTGAGAATTCAATAATACACGGTATGGAAGGACAGAAGGACGGAAGGATAAAGGTCAGGGCATTTGCAGAAGAGAATCTTCAGATTGATATCGAGGATAACGGCAAAGGCATTTCCGACGAATACATTAAAGCTCTGGAGATTGACGATGAGGAGACTCTCAAGGGACATCTGGGTCTTAACAATGTTAATACCATCATTCGTATGTATTATGGTAAGGCGTACGGAGTTAAGGCATCAAGGAGAGAGGAAGGCGGAACGCTGATCACGGTGAGGGTGCCGTTGGAATTTGGAGAAATAAATGAGTGACAGATATGGGGCGATTGGATCGATATCTATATGTAAGATATTTTGGCTAAAAACCAGAGCTGATAGATGAGAAGGTAATATTTAAAAGACACTTCATCTGATAAATTATGATATCGAAAAGATAGAAAGAGCGATATATGATTAAAGTAATGATAGTAGATGATGAACGTTTTGTGAGACGTGGTATCATTCAGGAAACCGACTGGGAACTAATAGGTTGTGAGGTGGTGGCGGAGGCTGCAAACGGAACCGAAGCACTGGAAAAAGCCGGAGAAGTAAGACCGGATCTTGTGATTTCTGACATCAGGATGCCGGAGATGGACGGGCTGGAGCTGGGGGAAAAGCTGATGGAGCTTTATCCGGAAATAAAGCTTATATATCTCACTGCCTACAGTGACTTTGAATATGCAAGAAAGGCACTTCGGGTAGGGGCTTCTGATTATCTTCTCAAACCCTTTGAGGACGGAGAACTGGAGAGCACCATACAGAAGCTGGTGCATTTCGAGACTATGAAAGAACAGGAAAAGGAACCTGATATACTCGGGCTTAAAGATAAGTCGGAGGTAGGCAACAAATATGTTCTTGAGGCAATAGAGTATATTGAAAAGCACTATAAGGATCCGGAGTTTACATTGGCAGCCCTTGCCGAAAGCATCAGTGTAAGTGACGGGCATATCAGCAGGCTGTTCAAAGCGGAGACCGAGTGCAGTATAAACAACTATCTCACAAAGTACCGCATCAAAAAGGCCATGGAGCTTCTTAAGGATGTGAAGATCAAGGTGTATGAGGTGGCGGATCTTGTGGGGTATCAGGACATCGCCTATTTTTCCAATACCTTTAAGAAGCTGGTTGGGAAGACTCCTTCGGAATATCAGATGCACGGAATGGACTGATTTTTTCTTGATAACCGAACCGGATAGAGTGCCATGTTGGATTGTGAGGTTTGCCTGATTGTTCCGGAGGCAATGCTTGTGCAAAATGTAATAATGGATTTACGAATGACATCATTTTCATCGTGAAAATGATGTCATTTTTTTACAAGATTTATCAGAGTAGTCATATTTTGATGTGAGAATCGCACAACTATAATATTGAACATAGAGTTACAAATGTGCAAAGAGCATAAGAACTTTGCACGGAACGTATTTTAAGGAGGACAAAAAGTGAGAAAGATTTTATCAACAATTCTGACAGTATCCATTCTGGCCACAACACTGGCAGGCTGTGGCGGCGGATCAACAACACAGGCAACAACTGCAGCAGCTTCAGCTGAGACAAAGGCAGCAGCAGAGATTCAGGCTCCTGCAGCAGGCGGCGCAGAAGAGAAGAAGACAGAGAACCTTACAGGTATTGATGCTATCATCGCAGAGGCTCAGACAATGTCTCTTGAAGAGCTTGCAAAGAAGGCTATCGAAGAGTCAAACGGAAAGACCTTCTACGGCGTAGGAAACTCCAGCCGTGGTAAGTCAGCACTTCCTGTATTTATCGAGTACTTAAAGACCATCGATCCATCTTACAACATGGAGTTCGAGTGGCAGCAGCCAAAGAACAACAAGATCTTTGAGCAGCTCACTTCCGATTCACTGAAGAGTGAAGGAACATTCGCAATGACACTTATCCAGGACGGAAACCAGATCCAGTCCAAGATGGTAGACACAGATATCCTTAAGACCTTCGTTCCACTTGACTGGGCAAAGGCAAACGGAACAACTCCTGATGAGTACACAGGATTCCTCCCGCTCCAGACACTTAACAAGGTATTCATGTACAACTGCACAGGATCTGCAGAGTTCAAGAACTGCTGGGATTTCGTATACGAGGGATCACATCCGTTATTCATGGGTGTTGACTCTGAGATCGTTGGAAAGAACTTCCTTATGATGCTCACAGAAGACAAGTATGCTGATTGGCTTAAGGCAGCTTATGACCAGCTTGATGATACCAAGAAGGCTTATTTCGAGCCGACAATCCAGTCTGTTCAGGCAGATGCAGCTGACCTCGGACTCGGCGCAAACGGTGCATACGCACTTGCATGGATCAAGCTCTGGGTAGGCAACTACAACGAGCAGACAGATGACGGTCCTATCTGTAACACACTTGTTGATGCATCAGCTAAGGATCAGTCAGGTCTCCTGGTTTATTCAAAGCTTCGTTCAGTTGAAGAGTCTGCAACAGTTTCTGTAAACAACATCAAGGTTGCAGCTTACGAGGACGGTTACACAGGTATCGGCGGATACGGCTACTGCCATTATCTCTTCCTTACAAAGAACAGCCCGCTTCCATGGACAGCATGTGCATTTATCGCTTATATGACATGTACAGAAGAAGGCTTCGATGCATGGGGCAAGGATATGGGCGGATACTCAGCTAACCCTGAAGTATCAAAGGCAGTTGAAGAGAAGTATCATCATTCAACAGGCGGCGGAGATGAGTTCCCTGCAAAGAATGACCGTGGCTATGACTGGTGGACAGGCGAAGGCCAGGGCGAGCTCGTTCTCGAGGATCCTGCATACTGCTCAGAGGTATCATTCTCAGTAGGAAGCTGGATCGACGTACTTGATCGTTATACACCGGGACAGTAAATCGCTTAGCGGGCAGGCGCAGGGATCCGGACAGTAAATATGTCAGCTCAGGCTGACCCGGATCCGGTGCTCCCGGGCGATAATTTAATCAGGATGTCGCTGCCAAAAGCGGCATCCTATTTTAAAGGAAAAAATCAGATTTCTGTTAAAAGAAAATGAAGTGTCAGACCCTCGCTGATATTATTTCAGATGGGCTGGCGAAGGAAAGTTAAAAGTTTAGACGGTGGACCATGGGGACGGAGTCTGAACTGTTACGAAGGAAATAATGAGAGGGAAAGGCAATGGAAAAACGCATTCAACCTGATAAGGGAGCGATATTCAGGAATTCGCTGAAGACCTGGTTCTCCCAGCCCCAGAATATAATATTGCTCTTATTCGGAATAGTACTTACATTCAGTACAGTGGCACCCATAGTTGCCATCGTGGAGGACACATTCAAGATACATCCCGGTACCATAGATCAGCATCTGACCGGAAGAGTTTCGGGATATACCATAGTGAACTACATCGATCTGTTCACTTCCAGACTGGCTAAGACAAATCTCTGGTTACCGCTTTTAAACACCGTGATCCTGTCGGTATGCACCTGCTTCATATCGATTCTTTTCGGAGGTTTGTTCGCATTCTTAGTCACAAGGACAAACATGAAGTTCAAGAAGTATCTGAGCTCCATCTTCATCTTCCCATACATCATGCCTCAGTGGACACTGGCGGTTGTGTGGCAGCACATGTTCTACAGCAACAAGGTAACGGGAACTTCAGACGGACTTATCGCCGCGATATTCCATACCTATTTCCCACACTGGTGGTGTCAGGGAGTCTTCCCCAGTGCCATGGTTCTGGGACTTCACTACGCGCCCTTCGCCTACATTCTCATCGGCGGAATCTTCAAGAACATGGACGCTAACCTCGAGGAAGCAGCTACGATACTTGATACTCCGAAATGGAAGATCATGTTCAAGGTAACACTGCCAATGATCAAGCCGGCTATCCTGTCAACCATCCTTCTGGTTTTCGGAAGCGCCATGGGAAGTTATCCGGTTCCTCATTACCTCAACCTCACCACACTTTCAACAAAGTACATCTCACTGAACAGTAAGTACACCGGTGAAGCAAGTATCCTTGCCATCATCATGATGGTATTCGGCGTACTGATCCTGGGTATGAACCAGATGAGTCTGAAGAGCCGTAAGAACTATACAACCGTAACCGGAAAGTCAGGACAGCTTACGAAGATTTCCATTGGAAATGCCGGAAAATACATTGTGGGAATCATCTTCATTCTGATCACTTTCTTCACAAGTATCTGGCCTATCATCCTCTTCGCGTTGGAGACATTCCTTCCGAACCCGGGTGACTACAGTTTCCTTTACACAGGAAATATGGCGCATCTCACTACCAAGTGGTGGATGACAAATGAGAACATTACCGAGAACGGAATGTATGGTCAGTCCGGAATTCTTTACAACAAGACCATCTGGCATGCATTCTTCGGAACACTGTTCCTTGCAGTGGTATGTGCCCTTATCGCAGGTACCATCGGAACACTTATAGGTTATGCGGTTGCCAAGAACAGAAGAAGCAAGTGGGCAAACTACGTTAACAATGTAGCCTTCCTGCCATACCTCATGCCATCAATTGCAGTTGGTGCAGCATTCTTCATACTGTTCTCAAACGAGCACATCAACCTGTTCAATACTTACACACTGCTCATCATCGCGGGTGTTGTTAAGTACATACCGTTCGCGTCGAGAAGCTCGCTGAACTCCATGCTTCAGATAAGTAACGAGCTGGAAGAGGCGGCCATCATTCAGAACACGCCATGGATAAAGAGAATGTTGAAAATCATCATTCCTATCCAGAAATCATCAATCATCAGCGGATACATGCTTCCGTTTATGACATGTCTCCGTGAATTGTCACTGTTCCTGCTGCTCTGTACACAGGGCTTCATCCTGTCCACAACACTTGACTACTTTGATGAGATGGGACTTTATGCATTCTCAAGTGCCATCAACCTAATTTTGATAGTGACGATTTTGGTATTCAATACATTGGTAAATAAGCTGACAGGAGCTAGTCTTGACAGTGGAATCGGAGGAAAGTAATCATGCCTGAGATTAAGTTGGAAAATATCACAAAGAGATGGGGAAAGTTTTTCGGTGTAGATAATGTAAGCCTGAACATTCCTGACAATTCATTCATAACACTTCTGGGACCTTCAGGTTGCGGAAAGACCACTATCCTTAGAATGATAGCCGGCCTTGAAACACCGACTGAGGGAAGGATCACCATAGGAGATACAGTTGTATTTGATTCTGATGCCGGAATCAATGTTCCGCCAAACAAACGTAAGGTTGGTTTCCTGTTCCAGAACTATGCACTCTGGCCCAACATGACGGTTTATGAGAATATCTCCTTCGGACTTAAGAACATTAACGAAGAGATGCCGGATGTAGACATTGAGGCAAAGCAGACAGGAGATATGATCAGATCTCTTCAGAACGGAAACAAGGTAAAGGAGATCGTTTCCGAATGCTTCGATAAAAACGGAAAGCTGGATGAGAAGAAGGCACTGGTTAAGCTTATTGATGCATTTTCACTTTCCATCTTTACTGCGAAGGAGCTGTTTGATCTCAAAATCCATGAGGCAGCTGAGCCTAATGCCGCAGCACAGAGCAAGCTCGCGGATTATGAGAAAAAACTCGAAGATATCAAGAAGAAATATGCCGGCGAAGGCAAAGAGCTTAACGATAAATTCGAGGTGACCCAGGGCGGCAAGGTTCTGGAGACCAAGAGAAAGCTCACAAAGGAAGAGATTGATTCCAGAGTCAGAGCATGTTCAAGAATCGTTAAGATCGGTATGTTCATGGACAGATATCCTGCAGAGCTTTCCGGTGGTCAGCAGCAGAGAGTTGCCATTGCAAGAACTCTTGCTCCGAGACCTCAGGTGCTTTTCATGGATGAGCCTCTTTCAAACCTTGATGCTAAGCTCCGTCTCGAAATGAGATATGAGCTCCAGAGACTTCATGTAGAGACCGGAAGTACCTTCGTATATGTAACTCATGATCAGATGGAGGCCATGACTCTGGCTACCAGAATCTGTCTTGTGAACAATGGTGTTCTTCAGCAGTATGCTGCACCTCTTGAGGTTTACAACAAGCCTGCAAATCTTTTCGTTGCAGATTTCGTAGGTAATCCTTCCATGAACTTTGTTGATGCAAAGGGAACCCAGAAGGAGGACGGAAGCTTCGAGGTAGATATCCTTGACGGAATAAAGGCAGAATTTGTTCCTGAAGTAAAGATGGATATCACTGAGTGGAGAAGTAAGAGAGATCAGGCAGACCGTGAAAAGGAAGAACTTGAAAGAGAGAGGCTCAGCCGCAAGGGTGCGGTTGAAAAGACCAACAAGGATGAGGTTTTCAAGTATCATATCCAGAAGGTTACCGAGCAGGATGACAGCCTTCTTGATGAGCCTGTGATCACAGACGAAGATTACGTTATCGGTATCAGACCTGAAGCTATAGATATCGAAGAGGATGGCAGCATCGAGGCTACAGTTTATGGTGCCATGCCTACAGGTATGGAGTCTACCCTCAAGCTTAAGATCGGTGATTTCCTTCTCACAGGTGTTATCTTCGGCGGCATGATCTACCAGATCGGCCAGAAGGAGAGAATCGAAATCACAGGAAAGAACATCCTGCTGTTTGACAGAAGATCCGGAAGACTTATCGCAAACGGAAGTCTCAGGATAAAAGGATAATATATTATTTTTTGTAAAGAAGCAGCCTCGGGGATTGCCCCCGAGGCTGCTTAAATGGAACTATTAATGGTGTCAACTTGCTTCTGATCTTGCAGGAGCAGCATCTTCAAAGAAATCATCCTGATCAGAAATAAATTCAAGTATATCTGATGTTAAAGCGTTTGGGTTTTCATTCATGAAGCCTTCTACGGCTTTAAGACGTGATTCCTTCTTTTTAACATATGTCAGCACTGCAACTATAAAACTGTAATAAGAATCTTCTACATTGTTTAAACGAATTGCAAATTCTTCCATTTTTTTCCTCCTTAATCACCATCATATACCCTTTGATAAATATTGTAGTCATTGAATCCGTGATTCTCAAACCAATAGGTATATGGTCTGCCATCAATGCCAAACGATATATGCGCCGCAATGCGTTTTTTGCAGTACTGCGCATAATAGATTTGATTGATTTCAGAACATATCTTACGATATTCTTTTGGATCAAGCCAAAAGCCGGGTCTTGA
Source organism: Oribacterium sp. FC2011 (assembly GCF_000701645.1). NCBI lineage: Bacteria > Bacillati > Bacillota > Clostridia > Lachnospirales > Lachnospiraceae > Oribacterium > Oribacterium sp. FC2011. The sequence goes on from NZ_JNJM01000002.1 coordinate 272,095, forward strand.
ATAGGGGAACCCACCGGAATCTATTGGTAAATCTGAATTTTTCAAAATGTATAAACCTCCCTGACTATTTATATAAATCAGAGAGAGCCCGGAAGGACTTCCTATGATTTTTTCTTTAGGGAATCCTTCTTGCTAAGGAGTATAACATACATGAAATTCCTTAACAATCTTTCCCGCAGATTGTGTTTTTTGAAGAATAGTTACCTTGTTGGTAAGAATAAATCTCTAACTTATATGATGACTTACTTTATATTTTTTTCCATTGCTAATTATCCTTATTTCTCCGTTCTTCCCGGTTTCATAGAGCTCTATACCATGATTCTCTAGTATTTCTAAAGTTTCTTTATGCGGATGTCCGTAGCGGTTGTTGTTTCCGTAACTCAGGATTGCTACCTCCGGGGTCATGAAATCAAGCAGATCTTCAGAAGTGCTGGTGGAGCTCCCATGGTGTCCGGCCTTCAGAATATCAATGTCGAAAGGTTTTTTTGTAACATCAGAGATGCCTGAAGGATTTGAAGAGGAGATCTGAGGGAGGATTCCGGAACCCGATTTCTCCATATAATCAAGCATTTTATATTCGCACTCCTTGTCCATGTCTCCTGTAAACAGCATGCTGAAATTTCTGTAGTTTAAAAGCATTCCGATAGAGTGACTGTTGGCTTCTTCTATGTAGTCGTTGCTTAGAGGATAAAGTCCTCTTAGATTTAAATCGTCAACTTGAAGCTTGCTTCCGGCACCGAAATACCGTATTCCGGTATTTTTTGCGGAGGCAGCAGTTTTCAGCTTGTCATATCTCGCATCTTTCTCCGCAGGAAGAGGAAGCACCAGTTCTTTTATCTTTATAGCCTCGCTCTCTTCCAAAAGGTACAGTATGCCGCTATAGTGGTCGGAATCGCAATGGGTGATAAAGGCAATGTCGATAACATCGATTCCCTGAGATTCAAAGTAGGGTATGAGCATTTCTTCAGGCAGCTTCTTTTCCGAGGTGGAGCCACCGTCAACGGTTATCACCATATCCTCATATCTTATGACCAGTCCATCTCCCTGACCTACATCAATGGTGGTGATTTCGAGACCGGAGGGTGGCTTTCTTATGAGCAGAAAACACCCGGTCAAAATAACAAGTACAGCTATTTTAGGCATGATGGAATACAAGTGCTTTGTTTGCCGTGACATGAGGTTCTTTTTCTTTAGGGTTTTCATATAGAGTACCGTGAGAATCAGTATGCTGAGCAAAAAATAGTAGACTATGATGCTTCGGATATCCGGTCTTCCCAGAAGAAGTGAGGAATAAGGTATCTCTTTCATCGCGATGCACAGGTTGTTATAGAACCTGAGAATATAGTGTCCAAACCCAATCGAAGCTATTCCGAGCATCACTGAAAAGAAGGATAATGTCACTGCCAGAAGCCCGCTGTAAACTACATAACTCATCAGCGGCAGGACGATGAGATTAAGTAAAAGTCCGTATAATGGGAATCTGAAAAAGTGATACAGGATAACGGGCAGAGTCATGATCTGTAAAAACAGAGACATATAGACACCGTTTAAAAAGCTGTTTTTAGGATGAGGCAAAAGGTTGCCGATACCCAAGGCAAAAACCGCCATAAAGCTAAGCTGGAAGCCGGAACTGAAGATGATATAGGGCTCGTCCATGACCAAAAGGATGCAGGAAAGTGCCAATGCTGTCAGCATGTCATAGCTTCTTCCGATGGCTGCTCCCAGGAACTTCATTAGTAGCATGATAACAGCACGTATGGCAGAGCCTGAGCTTCCTGTGAAGATTCCATAAGACAGGATCAGCATTGCACCACCCACTCCCGCAATCTTTTTGGAAGCGCCGAAGCGTCTTAGAAGATCATAGAATCCCGCTCCGATTATGGATAGATGAAGACCGGACACTGCAAGGATATGAGCGATGCCCATATCCTGATAAAGGTCTCGGATTTCTTCATTCATTTCGGATTTTTCGCCCACAAGAATAGCTTTATAGATTCCCGAATCTGTTTCATCGGCAACTTCATCAAGTTGACCGCAAATCAGGTTTCTGAACCTTTGAAGTCCGGCCTTGAAGGGCTCAGGTTCCCCGCCGATGACTTCAGCGCAGTCACCGTACAAGGAACTGCTTATGCCGAGAGTCCTATAGTAAAGTTCAAAGTCAAACTGTCCCTCGTTTCGAACACCCTCCGGTGGGATGACTGTACCGTAAATCTTCACGATTTCGCCGGGAAAAGGTCCCGTATCCGTTGTATAGAGAGAATTATCAGTCTGAGTAGTCTGATGTTCCTTTGGAGGATGATCTTCTTCGCTTGAAAATACTACTCCGGTATTTTGCGAAATTTGATTATCAGAGTAAGAGATTTTTGCATCAGAGTCCTCCTGCTTCGAAAGGTATACCATCACAGTCCCTACCGGCTGATCATATCTCTTTCTCATTTTCTCCGAGGCATCTGCCGGTAATGTTTCGGAGCTGCCATAGGCGCTGGAAAGAAGAGCATCCTTAAGAACGATTTTCTCGCTTTTGGAACCGGAGGTGTGGCTTATAACAGTGCCCTTGATGGAGACATTAAGATCCTCGAAAGCCGCAATACGTTTCTGACAGTTATCGATTGTACGGCATGAGTATTGATACCTGATGACTCCCGATATGAACATAACAAACAGGAGTGTCGCAGCACCCCGCTTTAGTCGCTTGCTTTTTAAACCATGGAATAAAATACCGCTGAAAAGAACTCCCGCGGTAATTTCAGGAAAAAGCCCTGCCTCTCTTGCTGTTACACACACTCCAAGTACGAACACAAACGCAATCAGAAGCAATGGTCTTTTGTAGTTCATAGGAACACATCATAGCAGAAGATGGGCGGGGGTGCAAGGTCCGATATAATTTATTGCAGAAATCCATCAGGGACGGGGCTGCCAAAATATCTTAACTGATATTATTTTTTTTGATAAAATCGAAACTAATGAAATATATTCGTGAGGCTTTAATCATTGAAATTCTATGTGTAAAAATGTTTTTCTAAAAAAGGAGGTTCTTATGTTTAACGTGGAAAAAGTAATGTCGGAGATCACAACTATCAGTATGCAGGCGGGAAGTAAACTGCTGCTGGCACTCATCATTTTTGTTGTCGGACGCATCATAATAGGTCATATCATGAAGCTGGTGAAAAAGATTCACGCCATCGGAAGCGCAGATAAGACTGTGGCAACCTTCATTATAAGCGGCATAAACATTGTCCTTAATATCGTTTTACTGCTTAGTATCATCAGCGTTCTTGGAGTGCCCATGGCATCGGTTATCACCATCCTTGCTTCTGCAGGCATGGCCATAGGTCTTTCTCTTCAGGGTGCCCTCAGCAACATTGCCGGCGGAATTATGCTTCTCATTTTCAGACCCTTCAGTGTCGGAGAATACATCCAGGCAAACGGTGTTGAGGGAAGTGTCAGAGCCATCAGTATCATGTACACAACTCTTCTCACAAACGATAATAAGAAGATAATGATCCCTAACGGCGAGCTCATGAACAAGAGCATTACCAACTGCTCATCGGAGGAGCTTAGAAGAGTAGACCTTCAGTTCAGCACCGGAAAGGGCGAGGACATCGTAAAGATCCAGAACATCCTTCTTGAGGCTATGAAGTCCAATGCCAAAGTCCTTACAGACTCACCTGCCCATGCTCCGTTTGCTTCCATTGACGGCGGTACAAATGAATCCATAATCTTCACAGCCAGAGCCTGGGTTAAGAGCGGTGACTACTGGACAGTGTACTATGAGCTCATGCAGGAGATTACCAAGGCCTTCGGCGCTGCGGGAGTTTCAACACCGGCAGTGAAGATGGTGACGGTGCAGAACTGAGAGATTGCAAATCTTTGGATGATTGGAAATCTTGAAAGATTGTAAATCTTTGGATGATTGGAAATCTTGAAAGATTGTAAATCTTTGGATGATTGGAAATCTTGAAAGATTGTAAATCTTTGGATGATTGGAAATTTTTGAAAGATTATATTTCTTTGTAAGATTGGAAAATGCAGCATTCAGAAATATGAAGCATTAAAAGAAGACGAGAGAGCTTAGCTGGTTTGCTAAGCTCTCATTTATTTTTTTTCAAACAATAATCAGATAATAATTATTCGGAATGTACTCTGACAGGCTTTCATAAACTTGAAGCTTTCGGGTCTGCGTGACTGCAATCCGTCTTTCCTCAATATAAGTCATTGCCTCAGTTTATCATTCTTGACCACGATTAGCGGTTCTTCGATATGAGTCATATATGCTACAGACAGAATCTGACTACAATGGGATAATTCTTCAAATTGAGTCATAGTCTCCGGGCTGATTGTTTGACTGCAATAAGATAATTTTCCAAATTGAGTCATAGCCTCCGGGCTGATTGCTTGACTGCAATAAGATAATTTTCCAAATTGAGTCATAGCCTCCAGGCTGATTGTTTGACTGCAATGAGATGATTTTCCAAATTGGGTCATAGTCTCTGGGCTGATTGTTTGACTGCAATAAGGAAATTTTCCAAATTGAGTCATAGCCTCCGGACTTTTTGCTTGACCGCATTTCGCTATTTTCTGATTTGAGTCATGATTATGTTATTTCAGGTCTGAATCCTGGAGGTCGAACTCAGAAATGCTACTTCTATCTCTTATTCCGAATCCAGCTTCAGCACTGACATAAATGCGCTCTGCGGGATCTCGACATTACCGAACTGGCGCATTCTGCGCTTTCCTTCCTTCTGCTTCTCAAGAAGCTTCTTCTTACGGGAAATGTCTCCGCCGTAGCACTTGGCTAGCACGTCCTTACGAAGGGCCTTAACAGTCTCTCTGGCCTGAATATGTCCGCCGATGGCAGCCTGGATAGGAATCTCAAAGAGCTGTCTCGGGATTTCGTTCTTCAGCTTCTCGCACATTTTCTTTCCGCGCTCGTAAGCAGAATCCGCGTGAACTATGAAACTGAGGGCATCAATGATCTGACGGTTTACAAGTATATCAAGCTTCACCATCTTACTGGTCTGATATCCCTTCAGGTCATAGTCAAAGGACGCATATCCCTTGGATCTTGACTTTATGGCATCAAAGAAATCATAGATGATCTCATTAAGAGGCATATCGTATTTAAGGATGGCACGGTTTGCCTCGATGTATTCTGTACTCTTGTAAACACCTCTTCTCTCCTGGCAGAGAGTCATGATGGGACCCATGAACTCTGGTGTAACCATTATCTCTGCATCTACAACGGGCTCCTCCATGTGATCGATCTCAGAAGGATCAGGAAGGTTTGCAGGGTTGGAAAGCTCAATCATAGTGCCGTCGGTTTTGTAAACATGATATACAACCGAAGGCGCTGTGGTTACGAGATCAAGATTGTACTCTCTTTCAAGTCTCTCCTGAACTACATCAAGGTGAAGGAGTCCCAGGAATCCGCATCTGAAACCGAAGCCGAGAGCCTGTGAAGTTTCCGGCTCATATTGAAGGGCGGCATCATTAAGCTGAAGCTTCTCTAAAGCATCACGGAGATCCGGGTAGCGCATGGTGTCCGCCGGATATATTCCGCAGTAAACCATGGACTGAACCTTTTTGTATCCGGGCAGCGGCTTCGCTGCAGGGTTAGCGGCATCCGTAACTGTATCACCAACCCGGGTCTCGCGGATATCCTTGATGGAGGCGGTAATGTAGCCGACCATGCCGGCGCTGAGCTCCTCACAGGGGATAAATCTTCCCGGAGCGAAATAGCCAACCTCCGTAACATCAAACTCAGCCTTGCTTGCCATAAGTCTGATCCTGGTTCCGACCTTAACTCTTCCTTCCTTTATCCTGCAGAAAATGATAACTCCTCTGTAGTTGTCGTAAAGGGAGTCGAATATAAGTGCCTGAAGCGGATTGTCAGGGGAGCCCTCCGGAGCCGGAAGCTTCTGCACGATGGCCTCCAGAACCTCTTCGACATTTTCACCTGTCTTTGCGGAAATCCTGGGAGCGTCAAGAGCCTCAATGCCGATGACATCTTCAACTTCGTTTGCAACTCTTTCAGGGTCTGCAGATGGAAGATCAATCTTATTGATGACCGGAAGTATCTCCAGGTCGTGATCAAGTGCGAGGTAAGTATTGGCAAGAGTCTGGGCCTGGATACCCTGGGTTGCGTCCACGATCAGGATGGCTCCGTCGCAGGCTGCAAGTGAACGGGAAACCTCGTAGTTAAAGTCAACGTGTCCCGGAGTATCGATGAGATTCAGGGTGTATTCCTTTCCATCCTTCGCAGTATAGATAACGCGGGTGGTCTGAGACTTGATGGTGATACCGCGCTCCCTCTCGATGTCCATGTTATCCAACACCTGGGACTGCATCTCTCTCGCCGTAAGAGTGCCCGTCATTTCGATGATACGGTCTGCCAATGTTGACTTGCCGTGATCGATATGCGCAATGATACAAAAATTTCTGATTCTTGACTGATCAACGTTTATATTTTCTGACATGTTATTCCTTTATAAATGTGTTAATGTAAGCGATCCGGATATCGGTAGTCCGCATTCAAGCAGGCTCCGATTCTGACCGCGTTCCCAAACATGCAGTTCGGGTATATTTCTTCGTTTTCGTTCAAATATCCTATCATAAAGTATGTGGATTTGCCAATATAATGATTGATTCTGTACCTGAGTATGCTTGGATAAAAAAATAACAATAATGTATATTTTCTGCTTTTCTTTTTGATTTTTTTGACGATTAAATAGACAAGGAAGATTGTGTTTATCTGAGTATATTAATGCAGCAGATCAGAAGAAACGGAACGTGAAGAAAAATCTGATTGAGTTTTACGAAAGGAAGTTGATTATGAGAAGGAATTTCAGGAAAGCAGCAAGTTTGGTTACGGCGGTCACTATGGTGATATCGGCAAGCCCTGTGACATCATATGCGGTGACACGTACTGGCGATCACAAAGTTGTGATCGGGGAAGGTGAAAAAATCGGGGATACAGGTGATCATGATACAGTATATGGTGATGTAAAAATCACGGAAGATGATGAGATCGCGGAGAATCATGGCAGTGTCGATAAAAACGATGAAGACATGACGATAGACACAAATCTCGGTGAAGTAGGGGACAATGAAGGCATAATAAACCAGAATCTCGGTGAAGTAGGGGACAATAAAGGCATAGTATACACAAACGGAAGCGAAGAAGAGGATGATAATTATAACAGGGTGAATGAAGGAGCCCCTTATATAGAAAACAATTATGGCGGTATACGTGAAAATCACGGCGATGTAGATACCAACCAGGAAACGGGTTATATCGAAGAAAACAACGGAACCGGATATATAGACACAAATGAAGGTTCTGTTAAGAAAAATTACGGAACCATAAATGAAAACAACAGTGAGATTGAAGTTGTAGGGAAGAATCGTATTTCAGGCGGAGTATATGACAACGAAGGTTGCATAAAAACCAACAACGGTGATGTGCTGTATAACAAAGAAGGTTACGTCGGAACCAACAACGGTGTAGTATATTCCAATAGTGCCTATGGACTTGAAGAAGGGGAGTTTTACGCAGGCGTTGAAAATAATGCCAAAAAGGGCGTTGTAGTAGATAACAGCGGTCTCATCGGCAACAACTATGGATTGGTAAAAAACAATTATTCTGATGCAGTAGTCATAGCTAACGCCAACAAAGTTGAAACCAATCAGGGCGTAATAATCAGAAACTATGGTACGGTTGATAAGAACCAGTCAGATGACTACGACCAGGGAATTATCTACAACTACGGAGAGGTGACAGAGAACGACGGCTACATTGGCGGTAATCATAAAGACGTAGGTACAAACATCGGACTTGTGGACGAGAACTTCGGTAACGTCGCAACAAATAATGGCGATATCGGCGGTGAGGAATTTGGCGGAAACTATGGCATTGTAAGCACAAATAACGGAACCGTATACATTAACACCGGTAAGATACTGGAGAATAAAGGAAAAGTTGTTGATAATGCTTTCGACGGAATTGTAGGAAACTATGCCGGAGGAACCATCGCCGAGAATAACGGTACTGTTTACAACCTGGGAGGAAAAGTCACAAAGAACATCGGAACAGAATACTTCTCGGTTTCCATCACAGGCGGCGGTAATACCACTCAGCAAGGCGGTAAGTTTGCAACCAGCGAAGATTATGATGGTAACTGGCTTGGGACAACCGGAACAACTCAATCCTCAACTACTATTAAAATAACTCCCAATGATGGTTTTAAGATTGAACACTTCAGCATTCCGACAGAATACGATAAATATGTGAAAGCTTTCGATAACGGCGACGGAACCTGGACACTTGAGGTTAAATCAGGGTTAAACATCAAGCTTTCTATTCCTGATGCCTCGAAACCTGTGATAAATGTAGAACCGGAACATGACAATCATGATGACTATAAAGACATCAATAAAGCGGATGTAAATGTTAATCCGGTTACAAATCAATGGACTATGATATCTCCGGCAAACGGTGAAGCAGCCAATAACAATGCAGCTGTTATGGACCCTGCAGTTACTCCTTCACATGGCGACGGTTTACATTCGGTGGACCTTTCGAAATATACCAGGTCACTCAGTACACCGGAAGCAATGTGCAATTTTGCAGCAGCAGGGGTTCAGACCTTAGGCACAGAGAATATCAAGGGGACAGGAACCATCGATTTTAAGCATGCATTTGACGGCATGGAAGTTGGCACTTTAAATGTTCCTGTAACCGCTGATGTTAAGAATGGTATTACATACAGAGTTATCTTCAACAATGGCGACACGGCGGATGTGGTTTGCAGCATGGACGGAGTTCTAAGCATTCCTGTAAACGTTTCGGGATGGGAAATAACATATATCATATACAACCTTAATATGGACCCTTATTCAGCCATGATGCAGCAGAAAGCCGATATAACGGCAAACACCACGGGACAAAATGCGGGACTTACAGCCATGGCACCCATGACTATGTCAGGTAATGCGCAGCAGCAGATATAACCGCGAGTTTGGATATAAAACATAAAAATAATCTCCGATTATAACTTCTATAATATTTTTATGTATTTTATCTCGTTGAAATAGAGCTTTTTTGAGACTATACTTTACTGAGAAAACAACATAAAAGTGTTGTGAAAGGAGATTACGGATATGGCTAAAAAGAACCTTGATTGGGCAAATATCGGTTTCGCTTATCATGTAACTGATAAGAGATATGTTTCAAATTATAAAGACGGCAAGTGGGATGCAGGTGCCCTCATTGATGATCCTAATGTGACACTTAACGAGTCAGCATGCGTACTTCAGTACTGCCAGCAGGTATTTGAGGGCTTAAAGGCTTATACCTGGGAGGATGGCTCTGTTGTTTGCTTCCGTCCCGACCTTAATGCAGACAGAATTTACGAATCAGCTCAGAGAATCGAGATGCCTCCGTTCCCTAAGGAGCAGTTCATCGATGCCGTTGATCAGGTTGTTAAGGCCAATATCGACTGGGTTCCTCCATATGGCTCAGGAGCTTCACTGTATCTGAGACCTTATGAGTTCGGTTCCGGCGTTGTTATCGGAGTAAAGCCTGCAACAGAGTATCAGTTCAGAATCTTCACAACTCCTGTAGGACCTTACTACAAGGGCGGCGCAACACCTATCGCTATCCTTGTATCTGATTTCGACAGAGCAGCACCTCGCGGAACAGGTTCTGTCAAGGCAGGACTTAACTATGCAATGAGTCTTCATTCATCAGTACTTGCTCACCAGGCAGGTTATGCCGAGAATCTTTATCTTGACCCGGCAACAAGAAGTTATGTTGAAGAGACAGGCGGTTCCAATGCTATCTTCGTTGATGCGGATGGCAAGCTTGTAGTTCCTAAGTCACCGTCTATCCTTCCTTCCATCACAAGACGTTCAATCGTTTATATCGCAGAGCATTATCTGCACCTTACAGTTGATGAGAGACCTGTTAAGTTCGAGGAGATCAAGGGCTTCAAGGAGTGCGGTCTCTGCGGAACAGCAGCAGTTATCTCGCCTGTTGGCCGTATCGTTAACGGTGATGAAGAAATCCTTCTTCCATCAGGTATGGAAAAGGCCGGCGAGGTTATCGGCGAGCTTTACAGCACCATCACCGGTATCCAGAGCGGAAAGATCGAGGCACCTGAAGGCTGGATCCACCACGTTTGCTGATAATAATGTTATATTACTAAGCCTGTCGCGTTGCGGCAGGCTTTCTTTTGTGCGATAATGCTTTCAAGTGCATGCCGTGCCGATACGAGCATGTGTTTGGAAGCTGACTACATCGAACAGCTTTGCTGCGAGATGTGCGATAATGCTTCCAAAAATCAATTAATCTAACAGGTGCATCATGCTTGAAACAAAGATCATTGACCCAACAGACAAGAAACAACTTGAACTGTATATACATATTCCCTTCTGCGCGAAGAAGTGTAATTATTGCGATTTTCTGTCCTTTCCGGCCCGGGAGCAGGAGCACAGTGAATATGTTGACAAGCTTTGCGGGGAGATAGAACTCATATCGAAAAAAATTCCATCAGAGCGGGAGATATCAACTATCTTTATAGGGGGAGGTACTCCGTCTCTTATTGATCCGAAACATATAGTGAGGATCATGAAAACCATAAGACAGCATTTTCGCGTAAGGGAGGATGCTGAGATTACTATTGAATGCAATCCGGCGTCAACATTGGCCTACAAATTTACACTATACAAAAATGCAGGTATAAACAGACTTTCTATCGGACTGCAATCCGCCGATAACCGGGAGCTTAAGACCCTTGGCCGTATACATATCTATGAGGATTTTCTCAAGTGCTTCCAGAATGCAAGGATGGAGGGATTCGGAAATATAAACATTGACCTTATGAACGATATTCCGGGGCAGACGGAGAAGTCCTGGCAGGATACTCTGAAGCATGTGTTAATGCTTAAGCCGGAGCATGTGTCCATTTACAACCTCATAATTGAAGAGGGCACCCCTTTTTATGATATGTATAATGCCGGTCAGCTTCCTCTTCCGGGAGAGGAGACAGCGTCTGCAATTGATGAGATAACCCGGACTATAACCGTGAAGTACGGGTTTGAACGCTATGAGGTTTCAAACTACGCTAAGCCGGGCTTTGAGTGCAGACATAATTATGGTTACTGGTCCAATGTCGAGTACATTGGCTTCGGACTGGGAGCAGCTTCTTACTACGATAATCGTCGTTGGAATAACACAAGAGATTTTAAGAAGTATATGGAGCTTAATTTCCATATGGATATGAAGAACGGCTGGGCAGAGCTTCACACAGATGTACAGGTTCTCGACAGAAATGAGCAGATGGAAGAATTTATGTTCCTGGGACTTCGGCGTATAGAAGGCGTTTCTGAAGTTGAGTTTAAAACAAGATTTCAGGTGGATATAATGAGCGTGTTCGGAGATAAGCTTTCGCAGTATGTCAGTCAGGGGCTCATAATTCACGATGGATATCGTTATCGTTTTTCGGAGCATGGCATGGATGTGTCCAATGTTATCCTAAGTGATTTTCTGTTGGATTGACGGATGTTAGACACTGCATCTGGGGAATTTTAGGAATAAATGCGGCTGTTTACGTTTCCGGTGACCCGGAAACCGAAAGCTGAGATTTTGAATTAATTACAGGTGGCTATATGGCGAAAAAGAATGGCAGAAACACAAAACAGAAAATAGTATCTGCGGCATGGAAGCTTTTTTATGAGCAGGGTTATGAGGACACCACCGTCGATGACATTGTCTTTGAATCCGGTACCTCAAAGGGTTCATTTTATCATTACTTCGAGGGGAAGGATGCGCTTCTCGGCTCCCTCAATATCTTATTTGACGATAAGTATGAGGAGCTTGAGAAAACCATGGATCCTGAGATGCATGCCATAGATAAGCTTATTTATCTCAACCATGTTCTCTATGAACTGATTGATTCATCGGTATCTGTTGAGCTTCTGACAAGACTGTTTTCCTCGCAGCTTATAACCCATGGAGAGAAGCATTTGCTTGACAGAAAAAGGGCGTATTTCAAGGTGCTGAAGCAGATCGTGAAGGAAGGGCAGGCAAAGGGAGAAGTCAGGGATGACATGGCGGCCAACCAGATCGTAAATGATTATGCCATGTTTGAAAGAGCGCTTTTATATGACTGGTGCCTTGAGGACGGGGAGTATTCTCTCATCAGAAATGCAGACAGACTTATGCCAATGTTCCTTAATGGATATAGAATTTCAAAGTGATTTTTATGATGATGTTTCTATATGGACATATAGTTACAGAATGATTCTTATTCCGAAGTTTTATAACAAATACATAGTTTTAAAATATTTCTTTTTTAGGACTTTAATTAGAACTATAATCAGTCTATCTAAAAAATTACGAATTAAAGCCAAATATCATACGATTATTCAAACGGAGTATGGACTATGGTCTATACTCTGTTCTGTATTTTAGTCTACATAAAGTTATGCTATAGTACAAAGCAATAATACATGGGAATACAATCTTTACGGATTCTAACCCGGAGGAATAGTTCATGGGAATGTCATTGATTATGAATCGGTTATTCGGGATTAAATGCAAAGGGATGATATTTCCGAAAGAAAGGGAGAAAAGTATGACTAGCGAAAGTATTTTTATTTTACTGTCAATCATTGCTTATCTTGGAATCACAATTTGGATAGGTGTTTATTTCAGCAAAAAGGGATCTGCATCTGACACCGCCAATTTTTATCTTGGAGGACGAGGGCTTAATCCTATAGTTACAGCTATGAGTGCCGAGGCTTCGGATATGAGTTCATATCTTCTCATGGGACTTCCGGGACTCGCTTATCTTGCAGGTGTTGCAGAGGTAGGCTGGACAGTTATCGGACTTGCGGCAGGAACCTATCTCAATTTCCTCTTTGTAGCGAAGAGACTCCGTGTTTATTCTGAAACCATCGGAGCAAACACTGTTCCACAGTTTTTCTCAAAGAGATATGACGACAGGAGAAATACATTATCCTGTCTTGCAGCTGTTGTAATCCTCATTTTCTTTATTCCTTATACAGCATCAGGCTTTAAGGCTGTAGGAACACTGTTTAACAGTCTTTTTGGATGGGATTATCATCTGGCAATGGTATTTGGAGCAGTTGTTATCATTGGTTATACAGTTATGGGCGGATTCATGGCAGTATCAACCACCGACCTTATCCAGTCCATCGTAATGACTGTGGCTCTTTGCATTATCATTGTATTCGGTATATCCTGCGCAGGCGGACTCGGCACTGTTATCAATAATGCCAAGGAGCTTCCCGGATATCTCAATCTTTCACAGGGCTACGATGCGGCTACGGGAACAGCCGGAAGCTTCGGAATTCTTCCTGTTATATCCACTCTTGCATGGGGACTTGGATACTTCGGTATGCCTCATATCCTTCTCAGATTTATGGCTATCAGAAATCCTGAGGAGATAAAAATTTCAAGACGTATCGCATCTGTATGGGCGCTTCTTTCCATGCTGGTTGCTGTATTTATCGGAATCATTGGCTACAGTGTATCTGTAGCGGGGGAGATACCGTTCCTTACAACCGGATCAGATTCTGAAACTATCATCATCTGCCTTGCAAATCTTATGGGTAAGAATGGTGTATTCTTCGCAATCGTTGCAGGTATCATCATGGCGGGAATTCTTGCGGCAACCATGTCAACCGCAGATTCACAGCTCCTTGCGGCATCCAGTTCTATGTCAGAGGATCTTCTGCGAGACTTCCTCCACATCAAGATGGATGATAAGACTTCTATGAAGGTTGCAAGAGGAACAGTTGTGGCTATAGCTATCATTGCTCTTTTCCTTGCATGGAATCCAAACAGCAGCGTATTCAGAGTAGTATCCTTCGCATGGGCAGGTTTCGGAGCAGCTTTCGGACCGGTTATGATCCTTGCTCTTTTCTGGAAGAAGAGTACACGCGGCGGTGCAACAGCAGGAATGTTCGCCGGCGGCGCAATGGTATTCATCTGGAAGTTCCTTGTTGCTCCTATGGGCGGTGCATTCGCAATCTATGAGCTTCTTCCTGCATTTGTAGTTGCATTTGTTGCAGACGTTGCAGTTTCCAAGGTGACCTTCGAGCCTGCAAAGGAAATCCAGGATACCTTCGACCTCGTAGTTAAAAAGTGCAAAGGCGAGAACAGCGCAGCGTTTTCAGAAGCAAAGCTTGCAGATGCGGAAATCTGATAAAAAATAAAAACAGCCCGCCGGGGATTGGACATATGTGTTCATCTCCGGCGTTTTTTTGTTGCACGGACTGCCTGTTCTGATTGATAGCTGCATAGAAGCACTTAGAGTTCAGACTTTGGATTTTCCCGACCGGGCGACCCGGTTTATGATGGATGCCCACCGGCTCTGACCTTCATGTGCCCCGGCGGAACCGGTCTTTCAGGATTTGGAATGATTAGGAAATATTATTTACTTTATGGCGATTAAAGAATAAAATATTTTACAGAGTATTAATGAAAGCTTTTAACAAGGAGGGGCATTATGAGAAAGAGACACCTATTGATGGCGATGATCATCGCAGGATCCATGTCAATGCTTGTGGCTTGTGGCGGCGGTTCGAAGGAAGCCGAAACAGCAGCAACAACAGCGGCAGAGACAAAGGCTGCAGCAACCGAGGCATCTAAGGAAAAAGAAACCGGGAAAAAAGCAGAAACAGAGGCAGCTACAGAAGCGGCAACAGAGGCTGAGAAAAAGGCCGAGGCAGACAGCGCTGATGTAGGTAAATTTATAATCTATGAGTACGAAGCAGGCGGCCATCCCGTAACTCATGAGATGCTTGTAGAAGCAGGTATGGGAGATACCTATCTGGAACTCTATAAGGACGGAACAGGAAAATTCAATCTTTTCCACAGCCTTCTGGATATAACATGGGAACCTGGTGAGATCACCGTTTACGGCACCACAAAGTATCCATATGTGCTTGAGGGCGATACATTGAAGCTTGATATGCAGGATGTGGCTCATTACACCATGGTGCGTGATGACGGATCAACTCCTGCAGAGACTGCTGCAACAGAGGCATCCGAGAGTAAAGACGAGACCGAGGAAGCTAAGGAAACAACAGAAGCGAAGGATAATGCTTCCGAAACAGAAGCAGCCGCAGATTCCGGAAAGAAGGTTCCTGACGGAGTTGCTTCCGGAGACGGTTTGGTAAGCGAAGAAGATCTTCAGAAGGGCTATGTATGGCTCAATAAGGTTGCAAAGGATGTTTTCAATCTTACTTATGAAGATCTGGCAGATCATTTCGGAGTAGAGGGTGAGTTTGACAAGGAAGAGTATTCAGACCACATGCAGCGCAACAAGCGTTACTATAAGTGGATTTCCAAGGATGACTCAAATCACTTTATCTATGTTAATTTTGATGAGAAGGATGCTGCGAAGGAGCCCGGTGTTTATCGTGTAAGCAGCTTTAACACCAGCGGTTTCAGCGGATCAGATGCAGAAGCAAAGTATCTTGATGCAGTTAAGGCTGAGGCAAGTGATGCAGATAAAGCAGCAACTGCCAATGCCAAGATGAAGGACTTCACCATAGAGATTACTCCATGGGGAAATAAGGATGACATTGTTAAGGTCGGCATGCAGATTCCTGACTCAGGATGGGCTTATGATGAAAAGAAGGCGCATCTTGTAGAGAACGAAGACATTAACTCTTTCGGAGCAGGATTTATCCAGTTTAAAGTTGAAGAAAACCTGGATAAGTTTGATACCTATAAGGAGAAATTCGAGAACTACAAGGACATCGATGACCGTGAAATCGGTGGAAAGACCTTTAAGGGACGCACCTACAAGAACATAGGTTATGAATGGACAGAGTACCTTGCCCAACTTGATGATACTCATGCTGTATCTATCGGTATAGTAAGAGTGGATCTCAGCGACGGAACCATGGGTGACAAGATCCTCAATTCTGTAAGCTTCAAATAAGTCAACATAATATATTTTGGCAATCTCCCGCTTGTGTTAAGTCATAAGCGGGAGATATACTTTTATAAGATTTATGAAAATCATGATTCATCGGGGTATATATGGCATACAAGAAAAAAGAAAACGAAAATGATTATCAGCAGCTTGGAACTGACCTTAAAAGCGGAGATTTCAAGCCCTATTATCTTCTTTACGGTGAGGAGGAATTTCTGAAGCTTTCCTATAAAAAAGCTTTCCGTAAAGCCTTCGGAGGAGAAGATGGAATGGCATATAACTTCTTTGATGGCGCGCCGGATGTGGATGAACTGATAGACATTTTAAATACCATTCCTTTTACTTTCGGGGATAATAACGGGAGACTTGTGATAGTAAGTGACAGCCAGTGGTTCAAAAAGGCTCCGCCTGAGAAGCTTTTGAAATATCTTGATGATATTGAGCATTTTCCTGAAACTGCTCACCTTATGTTCATCGAGAAAGAAGTCGATAAAAGAGGAAAGCTATACAAGATAATACAGAAAAACGGTTTTGACTGTGAACTTGGATTTCAGGATCATGCCCAGCTTGGAAGATGGGCAGCCCGATATCTCACAAATGCCGGAAAAAAGATCAGAAATTCAACCATGGAGCTAATCCTCGGTAAAACAGGAAACAGTATGGATAATATCGCTTCAGAGCTCGAAAAGCTGATCGCATATACGGGAGACCGTGACGTGATAGAGGATCAGGATGTGGAGACTATCTGTTCCCAGAATGTTGAAGACAGAGTCTTCGACATGATCACAGAGATGAGTCTCGGAAATACTGAGAAGGCGATGCAGTATTACGGAGATCTGCTGACACTTCAGGAAGCACCCATGAAGATACTGAGTCTTATGAGGAGAAATTTTAACCAATTGCTTCTTACTAAAGAGTCGGTAACAAAGGGCATGAACGGGCAGGAAGCTGCCAAATATGTTAATGTTTCTCCCTGGATCCTGGGCAAACTTCAGAACCAGGCTAAGCACTATTCACTTGAAAGTATCGAGGATTATATAAGCAGATGCCTGGAATATGATGAGTCCATAAAAAGCGGAAATCTGACAGACAGAATGGCGGTGGAACTTCTGTTAACGGTGTAAAATTCACCACTTTGCTTTTATTTTTCGTAAAAAACTTTAGAAAAATTTTAGTTGACCGTTTTTTGAAGCTGTATTAAGGTCATAGCGTCGTATGTTGCAAAATCGTAGAAAAATCGCCTGGTTTTAAGGCGATTGTGATTCCTTATTACGGAGAGGTATGCTGGTTTGATCAGGCAGCAATGACCACTCTGCGGCAGTGCATTTTACTGCAGCTTAAGTAAGGATAACCATAGGAGGAACAATTATATGAAGATGGCAGGGCTAAAAACAGCTGCGGCAACGTTTTTTATTACCGCGTTGGTTTCAACTTCTGCTTTGGCGGCTGCTACAGCCCCCACAGGTACAGAATGGAGCGATGAATCCCTGGTTACGGGTTATGAACTTATTCAGACTTCGGATTCTGAAATGGATGCAGAGATAGAGGCTGAAATGATTGCCGAACAGCAGCTTGCAGAGCATATAAAGGCTCTTGAGGCCGCGGCTAAACAGTCAGCAAGTTCACCGGTCACGAAAGTAGGAAGTGTTGTTACTGAGGAAACTACGCATTACAAGCGTGGAAATATGATCGGCAATTTCAAACTCACGGGATATTATGGCGCAGGAGTTACCTATTCGGGAGCATATACAACGGCCAATCATACAATCGCCGCAGATCTCGGCGTTATCCCTATGGGAACAAAGGTATTTATAAATGACACTGTTTACACAGTAGAAGATATCGGCGGAGCAGTTAAGGGTAATCTCATAGATGTTTACTATGATACCTATGCAGAGGCTGCCGGTGTTACCGACAGAGGCTGGCAGTACGCAGATGTGTATCTGGCAGTGCCGGTGTAATAAGGATATAATACTTTAGTTGGAAGATGGGTTGATGACCTCGATTAAACTAAAACCAGTAAAGAAGCATCTTTCTAAGATGCTTCTTTTTTTTAGTTCATTCTTTATTCACAATTGCTTTTCGCTAAAGTTCTTGACATAGATTTACAAGGCGAGTATTATAAATTTCAGATGTTAGCACTCCAATATTTTGAGTGCTAACAAAAATCAGAAGGAGGCGGAGAGATGGAACTGGATCAACGTAAGGTTGTTATCCTTACCACGATAATCAAAAATTACCTTGAGACCGGAGAACCGGTTGGTTCACGAACCATCAGTAAGTATTCAGGTTTGAATCTCAGCTCTGCCACCATCAGAAATGAAATGAGTGATCTGGAGGAGATGGGGTATATAGTTCAGCCTCATACTTCGGCAGGCCGTATCCCCAGTGACAAGGGCTACAGATTTTATGTTGACCAGCTCATGGAAAACCATAAGCATGAGATTGACGATGTAAAAACCGAGATGTTTGAAAAGGTGGATCGTCTGGAGACAACATTAAAAACACTTGTCAGAAACCTTGCGGAGAATACCAAATACGCAGCGGTGGTTACAGGACCCTCTATCAGAACCAACAAGATCAAGTTTATCCAGACTTCTCTTGTGGATGCAAGGAGACTTCTTCTTGTCATCATGATGCAGGGAAATATCGTAAAGACCTCATCTGTGGTTTTGGACGGCGCTGAGGAGCTTGATTTCAACAGAGTCCTGAGCATTAACATGCTACTCAATGATGTGCTTAACGGACTGAGCGTTGAGGATATCACCGAAGGCCGTATCGGACAGCTTCTTGCAAGGACAAGCTATAAGGGTACTGTAAAAGCCATAGTTGACAGCATTCTCAATATGCTGGATATCAATCTCGGAGAGAGTCAGATATATACTTCCGGAGCAACCAACATTTTCAAGTATCCGGAGCTTGTGGATTCCGATAATGCATCAAAGCTTATAAGTGCATTCGAAACAAAGGACGAACTTGCTTCTCTTGTGAAGGAAACTGAGGCTCATGCTGACGGGAAAAAGCCTATACAGGTTTACATCGGAGAAGAGTCTCCGCTTCAGAACATGTCCGACTGTTCGGTGATAACAGCCAATTACGAGCTTGGAAACGGACTAAAGGGAACCATAGGTGTCATAGGACCAAAGCGTATGGACTATGAAAAGGTACTGGAGATACTCAGTAAGCTTCAGAGTGAGATGGATCAGGCATTTCAGTAGCTAAGGTTAAAAAGGCTGCAATGCAGCTTAAATTATAAAGATCCGACACGGATTAAGTACAGGAGGTTATCTTGAAGGACGAAGAATTAAAGAAGTCTTCCGAAGAACAGGGTACAGAAGAGATAAAAGAAGAAAAGGTTGAAGAAACCATGGAGGAGTCTCAGGAAAACAAGGAAGCAGCGGAAGACTCTGAAAATGCCGAAGCTTCAGAAAATGATGAAGCAGAGGCTAAAGATGATGAGAATGCGGCTGAGGATGACGAAACCGTAAAACTCAAGGAAAAGTACGAGGCAGAAATAGCCGATCTTAAGGATAAATACACAAGGCTTTATGCAGAGTTTGACAATTTCCGCAAGCGTACTGAGAAAGAGAAGATTCAGAATTTTGACTTCGGTGCAAGAGAAGTAATTGAGAAGCTTCTTCCGGTGGTTGACAATTTTGAAAGAGCTCTCGGAACTGTTGAGAAGGAAGATGAAGAGGATGCTTTCACGAAGGGTGTTCAGGGCATCTACAAACAGATTGAAAAACTGTTTGAGGATCTTCAGGTTAAGGCCATCAAGGCTGAGGGTGAGAAATTCGATCCGAACCTCCACAACGCAGTTATGACAGATACAGAAAGCGACGTGGAAGAGGATACAGTCACACAGGATCTTCAGAAGGGATACACTTACAAAGATCAGGTTATCAGACACAGCATGGTTAAGGTGAAAAAATAGTAAAGCCTTAGAAATCATGTTTCAGTAACACTCGGCAGGAGCAAAGAGTTCCGCCGTTATAAAATTATAAAGAAATCAAGTTTTTTAATAGATAGAAAAGGAGAACAATATGGGAAAGATAATTGGAATTGATTTAGGTACAACAAACAGCTGTGTAGCAGTTATGGAAGGTGGAAAGCCTACTGTTATCGCAAATGCAGAGGGTCTCAGAACAACACCTTCAGTTGTGGCATTTACAAAGAATGGTGAGAGACTTGTAGGTGAGCCGGCAAAGCGTCAGGCTGTAACCAATGCTGACAGAACCATCGCTTCTATCAAGAGACATATGGGTTCAGACTATAAGGTAAGCATTGACGGTAAGGACTATACTCCTCAGGAGATTTCAGCGATGATTCTTCAGAAGCTTAAGGCTGATGCAGAGGCTTATCTTGGCGAGAAGGTAACAGAGGCTGTTATCACAGTTCCTGCATACTTCAATGATGCTCAGCGTCAGGCAACCAAGGATGCCGGAAAGATCGCAGGCCTTGATGTTAAGCGTATCATCAATGAGCCTACAGCTGCCGCACTTGCTTACGGTCTTGATGAAGGTAATGAGCAGAAGGTTATGGTTTATGACCTTGGTGGTGGTACATTTGATGTTTCTATTATCGATATCGGAGACGGTGTTATCGAAGTTCTTTCAACAAACGGTGATACCCGTCTTGGTGGTGATGATTATGATAGCCGTATCCAGAACTGGATGGTTGAGGAGTTCAAGAAGGCTGAGGGCGTAGATCTCAGCAAGGACAATATGGCTCTTCAGAGACTTAAGGAAGCAGCCGAGAAAGCTAAGAAGGAGCTTTCTGCTTCAACTACAACAAATATCAACCTTCCTTTCATCACAGCAACTGCTGAGGGACCTAAGCATCTTGATATGACTCTTACAAGAGCTAAGTTTGAAGAGCTTACATCTGATCTTACAGAGAGAACAGCAGTGCCTGTACAGAATGCTCTTCGTGATGCAGGACTTACATCAGGTGAGCTTGACAAGGTTCTCCTGGTTGGTGGTTCAACACGTATGCCGGTTGCTCAGGATAAGGTTAAGCAGCTTACAGGAAAGGAGCCAAGCAAGACTCTTAACCCTGATGAGTGCGTAGCTATCGGTGCAGCTATCCAGGGTGGTAAGCTTGCAGGTGATGCCGGTGCCGGTGACGTTCTTCTTCTTGATGTAACACCACTTACACTTTCTATCGAGACACTTGGAGGCGTTGCTACTCCTCTTATCAAGAGAAATACAACAATCCCTACAAGAGCATCTCAGGTATTCTCAACTGCTGAAGATAACCAGACAGCTGTAGATATCCATGTAGTACAGGGTGAGCGTGAGTTCGCAAGAGATAACAAGACTCTCGGTCAGTTCAGACTTGACGGAATCCTTCCTGCAAGACGTGGTATGCCTAAGATCGAGGTAACCTTCGACATCGATGCAAACGGTATCGTTAATGTTTCTGCAAAGGATCAGGGAACAGGTAAGGAGCAGCACATCACAATCACATCCGGATCTAACATGAGCAAGGATGATATCGATAAGGCTGTTAAGGAGGCTGCTCAGTATGAGGCAGCTGATAAGGAAAAGAAGGAAGCTATCGAGACAAGAAACGGTGCTGACTCTATCGTATTCCAGACCAAGAAGGCTCTTGAGGACGTAGGTGATAAGATTTCAGGTTCTGATAAGGCACAGGTTGAGGCTGACCTTAAGGCTCTTGAGGATGTTCTTGCAGCTAACCCGCTTGAGTCCATCACAAAGGACGGCGCTGAGAAGATCAAGGCAGCTCAGGAGACACTTATGAAGTCTTCACAGGCTCTCTTCTCAAAGGTTTATGAGCAGGCTCAGGCATCTCAGGGTGCAGCCGGTGCTCAGGGAGCGGCAGATCAGGGTGCTCAGCAGAGCAGTGCCGATGATAATGTTGTTGACGGCGACTTCAAGGAAGTATAAAATCATAAATCGTTTGTGATATGAAATGCCTCCGGCGCATTGCGTCGGGGGCAAATGTTGATATAATGCTAGGAGTAAAACATGGCAGAACAAAAGCGGGACTATTATGAGGTCCTCGGTGTAGATAAAAATGCTGATGATGCAACCATAAAGAGAGCTTTCCGTAAGCTTGCTAAAAAGTATCATCCGGACGCAAATCCCGGTGATGCAGCTGCGGCAGAGAAGTTCCGTGAGGCAAATGAAGCATATGCGGTCCTTTCAGATGAGCAGAAGAGAAGAGCATACGATACTTACGGTCATGCTGCATTTGATGCAAACTCAGCTGCAGGACAGAGCAGCGGTTTTGGTGGATTTGACTTCGGAGGTATGGATTTCTCGGATATATTCGGAGATATCTTTGGCTTCGGCGGATCCCGTGGCGGTTTTTCTTCATATGGAGGCAGTGCGGCTAATCAGGCAACTCGTGGGCAGTCTATCCGTACCGGAGTTCGTATCACTTTTGATGAAGCCATCAAGGGCTGTAAAAAGACAGTTAAGATAAGATATAAGGATGAATGCAAGAAGTGTAACGGAACCGGTGCAAAGCCCGGAACACAGCCTGAGACCTGTACAAGATGTAATGGCCGCGGTCAGGTGGTTGTGACAAGACAGAGCATGTTCGGAACCATTCAGCAGGTAACTACATGTCCTGATTGTCAGGGATCCGGAAAGATCGTTAAGGAGAAATGTCCTGACTGTCATGGTGAAGGATACATTACAACTCAGAAGAATATCGAGATCACTATCCCGGCCGGCATCGATGATGGTCAGACCCTTCGTCGTTCAGGCGGTGGAGACCCCGGAACAAACGGTGGCCCGAGAGGAGATCTCCTCGTGGATATAGCTGTATCACAGCACCCGTTCTTTAAACGTCAGGGTACAAACATTTACTCCACAGAGGAAATAAGCTTTGCAACAGCAGCTCTGGGAGGCAAGAAGGTTATCCGTACAGTAGACGGTAATGTAGAGCTTCAGATCAAGCCGGGAACTCAGTCCGACACAAAGACAAGACTGAGAGGCAAAGGCGTTCCAAGCCTTAATAATCCGGATGTTCGCGGTGACCAGTACGTTACCATAGTTGTAAATATTCCTTCCTCACTCAACAAGGAGCAGAAGGAAGCTCTCAAGGCCTTCGCAAAGACCTGCGGAGAGACAATAGATGCATAAATGATATAATGCTTAGCCGGTGGCAAGGATTCCCGATAAAGAGAATCTTCGTCACCGGTTTTATTTCTATCCCTGATTAAGGGTTTTACTTTTGGCGCCTACTTGTTATAATAGCGAAGATTTTATTGATACAGTTCGTGTGAAAGCAGGTTGATATGCATCATTTTTTTGTAGACAGATCTGATATAGATACAGATGCCCGCAGAGTCCGTCTGACAGGTGACAATTATAATCATCTGAAGAATGTCCTTCGTGTGAGGGTGGGTGAAAAAATACTTATCTCTGACGGTGAAGGGACGGACTATGAGTGCGATGTGCTTGAAGTCCATGATGAGAATTACATAAAAGAGGCAAGAGAGACAGGGGATTCTTCTGTAACCGAGCCGGAAGTGATTCTGCATATAAACTTTGTGGAAGAGATACATGAACTTCCTGCCGACATATATCTTTTCCAGGGACTTCCCAAACAGGATAAGATGGAACTGATAGTTCAGAAAGCAGTAGAACTTGGTGCTCATGCTGTGATTCCGCTGGATTCAAAAAATACAGTTATCAAGCTTGATGACAAAAGACAGCAAAAGAAAACCGAGCGTTGGCAGGCTATAGCGGAGGCTGCGGCAAAGCAGTCCAAACGGTCCATTATTCCTAAAGTGATGCATGTGATGAAGTGGAAGGCAGCAATGGAATTTGTGAAGGATTTTGACCTTAAACTTATTCCCTATGAAAATGCCAAAAGCATTAAACACACCATGGATGAACTTCAAAAGCTTCCGGATCATGGCAAGATAGCTGTATTCATCGGCCCTGAAGGAGGCTTCTCCGATTCAGAGATAGATGATGCTCTTCAACATGGTATAGAACCCATTACTCTTGGCAAACGTATTCTCAGGACAGAGACCGCTGCCATAACCAGTCTCAGCGTATTGATGCTGATGCTGGAGGCAAAAGGAAATGAGGAATAAATGAGAGAAATATATTTTGATAATTCAGCCACAACACGGGTTTATCCTGAGGTTGTTGAGCTCATGAAGAAAACAATGGAGGAGGACTACGGTAATCCCTCTTCAAAGCATATAAAAGGATTTGATGCGGAGAAATATTTCCGTACAGCCCGAGAACAGGTTGCAAACACTCTGAAGGTTAAACCAAAGGAGATAATATTTACATCCGGTGGCACAGAATCAAACAATACCGCCATCTTCGGAACTGCCCTTGCAAAACGCAAGCAGGGAATGCACATCATATCTTCACAGGTTGAGCATGCAGCCATCTATAAGCCGCTGGATACATTAGCAGAACTTGGATATGAGATCACATATCTTCCGGTAGACAGCAAGGGTCATATAAATCTCAATGACCTGAGAACCGCCATAAGACATGATACGATCCTCGTTACTATAATGCATGTGAACAATGAAATCGGTGCCATCGAGCCTGTAGAGGAAATAGGAAAGATCGTTAAGGTATGTAATCCCAATACATGGTTCCACACAGATGCTATTCAGTCCTACGGAAAACTGACCATACGTCCAAAGAAGCAGAACATAGATATGCTCTCTGTATCAGGTCACAAGATTCACGGACCTAAGGGCGTTGGATTCCTTTACGTAGATGAGAAGATCCGCCTGAGACCCATGATCTATGGAGGAGGACAGCAGGAAGATATGCGTTCCGGAACCCACAATGTTCCCGGAATCGCAGGTATGGGACTTGCGGCAGAACTTACGTACAAGGATCATGATGCGAAGATCGCGCGTATAATGGATATAAAGAATTATTTTATTGATGAAGTATCAAAGATCGATGGAGTAACCGTGAATTCGGAAAGAGGTGATGCCTCGGCACCTAACATTGTATCCGTTTCCTTTGAAAAGGTCCGTGCAGAAGTTCTTCTCCACGCGCTGGAAGAAAAAGGCATTTATGTAAGTTCAGGCTCAGCCTGCTCCTCAAATCATCCCGGTATTTCCGGAACCCTGAAGGCAATAGGTGTGAAACCGGAGCTTCAGGATTCCACCATCAGATTTTCCTTCGGAGTATTCAATGAAAAGGAAGAGGTTGACCTCTGTATGGAGGCTTTAAAAGAGCTTGTTCCGGTACTGAGAAGATTTACAAGATTCTGATGAGTGATGGTTCATGATACTATAATGCAGTTTATGATGTGGGACGGTTAATTATAAACCGAATGACATAGTCCTATATTAAAATTTGAGACAATTGCTTCTAAGGTTTTTTAACAGGAGCAAAGAACATCGAAAGGCAATAATATGGTTTGGAGAAAATTCACTATTCATACAACTACTGAGGCAGAGGATATCCTCAGTGCGAATCTTGCGGACCTCGGACTTGACGGAGTACAGATAGAAGACAAGATCCCTCTTTCCGAGGATGACACCAAAGGCATGTTCATTGACATCCTTCCCGACATCGGACCGGATGACGGAAAGGCAGATGTCAGCTTCTACGTAGAAGTGCTGTCACCTGAAGACAAGCAGGACAGAATCGAGAAAGCAAAGAAATATATGGAAGACCCATCCGTAGATGCAAGCTATATGCCCAACACCTCCAATGTCTACACTCCGGCAGAACTTAAACAGCTTCTCCGGGATGTTGAAGAAATGATAGCAGATATGAGAAACTATTGTGAGGTAGGAGAGGGAACCATCGAAACCTCGGAGACAGAAGATAAAGACTGGATCAACAACTGGAAAACCTTCTTCCATCCATTCACAGTAGGGGACATTCTCATAAAGCCAACCTGGGAAGAAATCCCCGAAGGAGACGAAGATAAGCTCCTCATAGAAATAGATCCCGGAACAGCCTTCGGAACCGGAATGCATGAAACAACCCAGCTCTGCATCCGTCAGCTTCAGAAATACATGAAAGAAGGTGACGAAGTTGCCGACATCGGAACAGGCTCCGGCATCCTCGGCATCACAGCCCTCAAGCTGGGCGCAGGTCATATCTATGGCACAGACCTTGATGAAGAAGCAGTTCCCGCAGTCCGCGACAACCTGAAAGCAAACAACCTTCCTGAAGACAGCTTCGATATGGTAGTCGGCAACGTCATCGGAGACGAGAAAGTCAAGTCTGACATGGGTCTCGGCAAATACGACATTGTCGTTGCCAACATCCTTGCCCCGGTCATCGTCCTCCTCACCGGAGAAGTAGCCCCTCTCCTCAAAAAAGACGGCCTCTTCATAACCTCCGGCATCCTCAACGAGCGCGAGCAGGAAGTAGTCGAAGCCTTCAAGAGCCATTCAGACATCTGGGAAATCCTAGAAATCAACCACCAGGGCGAATGGACCAACGTCACCGCCCGCAAGAAATAACCCTTGTTATTATCCCCCTCTGCCGATGATTAAGTCAATTTAAAAACAAGCTACCTCGATTAACACAGCTAAGATAAAGAAAATCACAGGTGCTGTTTATGATAAAAATGAATCTGTGTGGAAATTATAATACTGAGTCTCATATCAGTCTCATCAAAATGAGACTATGTATTAATTGAAAAATGCTGAAATGGTGGGATTTATATAGGAAAGTCTCATTGTAGTCTCACCATAGTATCACTGAGTCTCATGCGTAAATGAGACTTTATGAGACTTAGTTATAAAATCTATATATGAGACCTGTCCCAGCACAGGCTGCCAATAAAGTGAAGAAAATGCAAGGGATGTGCGGCTAGGCTTGCGAGTTGAAAAGACACCGGGCGTTCTATGTACGAACCAGATGCACGTCAGTGCAGCTGGGGCGAACATAGAACGCCCGGTGTCTTTTCAATCTCGTGGGCCGTCGCGCATCCCTTGCATTTTCTGTACCATTTCAGTCCTTATCGGCTTTTACCCGCACACCATATCAGCTCAGCTTCGTTAACCGCCTTCTCGACCATAGGCAGCATCTCGTCGTAAACTATCTGCTCCGATTTACGGATCTTCTCCGGAATAGGCTTGGTAACCGGATGCTTAGCCACAAAGATGGTGCAGCAATCCTCGAAAGGCTCGATAGAAGTCTCGTAGGTTCCGATCTGCTGTGAAACCTCAACAATCTGCTGCTTGTCAAAAGCGATAACCGGACGATAAACCGGAAGCTTGCAAACCTCATTTGTACATACAAGAGACTGCATGGTCTGGCTTGCGACCTGACCGATGGATTCTCCCGTGATAAGAGCTATACAATCGCGCTTCTCTGCAATAGCCTCAGCGATACGCATCATATATCTTCTCATGATGATGGTAAGCTCCTCATGAGGACACTTCTCATAAATCTTAAGCTGGATGTCAGTGAAGTTAACCACATGTAAAGCTATAGGTCCTGAGTAAAGGGCTACTTCATTGGCAAGATCAACTACCTTCTGTTTAGCACGCTCTGAAGTATATGGAGGTGCATGGAAGTATGTTGCCTCAAGAACGGCACCACGGCGTGCGATCATGTAACCTGCCACAGGACTGTCTATTCCGCCTGAAAGAAGCAGCATGGCCTTGTCGTTTGTTCCCAGAGGCATACCGCCGACACCCGGGATGATCTCGGAGTAAATGTTTATAAACTGGCGGATCTCCACGCGGATAATAACCTCAGGATTGTGAACATCTACAGAGGTATTGGGGAAAGCTTCCAGTATGTCGTGACCGAGCTCTGCGTCGATCTCGTTGGACTGCATCGGGAACTCTTTATCGGCTCTTCTTGTATTTACCTTGAAGGTAAGCTTACGGTCGCCGTAAACCTCCTTGAAGTAAGAGATAACCTTGTCTGAAAGAACCTTGTAGTCGTGGGTTGAATCCATCTGGATCATAGGGCAAATGGACACTATTCCAAATACGTGCTGAAGGGCATCCACTGTTTCCTCATAATCATAATTTTCTGATTTAACTGTGACATAGATACGTCCGCGCTCGCGATATACTTTAAAATCGCCTTCGGCGCGCTCAAGCTTTTTTCTGATGTCATGAACCAGGGCATCCTCGAACACATAGCGGTTCTTTCCCTTGGTGCCTATCTCGGCATACTTGATAAGAAAGCTTTGGTAATGCATAGAACTCCTTTTCTTATAACAGAAACTGAGTGCGTACTGATATGTACGCACTCAGCTTGACACTTGTTGATTTCCCGTTAAAATAAAACGATATCGATCACTCTGAAATGATATATGGTGTCAGAGCGGAAAGAATCTCTTCCATACGAACTGCATCAGCGTGGATGTTAAGATCGATAGGCTTTGAAAGGTCCAATGAGAAGATACCCATGATGGACTTTGCATCGATAACATAACGACCTGAAACAAGATCGAAATCTACGTCGGAGAACTTTACGAGTTCATTAACGAATGATTTTACTTTATCGATAGAATTAAGTGAGATACGAACGGTTTTCACGATGAAATCCTCCTTAAAATAATATTTATCAGTGATCATTTTCTAAAACACTTATACACTGATAATTCTAGCAATAACGAACTTCAAAAGTCAATAGAATGTCAAAGTTTCCTAAAGGAAAACAAGGATTCATGTGATGGTTCAGCCGGTAAACGGAGACACTTCAGACATTAGAAACAGGATATATTTCCAAACATGAATAAAAAGAAAGATATGGAATTGAAAAATAAGAAAGCAGCAATGCATAATCTTGGGTGCAAGGTTAATTCATACGAAGCCGAAGCTATGATCCGGGAGCTGAGGGAAGCGGGAGTCGAGATTGTTTCCTGGGATAAGGATAAGGCAGACATTTATATCATTAACACCTGCTCTGTTACAAATATTGCAGACCGGAAATCCAGGCAGATGATACACAAGGCCCGTACCATGAATCCTGATGCGGTGGTTATAGCAGCGGGATGTTATGTCCAGGCAAAGGCTGAAGAACTGAAATATGATAATGCTGTTGACATCCTGCTGGGTAATAATGAGAAGGGCAATCTGGTGAGCGCGATTGAAAATTATTATCTGGGTGAAGCAGATGAAGAAGGATCATTAAACAACGGACAGGAAGATGAGTCTGTGACAAGTGAAACGACAGGAAATAACATTGGCGGAAGTGAAGAGAGTTTTTCTAAAGGAGGGTTCACAGAAACAGTTTCTGTGGAGACTGCAGAAAGTAATTCAGAAAGGCGGAATTTTAAAAGCAGAACCTCCTGCTATGTAAAAGATATTTTAAAGGATCAAAGCTACGAGGATCTGAGAGCCGGTGAGATAGAGGATAACGGCAGAGTATTTTTGAAGGTTCAGGATGGCTGCAACCAGTATTGTTCCTATTGCATCATCCCATATGTACGTGGACGCATTAGGTCCAGGTCTGTCGAAAGTACAGTGAAGGAAGTTGCGGATTTCGCAAAAAGAGGTTATCACGAGATAGTGCTTACAGGTATCCATCTTTCTTCTTATGGCCTTGATTTTGATAATGCCAATTATGAATTTGCCATGGAAAACGATGTGCCTTCGGAACACCTTTTGGAGCTTATAAGAAGTGTGGCCAATGTTCCCGGCATCAACAGGGTGAGACTCGGCAGTCTCGAACCCCGCATAATTACCGAAGCTTTTGTTAAGGAGCTTAAAAATATCCCTGAGGTATGTCCTCATTTTCATCTGTCTCTTCAAAGCGGCTGTGACCGTACACTTAAGGCTATGAACAGACATTATGACACTGCTGCCTTCAGACATTCTGTTGAGCTTATAAGAAAGGCATGGGATGATGCGGCTATAACGACAGATGTGATCGTGGGATTTCCCGGAGAGACGGAAGAAGATTTCAGAGAGTCCTATGATTTCATAGATGAAACAGGATTTTATGAGCTGCATGTTTTTAAGTACAGTAGACGTCAGGGAACTGTTGCTGACAAAATGAAGGATCAGGTTCCCGATAAGATAAAGTCGGAACGCTCCGAAAAGCTTATCAGACTGGATGAGACAAAATCCGAAGTCTTCAGACGAAGCTTTTTAGACAAAGAATCCGAAATCATACCGGAGGATATCATTACCTTTGGCGGAAAAAAATATCTGAGGGGTTACAACAAAAGTTATGTGAGATTTATGGTACCGCTTACAAATGATGAAGAAGGAACGGGTAAAATAGGACAAATAATCAGGGTGCAGGGCCAAGAATTATGTGAGACATGCGTACTTGCATTGATTTTGTAAATGGTATAGAATTAATTAAGTTATTAAAAGGACGTGACAATATGAGCGATTTAGGCAGTACACAGATTATCAGACCAATGCAGGAATACGATTTGGATGTTACGG
The DNA here is from genome assembly GCF_000701645.1 of Oribacterium sp. FC2011. Taxonomy (NCBI): domain Bacteria; kingdom Bacillati; phylum Bacillota; class Clostridia; order Lachnospirales; family Lachnospiraceae; genus Oribacterium; species Oribacterium sp. FC2011. The sequence continues at coordinate 302,413 of NZ_JNJM01000002.1, forward strand.
AGGTTCTGGCCCGTGTCTATGAGGCACTTACGGAAAAGGGCTATAATCCCATAAATCAGATCGTAGGATACATTATGTCCGGTGATCCTACTTATATCACAAGCCACAAGGGCGCAAGAAGCCTTATCATGAAGGTCGAGCGTGACGAGATCCTTGAAGAGCTTATGAAGACATATGTTGAGGCAAAGCTCAGCAAGTAATTTTGTGTGTCTATGAAGAGTCTGTCCGTGCCGGCAGACTCTTTTATATTTCTGCCCACGGTTTTGATCGTGGGAGCTTCATGTAAGCAATTTTAAACATTAGTGATATAGGAGCCAATTAGATCTGCGTCTGTATGTCAGAGATAAACGGCGGAAAAATGCGTTTATATAGGAGATTTTCATTGAGAATTCTGGGACTGGATTACGGATCAAAAACAGTTGGTGTCGCCATGACCGACCCTATGGGCATAACGGTACAGCCTTTTAAAACTATATTAAGAGACAGGGAATCGAAACTCAGAAAAACTCTGTCGGAAATACAAAAAATTGTCGAGGACTATGATGTGGAAAAAATCATAGTCGGTCTGCCACTCAATATGGACGATACTGAGGGAGAAAGAGCTCTTCAGACAAGGGACTTTGTGGAAAAACTTAAGTTAAGAGTCACGGTTCCGGTGGAGTTCACCGATGAACGTCTCACCACTATGGAGGCAGCGGAGATACTCGATGAAAGCGGCATAAAGAGATCCGAACAGAAAAGGGTTATCGACCAGGTTGCCGCACAGTTGATTCTGGAACAATATCTGAGAGGTTAAAAGCCTCTCTGTGTAATATACAGAAGTTAGGAGTACAACATGGAAAATACTATCCGGTTAAAATCCGAGGATGGAACACTCGAACTTGAAATCCTTGAGGAGACTACTGTACAGGGAGTTAATTATATCCTTGTGACGGATGCTCCCGAAGGTGAAGATGGTGAGTGCTATGTCATGAAAGATGTATCAGGACCCGAGGATGCAGAAGCAGATTATGAATTTGTCGATGACAAGGAGTCTGAAGCAGTGATGCAGATTTTTTCTGCACTTCTGGAAGGAGAAGGTATAACTATTGAGAAGTAATAAAAACAAAGAGGATATGGATATGCTCGAAACAGCAGTTAAGGAAAACGATGAACAGGCTGTTACATTGGAAAAGGGCGAAAAGCGTAAAAGAAAGCCGGCAAGCCACACCAAAAAAACTGAGAAAATTGAAAAAATAGAAAAAACAGCTGAAACAGAGGCTGCTGTAAAGGAACACAAAACAACAAACCACAGGAGAAAAAAGCAGAAATCTGACAGCTCAGTTCCGAATGGCAAGATAAGGATCATCCCTCTCGGAGGTCTTGACCAGATCGGAATGAATATCACTGCATTTGAAACGGAAGACAGCATCATGATCGTTGACTGCGGTCTTGCTTTCCCTTCAGGTGATATGCTGGGTATCGATCTTGTTATTCCTGATATCACTTATCTGAAGAATAATATTTCAAAGGTAAAGGGTTTTGTTATCACTCACGGACATGAAGACCATATCGGAGCACTTCCCTATGTTCTTCAGCAGATCAAAGTTCCCGTGTTCGGTACAAGACTTACCATGGCTCTCATTGAGAATAAGCTTAAAGAAAACGGTCTTGACCAGATCATAGAAATGAATGTTGTTCCCTTCGGAGGAATCATTGATTTCGGAGACATAAAAGTTGAGTTTGTAAAAACCAATCACTCTATACAGGATGCGGCAGCATTGGCCATCTTCACACCTGCGGGAACCATAGTTCATACGGGAGATTTCAAGGTGGATTATACGCCGGTTTTCGGTGATCCTATCGACCTTCAGCGTTTTGCCGAGCTTGGAAGATCCGGAGTTCTTGCAATGATGTCCGACTCCACCAATGCCGTAAAGCCGGGTTCCACCATGTCGGAACGTTCGGTAGGAGTTACTCTGGACAGGATATTCGCAGAGCACAGAGAGAACCGTATAATCGTTGCAACATTTGCATCTAATGTTGACCGTGTACAGCAAATCATAAACATGGCTTCCAAGTATGGAAGAAAGGTAGTGGTTGAGGGACGTTCCATGGTTAATGTCATTACCGTGGCATCAGAGCTTAATTACATCGATATCCCAGAGGGAACTCTCATTGATATCGATCAGCTCAGAAACTATCCCGATGAACAGACTGTGCTTATCACTACAGGTTCACAGGGCGAGTCCATGGCGGCATTAAGCCGTATGGCAAGCGGAATGCACCGGAAGGTTCGCATTAAGCCCAATGATGTTGTTGTGCTTTCTTCACATCCTATTCCTGGTAATGAGAAGGCAGTAGACAAGGTGGTCAATGAGTTATGCATGCTTCATGCCAAGGTCATCCTTCAGGATACCCACGTTTCGGGACATGCCTGCGCAGATGATCTGAAGCTTCTGTTCTCACTTGTAAGACCTGAATATTCCATACCTGTTCATGGTGAGTATCATCACCGTATGGCTGCGGCCAGAATAGCGGAACAGATCGGTGTTCAAAAGGAAAAATGTCTCCTTATAGAGAATGGAGATGTGCTTGAACTTTCCGTGAAGGATGGCAAGAGCAAATCCGAGATAAAAGAACACGTTCAGGCCGGAGGCGTATTTGTTGACGGACTCGGAGTCGGAGATGTAGGTAATATCGTTTTGAGAGATCGTCAGAATCTTGCCCAGAACGGTATCATCGTAGTTGTTCTTACTCTTGAAAAGTATTCCGGACATCTTCTTGCAGGACCGGATCTTGTGTCACGAGGCTTTGTTTATGTCCGTGAATCAGAGGATCTTATGGAAGAGGCAAGGGTACATGTTCAGGATGCGGTTGATGACTGTCTCGTGCGTCATGTCAACGACTGGGGCAAGATCAAGAACATCATCAAGGATTCCCTCAGCGATTTTCTTTGGAAGCGCATCAAGAGAAATCCTGTTATCCTTCCCATCATAATGGAGGTTTGATAAATGGGTCACAGAGATACCTTGGAGCGGGTAACAAGCTTTGTGGTTGGACTCGCCTGGCGTGTCATATTGATAGCACTTTTAGTATATGGTCTGACCAACGGCATAAGAATGGCCTACAGCTATGGCCATGGTCTCATGTATGACCATGCAATGGCAGTTGACGGAGCTCCTGAGGAAGAGTTCGTTATAAGTGAAGGTCAGAGTTCTGAGGAAATCGCAGAAGCACTTTTGAAAAAGAAGTTTATTGATAATGCTGATGCTTTTAAGGTTCAGTCGCTCCTTTATGAGGCTAAGTACGTACCCGGCACCTATAGCATCTCAAGGTCCATGACCACATCGGAGATTATCCGGCATCTGACTCAGGAAGGTGCAAAGTATCAGGAATTGCAGGATAAGAATCTTATGGATCTGGAAGCCACTACGGCTGCCGAAGAGATAGAGACGGATGCCAACGGAGTTGAAGTTATCGGAGGTTCCGATGATGAAAACATGATAGCTCAGGATGCTGCCAATGCAGCCTTCGAGTCACAGCTGGCTGAAAGCGCTGCTGCAGCTGCAGGACAATAAGGCGGATAATGCTGCTATTGTGAATTAAACCTGATTTAAGTCCTGCGGATTGCGGGTTTTACGCTTTTACGCCGGACCAGTAAAGAATTACCAGAGGAAGTGAAGCTTTGATCGTAAATGAAAAACTTGTGAATTATATACATTCACTTGAACCTGATCGGAGTGAGCTTCTGGAAAATGTGAGAAAAGAAGCGCTTGCGGCGGAAATCCCCATCATAAGGGATGAAACGGCGGCGCTTCTTAAATGTTTCATAACTATGCTCCGGCCGAAAAAAATCCTTGAGATAGGCACGGCTGTCGGCTATTCTGCCCTGACCATGGCAGAGGTGCAGCCTTCGGACGGAAGCATTATCACAGTGGAAAACTATGAGCCGAGAGTTAAAGAAGCGGGTAAAAACATTTCCGGAAGCATATACAGAGACAGGATCAGACTTATCAATGATGATGCCGGCAAAGTAATCAAAAGTTTTGCGGAAAACGGCGAAAAATTTGATTTTATATTTATGGATGCCGCAAAAGCCCAGTACATAATATGGCTTCCGGATATCATAAAGATGCTGCCAAAGGGCGCGGTTCTTTTCAGCGATAACATCCTTCAGGATGGCCGCATCATAGAAAGCCGGTATCAGGTGGAAAGGCGGGACCGCACCATCCACAGCCGGATGAGAGAATATCTTTTTGAGCTGAAGCATAACGAACTGCTGGAAACTGCCATACTCACGGATGGAGATGGCATTTCCATAAGTGTAAGACGCTGAGGTTAATAAATGAGGAGAGGATTGAAAAATAATGTTAAAGGAAACTGAACTGCTGATCCCCGCAGGATCACTTGAGGTACTTAAAACTGCCGTAAACTATGGAGCAAATGCTGTTTATCTCGGCGGAGAGGCTTTCGGACTTCGTGCCAATGCCAAGAACTTTACTCTTGATGAGATCCGTGAGGGTGTTGCATTTGCACACGAAAGAAATGTAAAAGTGTTTGTAACCGCAAACATCCTGGCGCATAATGGAGATATGGAAGGTGTCAGGGAGTACTTTGAGGAACTTGCCACAACAGGTATCGATGCAGTTCTTATTGCAGATCCCGGAGTATTTATGATCGCAAAGGAGGTTCTGCCGGATTCCATAGAGCTTCATATCTCAACTCAGGCAAACAATACCAATTATGAAACCTTCCTTTTCTGGTGGAAGCTTGGGGCAAAGCGTGTGGTATGCGCAAGAGAGCTGAGCCTTAAGGAGATCAAAGAGATAAGACAGCATATCCCTGAGGAGCTGGACATCGAGGCATTTATCCATGGTGCTATGTGTATGTCATATTCGGGAAGATGCATGCTCAGCAATTACTTCACAGGAAGAGACGCCAACAGAGGAGAGTGTACACATCCCTGCCGCTGGAAGTACAATATCGTTGAAGAGACGAGACCGGGACAGTATTTCCCGATTTATGAAAATGAGAGAGGCACATTCATTTTCAACTCAAAGGATCTTTGTATGATCGAGCATGTGCCTGAGCTTATAGATGCAGGCATTGATTCCCTTAAGATCGAGGGAAGAATGAAGACGGCTCTTTATGTCGCTACTGTTGCCAGAACCTATCGCAAGGCTCTTGACGATCTTAAGGAAAGCGAAGAGAAGTACAGAGCCAATATGGAGTGGTACAAGTCTGAGATAGCAAAGTGTACCTACCGCGAGTTCACTACAGGCTTCTATTACGGAAAGCCTTCTGCCGATGACCATATCTATGATAACAATACCTATGTAACAGGTTCTGTTTATCTCGGAACCATAAAGCGCAGCGATGAGGAAGGCTGGAGTTATCTTGAGCAGAAGAACAAGTTCTCCGTGGGAGAGATGATAGAGATAATGAAGCCGAACGGTGAGGATATCCCTATCGAAGTACTTGAAATCCGTGACGCGGAGACCGACGTACCTCAGGATTCCTGCCCTCATGCATGCCAGCAGATAAAGGTAAGATTTTCAGTGGCTCCCGAAGCCGGAGACATTATCAGAAAAACGACTCCGCAGAAACAGGACGTGGAGTAAAGCCTGATCCGGGGAATTTGACTTCATATCTTACGGAGGGGCTCCAAGACAGCCTTAAAAGGTAATACATTTTATGGAACTAATCTTTGTAGCAATAGGAATAGCATCGCTTGCATACGTATTCCTGATATTTGTTGAATACGGCCTGACCTCTTTTATGTGGTTCTGGCCGTTATTTGCGTTGCTGAATTTCATTATGTTTTTCATGGTGAGATATGTCAGAAAGAAGTTTAAGGAAAAAAAGGAAATTCCTTTGAGACCCTTTGTATTCTTCTTTGCTACTTACGGTTTCTCTGTTGCAATTCTCCTCACCATACTTACGGTGATTTTTTCAAATGCGCACACCAGGGCGCAGGGGAACCTTGATTACGTGATAGTCGTAGGAACAAATCTCGTCGATAACAAGATTTCCAAATCTCTGGAAAGAAGACTGGATAAGGCAATAGAATACGCCAGAGAAAATCCCAATACGGTTTTTGTATTGTCGGGAGGCAGAAGTGAGTATGGAAGAAATACGGAAGCTACTGTTATGTATCATTACATGATAAATGCAGGAATACCCGACAAAAACCTTCTGCTGGAATTCTATTCGGATTCCACTCAGGAAAAGATAGGGTTCTCATTAAGAACTATTTATCAGGATCATGATCAAAAACTCATTGCCGATAAGGCGAGTCATCATAATGAACCTTTTGTAAGACAAAACCAAAAAAGAGATGATATAATTGTTGGAGTGGATCGTCCTTTGTCCATAGGTATCATAACCTCGGATTTTAATTTGTTCCGTGCAAAGGAGATTGCAAAAAAATATGGCGTTATGGATGCCTGCCCTATGGCCGCAAAGACAGATGAAATGATGCTTGTTCATCTCGCGGTCAGGGAAGCAGTTGCTCTGTTTAAAGACAGACTGGTGGGTAATATTTAAACCGCTGAATAAGCCCAAGGTAATGCACAGGACTCATTACCCCCGCTATTACGGGACAGATCGGGTTTTATATAAGAGAGGAGAAAGGCTTGATGAAGAATTATGAGCTGATAGAGAAGAAAAGAATCGAAGAACTTTCGACGGACGCCTGCATATACAGACACAAAAAAAGTGGTGCACGGATATTCACAATGAAAAACACTGATGATAACAAGGTATTCGGCATTGCATTCCGTACACCGGCAGAGGACAGCACAGGTGTAGCACACATCACGGAGCATTCTGTTCTTTGCGGATCTGATAAATTCCCGCTGAAGGATCCTTTTGTTGAGCTTGCCAAGGGTTCCCTCAATACATTTTTAAATGCCATGACCTATCCGGATAAAACGGTATATCCCATCGCTTCAAGAAACGATAAGGATTTCGATAATCTCATGGATGTTTACATGGATGCGGTATTCCATCCGAATTCTGTTAAGGACCCACGCATCATGATGCAGGAGGGATGGCATTATGAAATGCAGGATGAGAAAGATGACCTCATCTATAACGGTGTTGTTTACAACGAGATGAAGGGCGTTTTTTCTAATCCCGAATCTGTGCTTGAACGTTATATCATGCATGCTCTTTTCCCGGATACAACTTATGGTAATGAATCCGGCGGAGATCCTGTGAATATCCCGGACCTTACCTTTGAGGATTTCAAAGCATTCCATGCCCGTTTCTATCATCCTTCCAATTCATACATTTTCCTGTATGGCGATATGGATATGGAGAAGAAGCTTGAGTGGCTTGATAAAGCATATCTTTCTGAGTACACAGCCATCGAGCCTAACTCAGACATTGCTGCACAGAAGCCATTCGACAAGATGCAGGAGGAAGAGATTTCCTATTCTGTGGGTGAAAATGAACCTCTTGAGAAAAATACATATCTTTCCTGGAATGTAGTAGTGGATGCTCTGGACAGCAAGTCAAACCTTGCTCTCGACATCCTGGATTATGCACTTCTTTCTTCTCCGGGAGCTCCCCTTAAACAGGCACTTATCGAAGCAGGTATAGGAGAAGATATCTTCGGAGGTTTCCAGGACGGAATCAGACAGCCATACTTCTCCGTGACTGCCAAGGGAACCGACAAGAAGGATAAGAAAAAATTCCTGGAGATAATAGAGAGGACTTTAAAGAAGCTTGTAAAAGAGGGCCTTGATAAGAAGACATTACTGGCTGCCATAAATCATGACGAATTCCAGTATAGAGAGGCTGATTACGGACGTACCCCAAAGGGACTTGTATACAGCCTTACATCACTTGATACCTGGCTCTATGGCGGAAAGCCCTGGGATTATCTTTTCTGTGAGAAGTACTATAAAGAGCTTAGAAAGGATGTTGAAGATGGTTATTTCGAGAAGCTTATCGAGAAGTATCTTCTTGGAAATAAACATTCGGCCCTGGTTATCTGTAAGCCTGAAAGAGGTCTTACGGAAAAACGTGAGGAGGAGTTAAAGAAAAAGCTGGCAGCCGTTAAGGCAAAGATGTCAAAGGAAGAGATCAAAAAGTGTGTTTCCGATACAAAGATGCTCAAGGAGTACCAGGAGGAGCCCACAAGTGAAGAGAATCTTGAGAAGCTGCCGCTCTTAAGCATTAGCGATATCGATAAAAAGGCAGAAACCTTCAGTTGGAAGGAAACACGGCTTTCCGATACACTTCTCATCGGTACCGAGCTTGAAACAAGAGGTATTGCTTATCTCAGATTCAATTTCAATACATCCTGCCTCACAGAAGAGGAGCTTCCGTACGCAGGATTTTTGAAGACAGTTCTCGGCTATATGGATACCGAAAAACATACTTATCAGGATCTGACCTCTGATATCCTTTTAAACACCGGAGGCATCAACTTTGATGCAAGTGCTTATCCCAATATCAGTAAGTATGGCTACTACACAGGTATCTTCAGTATCGATGTGAAGCTTTTGTATGACGGTTTCCCGTTCGGCCTCGATATAGTTGATGAGATAGTTCATACAACAAAATTCGAAGATGATAAGAGGATGCAGGAGATCCTGAACGAGGCCCGTTCAAGAGAAAGAATGAAGGTTGAAGGCTCAAGCCACAGCTATGCCGTTAACAGGGCAACCTCATATTTTTCCGCAACCGGAAGATATGCGGACCTTACCGGAGGCATAAGCTACTACCGTTTCATCAACAGAATATCCGATGAGTTTAAGAAGGATAAAAAGGCACTTCAGAAGAAGTTGAGAGGTGTTGCCTGCAAGCTCTTCAGACCTGAAAATATGTTTATATCACTTGCCTGCGAGAAAGAGGGTAATGATGCCTTCGCAAAGGAATTCCCTAAGTTCAAAAAGAACTTTGAGCAGGGCATCCGGAAGCTGGAAGAGAAGGCAGGAAAGCTTGATAAAGGTTTCAAACCATACAAGGCTTCAGCCGGAAAGGCTTTGCCGCAGCTTACACTCAGCGGTAATCTCAATGAAGGCTTCAAGACTCCTTCACAGGTTAACTATGTCGGCAGATCAGGTCTTTATGATACAAAGAAGCATCCGTATACAGGTGCCCTTAAGGTACTTAAGGTGATACTGAATTATCAGTATCTGTGGCTCAATCTTCGTGTCAAAGGCGGAGCCTACGGATGTATGTCAGGTTTCGGAAGATCAGGTGAAGGATACTTTGTATCCTATAGAGATCCTCATCTTAAGGAAACTCTGGATATTTATGAGGGCATACCTAAGTTCATTAAGGAGTTCAAAACTTCGGAAAGAGATATGACAAAGTACATCATAGGCGCTATTTCCGAGCTTGATACACCGAGGACAAATTCCGCAAAGGCTGCATTGACCTTAAGTGCCTTCCTGTCTCATGTAACCAATGACATGCTTCAGGAGGAGAGAGACCAGATCCTTGCAACAAGCGAGGCAAAGATCAATGCACTTTCAGATTACGCAAAGGAGATCCTTGAAAAGGGTGCGGCATGCACCGTTGGAAACAACAAGCTTATTGAGGACAATAAGGATAAGTTCTACACCACAGAGGAACTCTTTAAGCAAAATTAATTTAATGGGAAATATATGAAAGATAAAAAGATAAAAACCGGTTTCGTGGCCCTGGTTGGAAGACCGAATGTCGGCAAGTCTACACTTATGAATCATGTCATAGGTCAGAAGATCGCCATAGTCTCCAACAAGCCACAGACCACCAGAGGCAGGATACAGACGGTTTATGACGATGACCGCGGACAGATTATTTTCCTGGATACTCCGGGCATACATAAAGCAAAAAACAAGCTTGGGGAGTACATGGATAATGTTGCCGAAAATACACTTAAGGATGTGGATGTCATCGTCTGGCTGGTGGAACCGACAACCTATATCGGTGCAGGAGAACAGCATATAGCTGAGGTCATCAAAAATTCAGGAAAACCAAAGATACTTGTGGTGAACAAGATAGACACCATGAAGGATAAGCCCGAGGAGCTTGAAGCTGCCATAGAAAAATATAAAACTCTGATGGACTTTGCGGAGATAGTTCCCCTGTCTGCATCAAGAGCCGAAAACATTGACGGTTTCAAGAATGCAGTTTTCAAGTACCTGCCTGAGGGACCGAGATATTATGACCGGGATACGGTTACGGATCAGTCCATGCGTGAGATCGCAGCGGAACTTATCCGGGAACAGGCGCTCCGCAAGTTAAATGACGAGGTGCCTCACGGCATAGCGGTTCTCATAGACCAGATGCACCAGAGACAGGACGGCCTCTGGGACATAAAAGCCACTATAGTATGCGAGAGAGATGCCCATAAAGGCATTATCATCGGAAAGGGCGGTTCAATGCTTAAACGTATAGGCACAGGCGCCCGTATCCAGATCGAAAAAATGGTGGACGACAAGGTCAACCTCCAGCTTTTTGTCAAGGTGCGAAAGGACTGGAGAGATTCGGACACATTCCTGAAAAACTACGGCTACAAGGATGAAACGTAATTCCGGACCGGAAACGGTTCTCAGGAGAAAATATGCGTGATGAATTAGAACTTCACGGGGTGGTGCTGAGCTCGGCACCATCCCGTGACTTTGATAAAAGACTATCTGTACTTACAAATGAACAGGGAAAGATCACTGTCTGGGCGGCGGGGGCAAAAAAACCGGGATCCAGGTTTATGGCAGCCACCAGAAACTTCGTTTTCGGGACATTTACCCTGACGGCAGGGAAAAGCGGCTACAACCTCAGGGACATCAAAGTAAACAATTACTTTGAGGAGATAGCCACGGATCTTGTTAATGCCTGCTACGGCTCCTATGTGCTGGAATTTGCCGACTACCTTGCCCAGGAGAATCTGGAGGCCTCGGAGATGGTGAACCTTATCTTCCTTTCGTTAAAGGCCATACTGAATCCAAACCTTGACAATGAGCTGGTGAGGAGAGTATATGAACTCAGGCTCCTGTATATAAGCGGCGAGTACACCGAGGAACCGCCGTTCCCATGCTCCCAGGCCTGTGCCTTTGCCTGGCAGTATGTTCTGTCAACGCCCATCATGAAGCTTTATACCTTCACACTTAAGCCGGAAGTTTTCGAGGAGTTTGCTTCCAATGTTGACGCCCTTCTCGGTGAAGTGATGCCTCATAACTTCAGGTCGTTGGAGATATTGAAAACACTCAGATGAGGATTGTATCGGTCGAGAAAGACAGGACAGGGCCGGATGCCCTCTGGCTCTGTCCGCCATTTCACAGCGGAACGGTTTCGATTTCGCTGGATTTTTTCGGTTCCAGGTTGTATAGTGAAAAACAGCGCAGAAGCGTGAAACTAAATACTTTATTCTTAGCCGCACTCCGGCGGCAGAAAGAGGAAAAAATGGCAAAAGAATACACAATGGACACTATCGTTTCCCTTGCAAAGTCAAGAGGATTTGTTTATCCGGGCTCCGAGATCTACGGCGGACTTGCCAACACATGGGATTATGGAAATCTCGGTGTTGAGTTAAAGAACAACGTTAAGAAAGCCTGGTGGAAGAAGTTCATTCAGGAATCAAAGTACAACGTCGGAATTGACTGTGCTATCCTTATGAACCCTCAGACCTGGATTGCTTCAGGACATCTTGCATCCTTCTCTGATCCTCTTATGGATTGTAAGGAATGCCACGAGAGATTCCGTGCAGACAAGATCATCGAGGATTTCGCAGCTGAGAACGCACTTGAGCTTGAAGGCTCAGTTGACGGCTGGTCAAACGAAGAGATGGAGAAATTCATCGAGGATCACAAGGTAGCATGTCCTACATGTGGTAAGCATAACTTTACAGGTATCCGTCAGTTCAACCTCATGTTCAAGACCTTCCAGGGTGTAACAGAGGATGCAAAGAACGCAGTTTATCTCCGTCCCGAGACAGCACAGGGTATCTTCGTAAACTTTAAGAATGTACAGAGAACTTCACGTAAGAAGCTTCCTTTCGGTATCGGACAGATCGGTAAGTCATTCCGTAATGAGATCACACCGGGTAACTTCACATTCCGTACAAGAGAGTTTGAGCAGATGGAGCTTGAGTTCTTCTGTAAGCCTGACACAGATCTTGAGTGGTTTGCATACTGGAAACAGTTCTGCCAGGACTGGCTCCTGAGCCTTGGCATGCCTAAGGAAATGCTTCGCGCAAGAGACCATGAGAAGGAAGAGCTCAGCTTCTACTCAAAGGCAACAACAGACCTTGAGTTCCTTTTCCCGTTTGGATGGGGCGAGCTTTGGGGTATCGCTGACAGAACCGATTATGACCTTGGACGTCATCAGGAGGTTTCAGGTCAGGATATGACATATTTTGATGATGAGACAAATGAGCATTATGTTCCTTATGTTGTAGAGCCTTCACTTGGAGCTGACCGTGTAACTCTTGCATTCCTTTGCGCAGCATATGATGTAGAGGAGCTTGAGGGCGGTGATGAGAGAACAGTCCTTCACTTCCATCCGGCACTTGCACCTGTAAAGATCGGTATCCTTCCTCTTTCAAAGAAGCTTGCCGAGGGTGCACAGGCTATCAATGATGAGCTTAGTAAGTACTGGAATGTTGAGTACGATGACAGAGGAAACATTGGAAAGAGATACAGAAGACAGGATGAGATCGGTACACCTTACTGTGTAACCTATGATTTCGATTCAGAGAATGATCACTGTGTTACTATCCGTGAGAGAGATTCCATGAAGCAGGAGCGTATCGCCATCGATCAGCTTAAGAGCTATTTCGAAGAGAAGCTTGCATTCTGATAAAAAATTGATTATAGCCTAACAGTTCAGCCGGTGGATCGTGGTCCATCGGCTGAACTTTTGCATCAAAGTAAAAACTTCCGACATTATTAATATGTTGGGAGTTTTTTTCTATATAATAGTTATGTTATAATTAGGTTAGATTTATAAATTATTGGGTAGAGGAATACAGCATGAAACATGTCGGACTGATGGGACGGGTGGCAGTAAGCTTTTGCATAAGTACTATCCTTCCTCTGATACTCATGTATCTTATGTTCAGAGGTTATACCACCATGAGCATGAACGTGATGATACTAATAATTGCCGGACTCTTTTTTATATGCTGGATCTATATGGGTATCGTAAAACCCGTGGATGAACTGAAGGCGGCAGCCAAAAAGATAGAATCCGGAGATTTGGATTTCACCCTTGAAGCTGAGACCAATGATGAATTTGGCGAGCTGATGCAAGCCTTTGATGAGATGCGCATGAGGCTCAAGGAAACACAGGAAGAGAAGATACGTAATGACAATGCCAACCGCGAGCTGATCTCAAACATTGCCCATGATCTGAAAACGCCGCTTACTGCTATAAAAGGTTATTCGGAAGGTATCCTGGACGGTGTTGCTCAAAGTCAGGAGATGCAAAGGAAGTATATTCAGACCATAAATATAAAAGCTAATGATATGGACCGCCTTATTGATGAGTTAAGGTACTACGTTAAGGTCGAGTCCAATAAAATACCATATGATTTCCAACATATGCCGGTTCAGGATTATTTTCAGGATTGTGCTGATGAAATAGGGCTTGACATGGAATCCCAGGAGATCAAATTTACTTTTGAGAACAAAGTATCCAGGGACGTCGAAATGATAGCTGATCCTGAGCAGCTCAGAAAGGTCATCAACAATATCGTTTCAAATTCCGTGAAATATATGGATAAGGATGAGAAAAAGATCGAACTGATACTTGAAGATGCCGGGGATTTTATACAGGTAAGTCTGAGCGATAACGGAAAGGGAATAGCAAAGACGGATTTGCCATATATATTCCAGAGATTTTTCAGAGCAGACAGCTCCAGAAATTCCATGAAAGGTGGATCCGGTATAGGATTATCCATTGTCAAAAAGATAGTTGAAGATAGCGGGGGACGCATATGGGCGACTTCTGTTGAGGGAGAAGGTACCACCATAAATTTTGTTTTAAGGAAATATATCCGCAGTATGCAGGAGGTTATTTAAATGGATGATGATAAAAGAAAGATTCTCATAGTTGAAGATGAACAGTCCATTGCCGAACTGGAGAGAGATTACCTTGAGCTTTCCGGCTTCACGGTAACCATTACAAATGACGGAGATATCGGCCTTGAAAAGGCGCTTGGCGAAGAATTCGATCTCATTATTCTCGACCTTATGCTGCCGGGAAAAGATGGATTTGAAGTATGCAAAGAAGTCAGATCGGTTAAAGATATCCCCATAATCATCGTTTCCGCAAAAAAGGATGACATTGACAAGATACGTGGACTGGGGCTTGGTGCCGATGATTATATGACCAAGCCGTTTTCGGCATCAGAGCTTGTGGCCAGGGTCAAGGCGCATCTTGCAAGATATGAAAGACTTATAGGTAACGGAAAGGAAGGAAATGATCTCATCGAGATCCGTGGGCTTAAGATAGACCCTTCTGCAAGACGTGTATGGGTTGGCAATGAAGAAAAGACCTTTACCACTAAAGAGTTTGATCTTTTGTTTTTCCTTGCTTCACATCCCAATCATGTCTACACAAAGGCGGAGCTTTTTAAGGAAATATGGAAAATGGACTCAGTGGGAGACATTGCAACCGTAACAGTGCATATCAAAAAGATAAGGGAAAAGATCGAAATGGACTCCGCAAAACCTCAGTATATAGAAACCATATGGGGAGTAGGATACAGGTTTAAGGTGTAAACATTGCGCGTTAGTGTGATAAAAGTTCCGGATGATTTTATGTTTTCTGGTTTGTAATAATGAAAAAGCCTTAGAAATTCTTTGATTTTTCTTAGAATTTCCAAGGCTTGTTTTATTTATAGAAAATTAATACAAAATGTAACCGTTTTCATTCAAATGTTTTCTTTACTAAGAAAAATTAGTCGAGTATAATCTCAATGGTGGTTTTTCCGACTGTACGGGATAAATCAAGATAGCTTTTTGTAGAGGTTATCCTATACATACTGGCACTTAAAGGGTAACTCTTTATAAAAGACATATAAATACAAACAAGTAATATTAGGAGGATCAGTAATGGCTAAAAAATGGGTCTACACCTTCAAAGAAGGTAACATGTCCATGAGAAACTTACTTGGAGGTAAGGGTGCAAACCTTGCAGAGATGACAGAGATCGGACTTCCGGTTCCACAGGGTTTCACTATCACAACAGAGGCTTGTACTCAGTACTATGAGGATGGTCGTAAAATAAACGACGAAATCATGGGCCAGGCTATGGAAGGCGTAGCATGGATGGAGAAGGAGAACGGTAAGAAGTTTGGTGATCTCCAGAATCCTCTTTTAGTATCAGTTCGTTCAGGTGCTCGTGCATCTATGCCGGGTATGATGGATACAATCCTTAACCTTGGTCTTAATGACGAAGTAGTTGCAGCTATGATTAAGGGCAATCCTGATCCTGCATTCGAGCGTTTCGTATATGATTCATATCGTCGTTTCATCCAGATGTTCTCAGACGTTGTTATGGAAGTTGGTAAGAAGTATTTCGAGCAGCTTATCGACAAGATGAAAGAGCAGAAGGGTGTTAAGTTCGACGTTGACCTTACAGCAGCTGACCTTAAGGAGCTTGCAGAGCAGTTTAAGGCTGAGTACAAGAATCAGCTTGGCAAGGATTTCCCTTCAGATCCTGTAGAGCAGTTAAAGCTCGCTATCGAGGCTGTATTCCGTTCATGGGATAACCCACGTGCTAACGTATATCGTCGTGATAACGATATTCCTTATTCATGGGGAACAGCTGTAAACGTTATGCCGATGGTATTCGGTAACCTTAACAACCAGTCAGGTACAGGTGTTGCATTCACACGTGACCCGGCTACAGGTGAGAACAAGCTTATGGGTGAGTTCCTTATTAATGCTCAGGGCGAGGACGTAGTTGCCGGTGTTCGTACACCTATGCCTATCGCACAGATGGAGCAGGAGTTCCCTGAGGCTTATGCTGAGTTCATCAAGGTTTGTGAGACTCTTGAGAACCACTATCATGACATGCAGGATATGGAGTTCACTGTTGAGAACAAGAAGCTCTACATGCTCCAGTGCCGTAACGGTAAGAGAACAGCTCCTGCAGCTCTTAAGATCGCTTGTGATCTCGTTGATGAGGGACACAAGACACCTGAAGAGGCTGTTGCTATGATCGATCCTCGTAACCTTGATACACTTCTTCACCCTCAGTTCGATGCTGCTGCTCTTAAGGCTGCAACACCACTTGGAAAGGGACTTGGTGCTTCTCCGGGAGCTGCTTGCGGTAAGATCGTATTCACAGCTGATGATGCTGTAGAGTGGGCTGCAAGAGGAGAGAAGGTTGTACTTGTAAGACTTGAGACTTCACCTGAGGATATCACAGGTATGAAGGCCGCTCAGGGTATCCTTACAGTTCGTGGTGGTATGACATCACACGCTGCCGTTGTTGCCCGTGGTATGGGTGAGTGCTGCGTATCAGGATGTGGCGACATCGTTATGGATGAGGAGAACAAGAAGTTCACTCTCGGCGGCAAGGAGTTCCACGAGGGAGATTTCATTTCTATCGATGGTACAACAGGTAATATCTATGACGGACAGATCAAGACTGTAGATGCTCAGATCGCAGGCGAGTTCGGACGTATCATGGCTTGGGCTGATCAGTTCAGAAAGCTTAAGGTTCGTACAAATGCTGATACACCTGCTGACGCTAAGAAGGCCAGAGAGCTCGGTGCTGAGGGTATCGGTCTCTGCCGTACAGAGCACATGTTCTTTGAGGAGAGCAGAATTGCTGCATTCCGTGAGATGATCTGCTCAGATACAGAGGAAGAGAGAGAAGTTGCTCTTGATAAGATCCTTCCTTACCAGCAGGGAGATTTCAAGGCTCTTTATGAGGCTCTTGAGGGTTGCCCTGTAACAATCAGATTCCTTGATCCGCCTCTTCACGAGTTCGTTCCTACAGAGGCTGCTGATATCGAGAAGCTTGCAAAGGCTAAGAATAAGTCAGTAGAGGAAATCAGAAACATCTGCGAGTCACTCCACGAGTTCAACCCTATGATGGGTCACAGAGGATGCCGTCTCGCTGTTACATATCCTTCAATTGCAAAGATGCAGACAAAGGCTGTAATCCGTGCAGCTCTTGAGGTTCAGAAGGAGCATCCGGACTGGAACGTTAAGCCTGAGATTATGATCCCGCTTGTATGCGAGGTTAAGGAGCTTAAGTATGTTAAGGATATCGTTGTTGCTACAGCTGATGCTGAAATCGCAGCTGCAGGCGCTAAGCTCGAGTATGAGGTTGGTACAATGATCGAGATTCCTAGAGCAGCTCTTACTGCTGATGAGATCGCTAAGGAAGCTGATTTCTTCTGCTTCGGTACAAACGACCTTACTCAGATGACATATGGATTCTCTCGTGATGATGCAGGTAAGTTCCTTAATGCTTACTATGATGCAAAGATCTTCGAGGCTGATCCGTTTGCTAAGCTTGACCAGACTGGTGTTGGTAAGCTTATGGAGATGTCTCTCAAGCTTGGAAAGCCGGTTAACCCTAAGCTTCACGTAGGTATCTGCGGTGAGCACGGCGGCGATCCTTCATCTGTTGAGTTCTGCCACAAGATCGGTCTTGATTATGTATCATGTTCACCGTTCCGTGTACCTGTTGCACGTCTTGCTGCAGCTCAGGCTCAGATCAGCAATCCTAGAGATTAATTTAAAACGTTACGCGTTTTCGGCGCCGGGGTTTATGTCCCCGGCGCTTTTTGTGTTATCCGGACGAAAAAATGTGTCCTCATGTTAACGGAACATAGTGGCTACCGGACGAAAAAATTCGTCTTCATGCCAACGGCTCACGGCGTTGAAAGTACACTCCGAGAAAAATGTCCGACAGTGTCTGAACACTTACGTGTTCGCCACTGTCGGACATTTTTCTCTCCGTGTTCTTTCAAGCAGCAAGCCTAGTTGGCATTGAAGACGAATTTTTTCTGTGCTTCGAAAGATTAAATGAATTGGTTTATCTGACGTTGAGGACACATTTTTTCTGTGCTTCGAAAACCTGAACGAATTGGTTTATTTGACATTGAGTATTCACTGGGGACGGGAGATATGATGTGGTGATGGAGCCGAAGAACCCATCAGATGTAGCGGACATCATGGAGTTTAAGGTCCGTGATGAAAGACGTGGGGAGAAGACATTGGCAGAAACCGCGGACAATGCTCTGTGACAGATAAATGCCCGGAAGTATGATATGGATCTTCTTTCGAAAGGAATCCCGGAAGATCGTATCTATAAATACGGCTTTGCCTTCGAAGGGGAACAGCGCCTTATAAAAAAGGGGTGAGAGGCAAAGGTATAGTATGATTGATGAAGAAAAAGGCTGCTGCGCTGAGGGCGCAGCAGTCTTTTTCTTGGGCAGAACTGAAGTGATAAAAGAATTCCGCTTTTTTGATTATGAATTATAAAATCGGTGAAAAAAGCCTTGATTTTTGTCCGGGGGGGGGGTAAAATGGAAAAATGAGACAAATAATTCGTATACAATGTTTGAAGTGGGTTGGTTCATAGGTAGTAATAAGCAAATCGTAACAGATTGGATGAGGTATGATAGATGAACCGACTTCAGAGCAGCATTTACAATTAAAGAAGGAGAAATTCTGGTATGAAGAAATTAGTTTCAATGTTTACAGCAGTAGCAGTAACAGCAGTGATGTCTATTAGTGCTTATGCAGGTCAGTGGCAGTTTGACGGACCTGAAAGCTGGAAGTGGAAGTATGTAAACGATGATGGCAGCACAACTGTCAATGACTGGCAGCAGATAGATGGCAAGTGGTATCACTTTGATGCTGATAGCTACTTGGATATAGGTGGCTGGAGAGAAATTGGTCAGGATACTATGTATGGCAAAGAGTACCATTGGTACTATTTAGATGATTCCGGAGTGATGGCTGAAAGCGGTAATACTGATACAGGATACATCGGCGCTGACGGTGCTTTTACAACATACTATCGTAATACTACCGAGGCGTGGAGCGAAGATAATGAAAATGCATATTGGCTTCAGAAAATAGCGCAGTATGGATATAATAATGTCGTTGGTGTTCCTGCTTCTAAAGATGGGGAGGATTGTACATTGTTTTCGTTCCCATATGATAGTGAATCATGGAAAGCTCCTTTGGATGGACAGCATATAACTGCTATGGATTATATTGAGGTTGCAAAAGCATTGATCGGGCACACGGCTCCGTTTATGGAAACCTGGCATGGGAGCTGGTCTACAGATAATGATGCCGGAGTGATAAACTACTACGTTTATTCATATTAAGCATCTCGTGGATTAATAATCTGTTGGTATGAATGTTGCCGAATATATCGGAGTGACAGATAGCATTATATTTGTTTATCAGGAAACTGAGTAAGGTTTTTTTTGATTTTAAATAGAAAAGTTTCAAATGAGGAAATAATGATATGAAGATTAAAAGACTATTGATTATGATGTCTGCTATTACTTCTGTGATGTCTATCACAGCTTTTGCAAAGGGTTGGAACTGGCTTGATCCTAATCAGGATGGAGTTATGGAGTGCTATTATTTCAATGATGATGGAACCTATCTCACAAATACAACTACACCTGATGGTTACCTTGTGGACGAAAATGGAGCATGGATTAAGGATGGCGTTGTTCAGACAAAGGGATATGACTCCGGAGCTTTAAATCAGGCTGTAACAACTCAGGTGTTATCGATTAACCCTGGTTTTAAGACCAACAATAGTGCAAAAGTTGTAGATAATACATTTGGAGATGTTACTATTGCCGCTATTGGTGCAAATGGTAATGAAATAGAAAGATATCATGGCGCAGCCTTGTGGCAAGGTTTGGACAATAGAGACTATACTATATCTGAGTTTAAGAAGATTCTTGAGAATTCAGGTGCAACAAATATAAGTGATGAACCGGAAGTGATGTATGATGTATCTGTTGAAGCGTTTGGAGGATGGCAAAGTGGAGGAGATCTTAGTCGTTATTACCGCGCAGTTAAAGATGGATACAAAGGAACTATTCTTCGTAATGTAATTACTTTTACTCTCGGAGGGTATAATTTCACTTATCGAGGACCTGCTCAGGCAAAGCATAATGTATACGGTACGGTAAAAGTCGAGGGAATGGAAGGAGAATTTTCGGATTTTATATATACTATAAACCCTTATACTGTAGAGTGGAATGTTAATTGAGTATAGGTGATAATGATTGTTGGCAAACCCAGAAAAATGAGGCTCAGATGCCTCATTTTTTGTTGTAGGTCGTGACCACGTGCCGCGCGCTGCTTCAAGTTTTGCCGGCAGCAAAACGATCAAGCGCGTGGCACACAAAACCACCCGCTATGCGGGTGGGTGTTCAAGTTATACAAAATCACCGTATCCTCACTATAATAGTAGTGCTCAAGCCACTATACAGAAAGGACACGGTGATAAAAATGGCGAATAAAGAATACTCGCTCGCCCATACGAAATGGATGTGTAAATATCATATCGTATTTACACCAAAGTATAGACGAAAAATAATTTACAATCAATATAAGGAAGATTTGCGCGATATAATAAAGCACCTATGTAATTACAAAGGTGTAGAGATAATAGAGGGGCATCTGATGCCAGATCATATACATATGTTGGTGTCAATACCACCCAAATATAGTGTTTCATCATTCATG